>NZ_CP054424.1:2553583-2870281 GCF_013334205.1 Rhodoferax sp. BAB1 | reverse complement strand
GGGCGTAGGACTTGACGCACGAACTTGATTTCGTCCTCGAACCAGTCCCCTTGCTCTTTGAGTACGTAAGGGGTGATCAGATTGAGGGAATCAGGCACGACGACAGCGATACCGTCGGCAAATCGGAGGGTGATTTTGGCGGACATGGACAGGTTTCAGGCGACAGGTTGCCGATTATGTTCGGGCATCAATGTTCTCGGCTTTTGCCCCCTCCACTTGCCGCTGATGCATGGTGGTGTAGAGGGTCTCGATGTCGCGTGTGAGTTGCCCCGTCCTGAACAATGGCGATGTCAACCGCTTGTCGGACAGCTGTTGCCGTAGGAGGCGCAGTCGGGCGGGATTAAGCGCCAAACCCAGTGCCAGCATTTCGTAGTCCTCGGCGGATTCGGTCACCAGCTCTGGTAGGCCTACAGCGTGCAGCAGGCTGGCCGCCACCCGGCTGGCGAAAGATTGCCCCATCCTTGTGAGGACCGGTACACCTGCCCACAGGGCATCGCAGGCCGTGGTGTGCGCGTTGTAGGGCAGGGTGTCGAGGAAAAGGTCGGCCAGCCGGTAGCGTGCCAGGTGATCAGCCATGGCATCCACGCGCCGTGCAAAGACCAGCCGGACAGGATCCACGCCACGCGCGGCAGCCTCGCGGCGCAGATTCTCCTTGGCCACAGCCGGACCATCTGAGAGCCACAGCACAGAACCGACCACACCCTTGAGCAGGCGCATCCAGATATCGAATACCTCAGGGCTGATCTTGTAGTAGTTATTGAAGCAGCAAAAAACGAACCCTGTCTCGGGCAAACCGAATTCGCTGCGTGGCGGGGTGTGGTCAGAGATGGTCTGCTGGCTGTCGTGGGGCATGAAGCAGTTGGGCACGCGGGCCAGCTTCTCGGTATAAAAAGGCTCACTGCCCGGGGGGGAAGCCACGGCATCCGTGATCAGGTAGTCCATGTACTCGGCGCCCATGGTGCCTGGAAATCCCAGGTAGTTCACTTGGATAGGAGCGACTCGCTGAGCAAACAGGTTAGTTCTCTGTCCGGCCGTGTACCCGCCCAAGTTGATCGCGATGTCCAGCTTCAGCTCGCGGGCCAGAATAATCACCTGCGCGTCGCTCATCTCGCCTACGTCGAGGAAACGATCGAAGGCTTTGGCGATGCGCTGGCCCAGCGGGCTGGTGGATTCTGCGCCAAAGGAAAAACCGAATACCTCGAAGCGCGATCTGTCATGCAACTCCAGTGACTCTACAAGCAGTTGGGCTACCGGATGATCACGGAAGTCGGCCGAGAAGTAGCCGATCCTGAGGCGACGTCCGTCCCCGGGCGCTGGTGCGAGGGGGGGCGACGGGGTCAGATGTTCCTGTTTTGCGTAGCGTTCAGCTGTGATCCGCTGTATTTTGGGGGCATCCAGCAGTGCTATGAAGCTGAGGGGGTCTGCAAAAGCCCGTCCGTCTTGCAAACCTAAAGCTAGCTCGTGGATCTCACGTTCCCGATCGCTCCAGTCGCACTCGGCGGCCTGCGTTATGAGCTTCCAGCAAAGCAGGTAGTCGAGTGCTTGGTCCAGGGCATGGGCCTTGCGCAAGCAGCCCATCGCTTCGTCAACTCGCTTGAGTTCCTTAAGCGCGAGGCCCAATTGACACCACGCGGAAGCGGCATGCGGGTCTAGCTCAACAGATTTCCGAAAAGCAGTTTCAGCATGCGCGTGGCGGGATTGAAGCCCATACATGGCGCCCAGACCGGCCCAGGCCTCCGCGGACAGGGGATTCAGTGCTACTGATTTCTTGAATACTGTTTCGGCTTCCTTGAACCGGTGTTGCCCGACGCGAATCACCCCCAGGCTTTCCCAGGCTTCCGGGAGTTCCTCGGCCAACGCCAGGGCCTTGCGTGTGGCGGCCTCCGCTTCATCGAGTCTGTGCTGTTTGTGCAGGGCAGCCGAAAGATTGACCCAGGCTTGGGCCTGGCCAGGAGCCAGCTCAATGGCGCGACGGGCTGCCTGTTCTGCATCTGCATACCGCTTCAGATCGATGCATATTCCGGCTAGGTTGACATGCAGCAGGGGTTCCTGGGGGGCCAGTTCGATGGCGCGAAGTACATGCTCTTTGGCCTTTTCTGGCAACTTGCGCTTGCGGTATAGCTTGCCCAGGTTCGAGTGTGCGTAGGCGAATTGAGGCATCAGATCAATGGCACGTCGCAGGCAGGTTTCGGCCGACTCCAGCGCCCCCAGTTCGAGCAGATGCAGCCCGATGCTGTTGAGTCCGACGGCCGAGCCCATGGATCGCAAGCGTGCCTGCTCAAGGGCGGTGATGGCGGCCTGCTTCTGGCCCAGCCGGGCTTGTGCGATGCCCAAGTTGAACCACGCTTCGGGTATGCCCGGGTTCAGCGCCAGCGCCAGCTGGCTGTATTCGACCGCCTTGGCAGGCTGTCCTTGCTGGTTGGCGGCATGGGCCGCGTTGACGTACTGGGCGAGAAGAGGGTGCGACATGGGTGTGTGCGGGTCAGCGGCAGGAGAGGGTCACGTCGGTTGCGGCACTGCTACTGCGACAAAGGCATATTAAGGCCTTATTTTGCGGGACAGCATTGAGGGCCCGCAGGGTGCAGTTGATGAATGTTCAGCGGGCATTGAAGGCATGTGGCGGTACCCGGAATGAAAAACCCCCTGCAGGCAGGCCTGCAAGGGGTTGATGTCTGGTGGTGATAGGTGGATTTGAACCACCGACATCAGCATTATGAATGCTGCGCTCTAACCAACTGAGCTATATCACCAACGGGGCAAATTATACCGTTTTTTGCCGCCTCAGCAATTCCGGAAAGCGGGCTTGCGCTTGTTGACAAAGGCGTCCATGCCCTCTTTCTGGTCCGCCGTCGCAAACAGGGCGTGGAAGAGGCGGCGCTCGAACATCACGCCGTCGTTCAAGCTGCCTTCGAAGGCCCGGTTCACGGCTTCCTTGGCGGCCATCACGGCCACCTGGGAGTAGTCGCTGATCATCAGGGCGGCGCCCAGGGCCTCCTCCATTAATTTGTCCACTGCCACTACGCGGCTGACCAGGCCGGCGCGCTCGGCTTCCGTCGCGTCCATCATGCGGCCGGTCAGCGTCATGTCCATGGCCTTGGCCTTGCCCACGGCGCGTGGCAGGCGCTGGGTGCCGCCGGCGCCGGGGATGACACCGAGCTTGATCTCGGGCTGGCCGAAGCGGGCGTTGTCGGCGGCGATGATGAAGTCGCACATCATGGCCATCTCGCAGCCACCGCCCAGGGCAAAGCCGCTGACGGCGGCAATCACCGGCTTGCGTATGCTGCGCAGGGTTTCCCAGTTGCGCGTGATGTAGTCGCCCTTGTAGACGTCGGCAAAGCTGTAATTTGCCATGGCGCCGATGTCGGCGCCGGCGGCAAAGGCTTTTTCGCTGCCTGTAATGATCATGCAAGCGATGGCCGCGTCGGCGTCAAACGCCTTGAGCGCCGCACCCAGCTCGTCCATCAACTGGTCGTTCAGGGCATTGAGCTGCTTGGGGCGGTTCAGGGTGATGATGCCGACCTTGCCGGCCTCGGTGCGCACCTGGATCAGTTCATAAGTCATGGGGTCTCCAATTCAGTGGTGCTCAGGCTTGCAGGAACATGCGGTAGGCCGGGTTGCGTGTTTCCTCCACATAGGCGTAACCCAGGGTGTCGAGGAATTTGGCAAAAGCCTTGTCGTCGGCCTTGGGCACCTGGAGGCCCACCAGGATGCGGCCGTAGTCGGCCCCCTGGTTGCGGTAGTGGAAGAGGCTGATGTTCCAGTTGGGCCGCATCAGGTTCAGGAACTTCATCAGCGCGCCCGGTCGCTCGGGGAAGACGAAACGCAGCAGCCGCTCGTCTTTCGCCAGTGCAGAATGGCCACCCACCATGTGGCGGATGTGCTCCTGCGCCAGGTCGTCGTGCGTGAGGTCCAGCGTGGCGAAGCCGTGGCGTTTGAAGTTGGTCGCGATCTTGCCGCTCTCGCCTTTGGCCGAAGTGGTCAGGCCGACGAACACATGGGCTTCCCGGTCGTCGCTGATGCGGTAGTTGAACTCGGTCACGTTGCGCGGCCCGCCGGGCAGGGTGCCGATCAGTTCGCAGAAGCGGCGGAAGCTGCCGCGCTCCTCGGGGATGGTCACGGCGAACAGCGCCTCGCGCTCCTCGCCCACTTCGGCGCGCTCTGCCACGAAGCGCAGGCGGTCGAAGTTCATGTTGGCGCCGCAGAGGATGGCGGCATAGGTCTGGCCTTTGGTCTTGTGCTTCGCCACGTACTGCTTGATGGCGGCCACGGCCAGCGCGCCGGCCGGCTCCACGATGGAGCGCGTGTCCACGAAGACGTCCTTGATGGCGGCGCAGACGGCGTCGGTGTCGACCTCGATGTAGTCGTCGACCAGCTTGCGCGTCAGGCGAAAGGTCTCCTCACCCACCAGCTTCACGGCGGTGCCGTCGGAGAACAGGCCCACGTCCTGCAGCGTGACGCGTTTGCCCGCGCGCACCGACTGGATCATGGCGTTGGAGTCGTTCATCTGCACGCCGATGACCTTCACCTCGGGGCGCACGGCCTTGATGTAGGCCGCCACGCCGCTGATCAGGCCGCCGCCGCCGATGGCCACGAACACCGCGTCCAGCGGGCCCTGGTGCTGGCGCAGCATCTCCATGGCGATGGTGCCCTGGCCGGCGATCACGTCCGGGTCGTCAAAGGGGTGCACGAAGGTCAGTCCCTGCTTTTTCTGCAGGGTCAGGGCATGGCTGTAGGCGTCGGAATAGCTGTCGCCCTGCAGCACCACTTCGCCGCCCAGGGCCTTGACGGCATCGATCTTGAGTTGCGGTGTGGTGGTGGGCATCACGATCACGGCGCGTGCGCCCAGCCGGTGCGCGCCCAACGCCACACCCTGGGCGTGATTGCCGGCCGAAGCGCAGATCACCCCCTTCTTGAGTTCAGCCGGGGAGAGATGCGCCATCTTGTTGTAGGCACCTCGCAGCTTGAAGCTGAACACGGCCTGCTGGTCCTCGCGCTTGAGCAGCACCTTGTTGTGCAGGCGGCGGCTCAATGTCTTCGCGGGCTCGAAGGGCGATTCCACGGCCACGTCGTAGACGCGGGCGGTCAGGATTTTCTTCAGGTAATCGGCGGGCTGGAGTACTTTGTTTTTCATGAGGGCTGGCGGTATGGGGATAATTTGCGCCAGACCCCCATTTTGACAAGGAACAGAACATGGAATGCACAGTCAGCTGGACCGGCGCCACCGGTGCGCGCTCCAACATGGGTTTCGTGGCCGAAACCGGCAGCGGCCACGTGCTGGTGATGGATGGCGCGCCCGACGCGGCCAAGTCCGAAAACGGCGGGCAGAACCTGGCGCCGCGCCCCATGGAAACCGTGCTGGCCGGCACCGGCGGCTGCACCGCCTACGATGTGGTGCTCATCCTCAAGCGCGGGCGGCACGAGGTGCGCGGCTGCAGTGTCAAGCTCACGAGCGAGCGGGCCACCGAAGATCCCAAGGTCTTCACCAAGATCCACATGCATTTCACCGTGACCGGCAAGGGCATCCCGGCCAGCGCCGTGGAGCGCGCCATCAAGATGAGCCACGACAAATACTGCTCGGCCAGCATCATGCTGGGCAAGACGGCCGAGATCACGACCAGTTTTGAGGTACTGGAGGCCTGAGAGAGGGCTGGCCGAGGAGGCCGTAAAACTGGCGAAGAAATCGTAGGCCCGAGCGCAAGACGGACGGAGCACAGCCACCGGAACGTACTACCTGTACGTGAGGATGGCGCGCACCGCCCAACGCCGCGATCGGGTCGCGCAGTAGATTTATTCGCCAGTTTTTAGATGTGGTGAGCGGTGGTGGTCATGACCTTGGCCGCAGCGCGCATCAGCTCCTTCACCGGCCCGGGCAGTTCCATCGCCCCGGCCTTCTGCGCGTCCACCGCGTGCTTCACCTCGTCGGCCGCCATCTGCGTCACGATGGCACGCGACGTCATGTCCCCGGCGGGCAGGCGGTCCATATGGCTCATCAGGTGGGCTTCCACCTGGCGCTCGGTTTCCACCACAAAACCCAGGCTGATTGCATTGCCCAAGCGCCCGGCCAGCAGGCCGATGCCGAAGGCGCCGGCGTACCAGAGCGGGTTGAGGGCCGAGGTGCGTGAGCCCAGCTCGTCCAGGCGCTGTTGGGTCCAGGCCAGGTGGTCGGTCTCTTCGGCGCAGGCGCGCGTGAAGTGCGCGCGCAGGGCCGGGTTGGGCGTGGTCAGGGCCTGGGCGGTGTAAAGCGCCTGGGCACAGACCTCACCCACGTGGTTCACGCGCATGAGAGCCGCCGAGAGGCGTTTTTCCTCCGGCGTCAATGCCTGGTCCGGATCGGCCGGGCGCGGTGTGGGCTGGGCCGCGCGAGGTGGGGCCAGCAGGGTGCGCAGGGCGGTGTCGGCGGCGGTGAGCAGGGCGTCGATGGGCGTGGTCATGGCCGGATTGTCCCGAATTCAGCGCCCGGCGGCTTTGGCCTGGCTCAACAAGGCCTCCAGTTGTTGCCGGCGCGTGCCCGGTGGGGGCGGCTGCATGGCCGGCGAGGCGGCGGCTTGCAGCCGACCGATTTCGTCCAGCAGGGTCGCCAAAAGCGCAGGCTCCAGCAGATAGAAGTCGACCTTGTTGTGGTTGAGCACGGCCACCGGCTGGCCAGCCGCCTGGCGCAGCACGGCCGCCGGGTTCTTCTTGAACTGGGACATGCTGATGGCCAGGTCCGCGAGCAGGGTTTGCATGATGGGCTCCATTATCGGCTCTGGATTCGGCGCTTTTTCATCGTGCGTTCATATTGCTGATACGAGGGTTGCCTCTTGTTTGGGCAATGTTGCAGGGCGACAACGAAAGCCGGGTGAAATCAGACCGACTCCGGGTTTTTCCTTTGACCCGGGCTAGGCCCTCTGGTGCAATACCTTCAACTTCCTTGTTAGAGGAGGTTGGCCCGGGGACCGAAACCTCCCTTCGGGACCCTTGTTAAACCTTTGGAGAACTTTCAATATGAAAAAGACCCTGATTGCCGTGGCCGCCCTGGCTGCCACCAGCGCTTTCGCCCAAGTCACCATCACCGGTACGATGGATGCCACCTATCGCATGACCAGCAATGACCAGGCCGATGGAACCTCCTACGACTCCAGCGTGCTCGACAACGACGGTCTTGCCACGACCGGTTTCACCCTGAGCGGTATGGAAGACCTGGGCGGCGGCCTGAAGGCTGTGTTCCTGTACGAGCACAACTTTGAAATGACCGACACCGGCGGCGGCGCTGCTGCTGTCACCAGCACCACTGTGACCGGTACCGCTGCTGTGAGCGGCTTCCAAGCCAACGGCCAGATGTTCGTCGGCCTGGAAGGCGCCTTCGGCTCCATCAAGCTTGGCGCTCCCAACACCCCCTCGCTGACGATTCAGGGTGCCCGTGGCGCCGGTTTCGGCACCAAGGACGGCGGCCGCGCCAACAGCGCCGGTTTCGGTACTTCCCTGACCCGTTTCGACAGCTCCATCGTCTACGGTTCGCCCAACTTCTCCGGCTTCAGCTTCGGCCTGATGTACGTGCCTGAGAACGAGACCGCTGGTGCCACTACTGGTGCGACGAGCACGGGTGCTCAGTCCGACCTCGGCCTGTTCTATGCCAACGGCCCGCTGGCTGGTGGCGTGTCTGTGTACAGCACGGACCTGAACAAGACCGCTGGTGCGAACTCCGGCACCGAGATCAGCCAGTCCAACTACTACGTGGCCTACAACTTCGGCTTCGCCAAGTTCACCCTGGGTGGTCACGACCACGAGACGAAGAACGCTGCTGGCACGACCACCGTCGAGCAAACCGGCTGGAACGTCGCTGCCGACGTGCCGCTGTCGCCCGCCCTGACCCTGACCGCCAACATCCAGATGGTGGATGACAAGCTGGCCAGCAACCAGGACAAGGACAGCCTGGCTGTCGGCCTGCAGTACGCCATGAGCAAGCGCACCACGACCTACGTCCGTTATGTGAACGTGTCGACCGACAACGTCGCCGCTGGCGCCACCGTCAACGACGCTACCACCTTCCTGGTGGGCCTGCGCCACAACTTCTGATCTGACGCTGGCGCAAGCCAGTGGATGATTGAAGCTAAAAACCCTGCCGTGGTAACGCGGCAGGGTTTTTTTATGGAAGAGCTGAACTGGACTGCAGGGCCCCCGGGCCGACCCACCTTTATGCCGAAAAAACACACCGGGCTCACGCAAGGGCTGCGCTGGCTTTTGCCGATCGCCGCCATGTTGTCGGCCGGCTGCAGCGCCCCGCCGATCGGGCGCGGCGGCAGCGAGCCAGCGGCATCAACCATGCTCCCGGGCTGGTCGCACATGACCCTGCCCGGCAAGACGCCTACCGCCTATGTGCCGGTGCGCGACGGGCAGCGTGCCGCGCTGGAAGTGCAGGCCCTGTCGTCGGCCAGCTTGATGCGGCAGCGCCTGAGCATCCCGGCGGCCGAACTTGGCGCGATCCGTTTTTCCTGGAGGGTGCCGGCCCTGATGCCCCAGGCCGACCTGGCGCGGCGCGAGGTGGCCGATGCTGTGGTGCGGGTGGTGCTGTCTTTCGAGGGCGATCGCACGCGCCTGTCCGCGCGCGACCACATGCTGTCCGAACTGGCCTTGCTCATGACGGGTGAGCCCCTGCCCTATGCCACGCTGATGTACGTCTGGTGCCCCACGCGCGAGGCAGGCAGCATCATCACCAACCCGCGCACCGACCGCATCCGCAAGCTGGTGGTGGAAACGGGTACGGCGCGGCTGGACCAGTGGCTGGACTATGAGCGCGATGTGCGTGCCGACTACCGCAAGGTGTTCGGCGAAGAGCCCGGCCGGCTGATCGGCGTGGCCCTCATGACTGACAGCGACAACACCGGCAGCCATGTCCGCGCCTGGTACGGGCCGGTGGAACTGGATGGCTCCTTGCTGGCACGCAACCCCTAGTGCTGGGGCTGCGCTTCAGGCGTAGCGCTTGTTGCGCAGGTTGTTCTTCATTTCCTTGAGCATGGGCTGCAGGCGGTTGCCGCCGATGCGCAGGGCCACGCAGGTGGCCAGGATGTCCACGATCATCAGGTGCATCAGGCGCGAGACCATGGGGCTGTAGCGGTCGTACCCTTCGGGGTGGTCGGCAGCCAGATGGATGTGGCCGGCCATGGCCAGCGGCGAGCCGCTGGTGGTGATGACGATGGTGGTGGCGCCGTTCTTGCGCGCGATGTCGCAGGCGTCCATCAGGTCGCGTGTGCGGCCCGAGTTGGAGATGACCACCAGGCAGTCACCCGGGCCCATGAGCGAGGCGCTCATGACCTGCATGTGGCCGTCGCTGTAGGCCACGGTGTTCACGCCCAGACGGAAGAACTTGTGCTGCGCGTCCAGCGCCACGATGCCCGAGTTGCCCGCGCCGATGAACTCGATGCGCTTGCCGGTCTTGTAGGTGGCGGCCAGGATGGCGGCGGCCTTGTCGATGGCGGCGGTGGACGCGTCGTTGCGGTATTTCAGGAAGGCCGCGACCGTGTTGTCGATGACCTTGACCACCACGTCGCTGGTCTTGTCGTCCACGTCCACGCTGCGGTGGATGAAGGGCACGCCCTCGCTGACGGTGCCGGCCAGCTTGAGCTTGAAGTCGGAGAGACCGTCGTAGCCCATGCTGCGGCAGAAGCGCACCACGGTGGGTTTGCTCACATGCGAGCGGTCGGCCAGTTCGCTGACCGGCAGGTTGGCAAAGGCGCGCGGATCAGCCAGGACGAGCTGGCCCACGCGCTGTTCAGCGGGAGCGAGAGAGGGCAGCGAAGCGCGGATACGATCGAGCATGGGGATTCCTGTGCACCGCTTGTGGCAGCGCAGGGTTACAGGCGAAGATGCCGGAGTGTAATTTTATTACAACCTGGAGACGGCGGTTGACTGCCCGTTTCCAGGTTCATCGATAATCCACAGCCATGAACCAGCTCGAAGCACTACGCCAGTTCACCACCGTGGTGGCCGACACCGGGGACTTTCACCAGCTGGCCGCTGTCCGGCCGCAGGATGCGACCACCAATCCCTCCCTCATTCTCAAGGCGGTGCAGAAGCCGGAGTACCGGCCGCTGCTGCAGGAGACCGTGGATCGGTTCCGAGGCCGTGCGCTGGACGAGATCGTGGACCGGCTGCTGGTGCGTTTCGGTTGCGAGATCCTGGCGTTGATCCCGGGGCGCGTTTCCACCGAGGTCGATGCCCGTCTGAGCTTTGACACCCAGGCCACGGTGACGCGTGCCGAGCGCATCATCGAGTTCTACCAGGCGCTGAGCATCCCGGTCGACCGGGTGCTGATCAAGATCGCCGCCACCTGGGAGGGCATCCAGGCGGCGGCGCAGCTGGAGAAGCGCGGCATCCATACCAATCTCACGCTGCTGTTTTCTTTTTCCCAGGCGGTGGCCTGCGGGCAGGCCAGGGTGCAATTGATCTCGCCTTTCGTGGGGCGCATCTATGACTGGTACAAGAAGAGCGCGGGCAGCAGCTGGGACGAAGCGGCCAACAGCGGCGCGAACGACCCGGGCGTGAAATCCGTGCGCGCCATCTACAACCACTACAAACGCCACGGCATCGCCACCGAGGTCATGGGCGCGAGTTTTCGCAACACGGGCCAGATCGTGGCGCTGGCGGGGTGTGACCTGCTGACCATCGCGCCAGAACTGCTGGCCCAGCTGGCGGGCAGCGAGGCGCCGGTGCAGCGGGCGCTGGAGCCGGAAGCCGCGCGTGCCCTGGACCTGCCGGCCGTGCAGTATGACGAGGCGGGCTTCCGTTATGCGCTCAACGAAGACGCCATGGCCACCGAGAAGCTGGCCGAGGGCATCCGCGCCTTTGCGGTCGACACGCTCAAGCTCGAGCAACTGATACGCTCTGCCTGATGACACGCATGCGATGTGACCGCACGCCGGCCTGGACGGCCTTGCGGGCGCTGTACGAGACGCAGGGGCGATCCCTGGACCTGCGCCAGGCTTTTGCTGCGGACGAGGGCCGCTTCGAGCGCCTGAGCCTGCAGGCGCCGCATGTGTTCGCCGACCTGTCCAAGAACCTGATCCAGGCCGCGATCCAGGCCCAGCTGACCGAGCTGGCCCGCCAGTGCGGGACGGAGCAGCACCGTGAAGCCATGTTCCGTGGCGAGCCTGTCAACAGCACGGAGGACCGGGCCGCCATGCACTTCCTGCTGCGCCATCCCGGCGGCGCCACTGCCCCTCAGCTGACGCCGTACGTACAAGGCGAGTTAAGCGAAGTGCACCAGGTGCTTAATGCCATGCTGGCTTATGCCCAGGCGGTGCGTGAGGATGCGGCCATCACCGACGTGGTGAACATCGGCATCGGGGGCTCCGACCTGGGGCCCCAGATGGCGGTGCTGGCACTGGACGAATTCGTCGACCATGGCAAGCGTTACCACTTTGTCTCCAGCGTGGACGGCCATGAACTCAGCGGTGTGTTGCGCCAGGTGCGGCCCGAGAGCACGCTGTTCCTGGTGGCGTCCAAGTCCTTCACCACGCTGGAGACCATGACCAACGCCCGCTCGGCCAAGGCCTGGTTCGAGGCGCAAGGCGGGCGCAACATCGCGCGCCATTTCTGCGCGTTGACCAGCAATGTGCAAGCAGCGGCCGAATTCGGCATCAGCACCACCTTCGGTTTCTGGGACTGGGTGGGCGGACGTTATTCCATGTGGTCGGCCATCGGTCTGCCGATCGCCATCGCCATCGGTCCGCAGCGTTTTCGTGAGTTGCTGGCCGGTGCCCACGCCATGGACGAGCATTTCCGCACGGCAGCGCTGGAACACAACCTGCCGGTGCAGCTGGCCCTGCTCGACGTCTGGTACCGCAACTTCCACGGCTTCGGCAGCCGCAGTGTGGCGCCGTACCACAGCGGCCTGCGCCGCATGCAGGCCTACCTGCAGCAGCTGGAGATGGAGAGCAATGGCAAGCGTGTCGATGAGACCGGGCAGGCCCTGCCCTATGCCACTTCAGCGGTGATCTGGGGTGAGCCGGCCGCCAACGGCCAGCACGCCTATTTCCAGATGCTGCACCAGGGCAGCGATGTGATTCCGGTGGAGTTCATCGCCGTGAAGAAGGTGGCGCACGATTTGTCGGAGCACCATCACAAGCTGCTGGCCAATGGCCTGGCCCAGGCGCAGGCCCTGATGCTGGGGCAGCAGGATGCCGGCGGCCACCGCCACATGCCGGGCAACCGGCCCAGTACCTTCCTGGTGTTGGAGGAACTCACGCCGGCCAGTCTGGGGGCGCTGATCTCCTTGTATGAGCACCGCGTGTTCGTGGCCGGCTCGCTCTGGGGCATCAACAGCTTCGACCAGTGGGGCGTGGAACTCGGCAAGGTGCTGGCCCAGGCCATCGAGCCGCGCCTGGCCAGCGGCGACACCACCGGCCTGGACGCATCGACGGCGGGTCTGCTCAAACGCCTGCGCAGCTAGGAAGCAGACGCCCAAGAAAAAACCCGCAGCGCGCGAGCACTGCGGGTTTTTTTGTTTGTGCCGAGTGACGTGGTGTCATCCGACGCAGCATGGCGATTCAGGGCTAGGCGCGGCGGCGCAGACAGTACGTTTGTGTACGGCAAGCCGCCGCAACGACGCCCTGGATCGTCAGGCAAGGAGCACTTACATGCCCATGTCGCCCATGCCGCCCATACCACCCATGCCGCCCGGCATGCCGCCGCCGGCAGCGCCCTCGTCCTTCGGGGACTCGGACACCATGCATTCGGTGGTCAGCATCAGAGACGCGACCGAGGCAGCGTTCTGCAGGGCGGTGCGGGTCACCTTGGTCGGGTCCAGAATGCCCATCTCGATCATGTCGCCGTAGGTGTCGTTGGCGGCGTTGAAGCCGTAGTTGCCCTTGCCATTCAGCACGGCGTTCACGACCACGCTCGGCTCGCCGCCGGCGTTGTAGACGATCTCGCGCAGGGGCGCTTCGATGGCCTTGAGCACCAGCTTGATGCCGGCGTCCTGGTCGGCGTTGTCACCCTTGATGGTGCCAGCAGCCTGACGGGCGCGCAGCAGGGCCACGCCACCACCGGCCACGATGCCTTCTTCCACGGCAGCGCGGGTGGCGTGCAGGGCGTCTTCCACGCGGGCCTTCTTTTCCTTCATCTCGACTTCGGTGGCTGCGCCGACCTTGATCACGGCCACACCGCCGGCCAGCTTGGCCACGCGCTCTTGCAGCTTCTCGCGGTCGTAGTCGCTGGTGGCTTCTTCGATTTGCACGCGCACTTGCTTGACGCGGGCTTCGATGTCAGCGGCAGCGCCGTTGCCGTCGATGATGATGGTGTTTTCCTTGCCCACCTCGATGCGCTTGGCCTGGCCCAGATCGGCCAGGGTCACCTTCTCGAGGGTCAGGCCCACTTCTTCAGCGATGACCTTGCCGCCGGTCAGGATGGCGATGTCTTCCAGCATGGCCTTGCGACGGTCGCCGAAGCCCGGAGCCTTGACGGCCACGACCTTCAGGATGCCGCGGATGGTGTTGACCACCAGAGTCGCCAGGGCTTCGCCCTCGACGTCCTCGGCAATGATCAGCAGCGGCCGGCCGGCCTTGGCAACCTGCTCCAGCGTGGGCAGCAGGTCACGGATGTTGGACACCTTCTTGTCGTACAGCAGCACGAAGGGGTTGTCCAGCAGGGCGGCCTGCTTCTCGGGGTTGTTGATGAAGTAGGGCGACAGGTAACCACGGTCGAACTGCATGCCCTCGACGACGTCGAGTTCGTTCTGCAGGGACTTGCCGTCTTCCACGGTGATCACGCCTTCCTTGCCGACCTTGTCCATGGCATTGGCGATGATCTCGCCGATGCTGACGTCGCTGTTGGCGGAGATGGAGCCGACCTGGGCGATCTCCTTGGAGGTGGTGGTGGGCTTGGAAGCCTTCTTCAGCTGCTCGATCAGGGCCGTCACGGCCTTGTCGATGCCGCGCTTCAGGTCCATGGGGTTCATGCCGGCGGCCACGTACTTCATGCCTTCGCGCACGATGGCCTGGGCCAGCACGGTGGCGGTGGTGGTGCCGTCACCGGCGTTGTCGCTGGTCTTGGAAGCAACTTCCTTGACCATCTGCGCGCCCATGTTCTGCAGCTTGTCCTTCAGTTCGATTTCCTTGGCCACGGACACACCGTCCTTGGTCACGGTGGGGGCGCCGAAAGAGCGCTCGAGCACCACGTTACGGCCCTTGGGGCCCAGGGTTACCTTGACCGCGTTGGCCAGGATGTTCACGCCTTCGACCATGCGGGCACGTGCTTCACCGCCGAAAATTACGTCTTTAGCTGCCATGTGTATTACTCCAGATTCAAGTTCAAACGATTAAGTCGGATGGATCAATCGCGTTGCGATTTACTTCTCGACAACAGCAAACAGGTCTTCTTCCTTCATGACCAGCAGTTCGTCGCCGCCGACCTTGACGGTCTGGCCGCTGTACTTGCCGAACAGGACGCGGTCGCCGACCTTGACGTTCATGGCGATGATCTCGCCCTTGTCGTTCTTGCGGCCGGGGCCCACAGCCAGGACTTCGCCCTGGTCCGGCTTCTCGGCGGCGCTGTCGGGGATGACGATGCCGGAGGCGGTCTTGGTTTCGTTTTCAACGCGCTTGACAATCACGCGATCGGCCAGAGGACGCAGTTTCATCAGGTATCTCCTACAGTTAGAAACAGGGTTAGCAAAATAAGCGAGCACCAAAAGTTAGTGCTCATTAACTTGTCTTGAACTCGAGGTGTTAGCACTCGAATCCAACGAGTGCTAATCATAAGGCTTTTTTGCCCTGTTTCAAGATCGGCCGCCTGGGGGGGGGCGGAGGGGATTCGCTACACTGCGGGGCTGCTTCCTCCCGACAACGTTCCGTTTTCCACGCTTATTCGTGACTGATACGTCGAATCCCAGGCCTGCAAGACCGCGTCTCAGCTACTGGCTGCTTGCCCTGGCCCTCGGCTTGGCCGTCATGGCCGTGGATCTGTGGTGGTGCGGGGGGGCATTGCCAGCGGCACAAGCCGTCCGGCCGGTGGCGGGCGCACCGGCACCGGCGCTGCTGGCCCTGAAGGCGGCCGGCCGTATTCCCATGCCGCCGAACACGCCCGCAGCCCATGCCAGCTCCTTGCTGGCCATGCCGGCGGGCCATGCGGCGGCCGTGCAGGCCTACTGGTTTGCCGGTTCCCGCGAAAGCGGGGCGGACGTACAGATTGCCTTTTCCCAGTTCGAGCGCGCCACCCAGCAGTGGACTCCGGCCACTTATGTGGTGAATCGGCACGCTGCCGCCGCGCAATTGGGCCATGGCCTGCGGCGCATCGGTAACCCGGTGGCCTGGCGCGATGGCCAGGGGCGTACCCATCTGTTTGTGGTGGCCACGGGCCTGGGCGGCTGGGCGGCCGGGCGTATCCTGCATTTGCGCCAGGACGCTGCGCAACAGCCTTTTGTGCCGCTGCGCACCTTGCCCCTGTCCTGGCTTTGGAACACCAGCCACCTGGTGCGCGCCATGCCCTTGCCGCTGGCTGATGGCGGCATGGTCCTGCCGGTGTATTTCGAAATCGGTGTGAAGTACCCCGTGGCCCTGCGCTTTGATGCGGCCGGTGAGTTTCGCGGTTTGACGCGCATGTCGCAGCGCCGCGACCTGCTGCAACCCACCTTGCTCGCACGCAGCGAGACCGAATGGCTGGCCCTGCTGCGCGACAACCGCACGGACCGAAAGCTGCGCGCGGTGCAGACTAGCGACGGCGGGCGCAGCTGGTTGGACCTGCCCGACCCCGGACCCGCCAACCCCGACGCTGCCGTGGCGGGCCTGGCGCTGCGGCCTGAGCTGATGTTCCTGGCGCATAACCCGCGCGCCGAATCCCGGGCGCAACTGGTGTTGAGCCAGTCGCGCGATGGCCTGGAGTGGACGGTGCTGGAAACGCTGGCACAGGCCCCGGCGGGCAGCGAGATGTCCTACCCCTCCATGGCCTGGGCCGACGATAGCCTATGGGTCAGTTACACCGAGCAACGCCAGGCGATTGCCTGGCAGCGCTACATTTTTGTGCCGGTGGCACCCTAGGACCGGTTGATGGAACTGAGTCAGCTGTCCACTGCCCTGCTGTCAACGCAGGTGAGTGCATTGCCCGCCCCGCTGGCGGGTCGTCTCTACCTGGGGCTGGCCTGGGGACTGGTGCTGGCCGTCCTGGCGCTCGTGCTGCTGCGCCACCGCGGGCTGAACCCGATGGGCCTACAGCGCTGGCTGCCGCCGCTCCTGCTGCTCTGCTGCCTGCTGCCCGGCGGGCTGTCGCCCGCCTTCTGGCTGGGCCTGGCGTTTCGTGCACCGAGCGGCTTGCTGGCGCTGTTGTGCGCCTGGGTGCTGTTGCGATACTACCGACCGCAGACACCGGGTGCCAGTGGGTTCGAGAGCTTGCGTTTCGGGACGCCGGCCCTGGTTCTGCTGGGCTGGGCCCTGCTGCTCGACACTTTTGCCCTGTTGCCGCTGAGCCTGTATGCATGGGGTTTTGCACCGCTGACGCTGGGGGCGCTGGTGCTGCTGGCCTGTCTGCCGTGGCTGCTGCGCGGCAACGCAACCCTGTCCGGTCTGCTGGTGACTGCGCTGTTGCTGCATGTGCTTATGCGTCTGCCCAGCGGCAATGTCTGGGATGCGGTGCTGGACCCCTGGTTCTGGCTGCTGCTCCAGGTGGACTGGCTGCGGCGCCACTTGCGCCGTTCTCACGCTTAAGAGCGCACCAGCAACCATTCCCTGCGGTACAGCCACTGCTGCGGGTACCAGAGGTTGTCCTTGCGGATCTCGCCCGGCGCGTGCCGGCTGGTCAGCAACCAGCGTTCGCCCAGCACTCGGCAACCCGGCAGACAGGGCGGCGTGGTCTGTTCGCCATGGCTGGCGGCCCAGATCACCGCCTCGTGCGTGTTCAACAGTTGGTGCAATTCCTCCGCGGCCTGCGCCTGGCCCTCGGCATCGGGACCACGGCGTGCGCGCGCCTGAGCGCGGCTGTCATAGGGCAGGAACTGGTGCGCGCCGGGCAGCAGGAACTGGAAACGTTCGAACTGACCGTTGAAGCCCGAGGGCACGGCAATGCGACCGGCCGGTGCTGCCGCGATGGCGCGCTCGTCGTAACGGCCGGCGGGGCCGTCCATGGGGGTGACCAGGGCGTTGAAGGCGGCGTAGACCAGTAGAGTGGTCAGCACGGCCGCGCCGCGGCTCCAGGCGCTGCGCCACAGGCCCGCCACGATGCAGACGAGAGCGGTGACCACGATCCCCAGCGTGAGACTGATCTCGGGCACGGAAGCCAGGCCGATCTCATAGCCTACCCAGGCCAGGCGTGTCAGTACCAGCAGGACCGGTGCGGCCAGCAGCAGTGTGGGCAGGAACCAGGCGCGCGGAATGTCGCGCCAGTACAAGGCCAGCAGCATGGCCACGGCCGGCATGGCCGGGATCACGTAACGGGCCGAGCGCTGGCTGGGGAAGATGAACACCAGCAGCCAGACCAAGGCCCAGGCCAGCAGGATGGCTTGCGTTGCGGGCAGGGGCCAGTGCCGGCGCAGCTGCGGCAAAGCTTTCAGCCCTAGCCAGACCAGGCCAGGCAGCACGAAAAACAGCAGGCCCGCGTTCACCGCATAAGCCAGCAGCTGAGACCAGATGCCCGAGCCATCGAAAGCCAGGGCGGCGCGCCAGTAACCACGCGTGTCGGCGAACTTGGCGGCGTTCTCACCCACGATGAATTCGCGCCACACCGATTGCGGATCGGGGTCCAGCACGAACCACAGGGCGAACACGCCCAGCGCCAGTAGCGCGCTGAAGGCCACGCGCAAGGTGTGGCGCAACGGGGCGGTCCAACTCAGGTGCGACTCGCTGACCACCAGGGCCAGCCACCAGGCCGCCGCCGCGGGGGCCACGAGCGCGAAGGACTTGTAGGCCAGGCCTAGGCCCAGGGCGATGCCAAAGAGCGCATGCGCGATCCATCCGGGGCAGGAAGCCGGCAGACGAGCGCGCTGGATGATGAGCGCGAACAGCGGCAGGCTGAACCAGAAGGTTTCGGCGGCGCTGGTGAGATAAGGCCGGCCGTAGCGGAATGTGCTGAGGAAGGCGAGGAAAAGGCAGGCTGCCGCCAATCCTTCCTGCCAGCGTTGGGTCACGGCGCGCAGGCTCAGCACCAGGGCGCCGCAGATGAGCAGCAGGTAGAGCAGGCTGGGCGTGCGTAGGGCAACCAGTGTCCAGCGATCGCCCCAGCCACCGGCGACCATGGCCTGCCAGATCAGCAGGGGCGGCTTGGTATTACGCATGTTCTCCAGTTCCGAGGCCAGCGGCAGCCACTGGCCGGTCTCGGCGGTTTCACGCGCGATGTGGGCGTAGACCATTTCGTCGCCATTGGTCGGCACGTACTGGCCGCCGATGCCCAATGCATAAACGCAAAGACCCAGCAGGAGGACCGCCAGCCAGAAGGCGGTGGAATAGCGTTCGGGAGTAGGGGGGAGGACTTGCATGCGCATCACACCGGGCACCGGGGTGGCGCCAACGCCGGCATTATGGCTTGCGTGCGTGCCGGAAGGTCCAGCGGTCGTTGGCAATGAAGTTGCTCACGCTGGCAATCACGATGGCCGTGACGTTGGCGATCAGGTAGTGCAGGCCCAGGTGCGTGAGCCACAGCGTCAGCGCGTACTGCAGCAGGATGCCCAGCCACGAGGCCGTGGCGTACTGGCCCAGCTGCGCGAGCAGGCTGCGCTTGCGCAGGCGCTGGCCGTCCTCGACGGCCGTGGCGTGCTGCCGGTCCGACCAGGTCCAGAGCCGGTTCCAGGTGAAGTTGTTGACCGTGGCCACCGCAATAGCCAGGGCCAGCGAGAAATAGGGCTTGCTGCCCACGGGTTCGATGGCGCGGAACAGGTATTCGTGCGCCACATAGAGCACGGCCAGGTTCACGACGGTACCGCTGGCGCCCACGAGGCCGAAGCGCACGTAGCGGAAGCCGTGCAGCCAGTCGACCAGTAACCAGATGCGTTCGCGCAGGGAGGGAGAGCTCATGCGGTCGCAGGCGTGTTGTGCAGGGCCTGCAGCGCGTCGGCCAGCACGGGATCCGGGGCGATGCGCTTGAGACACTGGTTGTCGCCGTCGCAGAAGGTCAGGCGGTGGTTGTAGGCCGAGAGGCAGGGCGAGCAGGCGATGCCGGATTCGTAGACCGTGGCCTTGGGGCCGATGCCGGGCAGGGGGCCGTAGAGCTTGCCGGTCTCGGGGCCGAAGAACATCAGCACGCGGATGGTCGTGAGGCTGGCGAAGTGGCCGGGGCCACCGTCATTGGTCAGCAGCAGGTCGCTGGCGTGGAAGAGCATCAGCAGCTCGCGCAGGCTGCGTGTGTAGCCGGTCAGCGCCACGCAATACTCGCTGCCCACCTGGGCGCGGATCTCGTTGGCCAGGGCCAGGTCGTCCTTGAGGCCGATGAAGGCCACGGCATGGCCGGCATCACACAGGCCTTTGGCCACGCGGGCGTAATGCGCGGCCGGCCAGGCGCGTTCGGGCAGGATGCCGCCGCCCGGGTACATGAGGGCGATCTTGCGGCCGGCCAGTACGGGGTGGTCACGCAGGACCTGTTCGCGATAGGTGCGCAGCTCCTCAGGCGTGAAGGGCACGGACAGGCCGGTTTCAGCCGGCAGCTCGCGGATGGGCGCGGCCTTGTGACGCGGACCGCCTTCGCTGTCCAGCGCATCGACCAGCGAGAGGAACTGCTTGCTGATGTGCTGGTAGGGGTTGTAGGGAATCGCGCAGTTGATGTAGCTGCCGCGGTACAGGCCTTCCTGCGTGTGCGGCGTGAAGCCGGCGCGGCGCGGCGCACCCGTGAGGTAGCACAGCAGGCTGCTCACGCGCGAGAACAGTTCGCAGTCGATCACGGCATCCAGTGGCAGCTGGCGCATGGCCAGACTGACGCGCCAGATGTCGCGGGCCAGCCGGATCGGCGAGCTGTCGTCCAGGCCATGGAAGTTGGCGTCTTCCGTCAGACGCAGCATGCGCGCAACTTCCTGGTTTTTTTTCAGCTGCAGCACGTGCAGGGTGACACCGGGGTACTGTTCGCGCAGCGCCTTGAACATGGGGCCGGCCAGCACGATGCTGCCCATCTCGGACAGCAGGATGACCAGGATGTGGCGCGGTGCCTTGCTGCGATCGACTTTCGGCACACGCATGCCGAACAGGCGCGCCCACAGGGAAACGGCAGAACACAGAAGCTGACCAACCCAGCGGTCGATCCAGCGTTGTGTCTGCAGTTTCATGTGAGTTTCCTTGTTCTCGATGCCTTGTGGCTACGGCCGGCGCTGCGCGCCTTGACTTCGCGATGCAAAGTCAGCCTTCGCCGCAAGGCCCAGGACGCGCTATGCGCGTGCCGTGCTTACAGCCCGGCCGCTGCACGCAGCGCCTGGGCCTTGTCGGTCCGTTCCCACGTGAACTCCGGCTCTTCACGACCAAAGTGACCGTAGGCGGCCGACTTCTCGTAGATCGGGCGCAGCAGGTCCAGCATCAGGATGATGCCCTTGGGACGCAGGTCGAAGTGTTCGGCCACCAGGGCGGCGATCTTCTCGTCGGAGATCACGCCGGTGCCCATGGTGTTGACCGTGATGTTCATGGGCTTGGCCACGCCAATGGCGTAGGCCACCTGGATCTGGCACTTCTTGGCCAGGCCGGCGGCCACGATGTTCTTGGCCACATAACGCGTGGCGTAGGCGGCGGAACGGTCCACCTTGGACGGGTCCTTGCCCGAGAAAGCGCCGCCACCGTGGGGGCAGGCGCCGCCGTAGGTGTCGACGATGATTTTGCGACCGGTCAGGCCGCAGTCACCCTGGGGGCCACCGACGACGAAGCGGCCGGTGGGGTTGACCAGGTACTTGGTGTCCTTGAGCCATTCCTTGGGCAGCACGGGCTTGATGATCTCCTCGATCACGGCTTCGTAGAAGCTGGCCTTGAGCTTGGTCGGGGTCTCGCTCTGGTCCGGGCTGTGCTGGGTGGACAACACCACGGTGTCGATGCTGTGCGGCTTGCCGTCCACGTAGCGCATGGTCACCTGGCTCTTGGCGTCGGGACGGAGGAAGGGCAGGCGGCCGTCCTTGCGCAGCTGGGCCTGGCGCTCGACCAGGCGGTGCGCATAGTGGATGGGCGCAGGCATCAGCGCCGGGGTTTCGTCGCAGGCGTAGCCGAACATCAGGCCCTGGTCGCCAGCGCCGATGTTGAGGTGGTCGTCGCTGGCGTGGTCCACGCCCTGGGCGATGTCGTTGGACTGCTTGTCGTAGGCCACGAGCACGGCGCAACCCTTGTAGTCGATGCCGTATTCCGTGTTGTCGTAGCCGATGCGCTTGATGGTGTCGCGTGCGACCTGGATGTAGTCCACGTGCGCGTTGGTCGTGATCTCGCCGGCCAGCACCACCAGACCGGTGTTGCACAGGGTCTCGGCGGCCACGCGGCTGCGCGGGTCCTGCTTGAAGATCGCGTCCAGGATGGCATCGGAGACCTGGTCGGAGACCTTGTCGGGATGGCCTTCGGAAACGGACTCGGAAGTGAAGAGGTAATCGTTCGCCATTGAATAAACTCCAAAATGTTTGTCAGGCGCGTTGCCTGGGCTGGGAGCTTCGGCGAACGCTTTAGCAGAGGTGTCATGAATGACGGCACAATCGATCCCTTTGCGGGGCAGTCCGTGCCTGTCGCCCTGCAAGTAGTTCCGTAACTCGGCGACGCCCGTATTTTATCCGAATGATCACGCTGTTTCGCGTCCTGTCCTGGTTGCCTTTGTGGCTCTTGCACGGTATCGGCTGGGGCCTGGGCTGGCTGGTATTTGCCCTGTCGCCGACCTACCGGCGGCGTTTTCTGGCGAATTGCGCACAAGCCGGCCTGGCCTGGCGGCAGTGCCGTGGCGCCGTGGGCCAGGCCGGGCAACTGGTGGCGGAATTGCCGCGCCTGTGGTTCGGGCGCCCCGTGCCTGTGAGCTGGGAGGGGGCGGGCTACGTCGAGCAGGCGCTGGCCGCGGGACAGGGCATCGTGTTCCTGACGCCTCACATGGGCAGCTTCGAGGTGACGGCCCAGGACTATGCCGCGCGTTTTGGCGCTACGCAGCCCATCACCGTCCTGTTTCGCCCTTCGCGTCAACCGGCGCTGCGTCAACTGGTGGCCACGGCGCGCCAGCGCCCCCATCTGCAGACCGCGCCCACCACGCTGGCCGGGGTCAAGCAACTGATCAAGGCGCTGCGCCAGGGACAGTCGGTGGGCCTGTTGCCTGACCAGGTGCCGCCGAATGGGCTGGGTGTCTGGGCCCCGTTTTTTGCGCGCGATGCCTACACCATGACACTGTCGGCCCGCCTGGCGCAGCAGACCGGTGCGGCCGTTCTGCTGGTCTGGGGCGAGCGCCTGTCATGGGGCCGGGGCTACCGGGTGCATGCCCGGCCGCTGGGGGCCGAGTTGCCGCAGGACCCGGTAGCTGCCGCCACCGCCATCAACGCCGCCATGGAGCAGGTCATTACCGCCTGCCCGGGGCAGTACCTCTGGGGTTATGCCCGCTACAAACAGCCGCGGCAGGAGAAACTGTGATGGCGCACCCGGGCGTTCTTTTCATGCGATGGATCGCTCGCCTGCCCCTGGGCTGGGTGCGGGCGCTGGGCACGCTGGTGGGCTGGGTGCTGTATGTGCTGGCCGTGCCGCGGCGTCGCGTGGTGATGCGCAATCTCGCCCTGTGTTTTCCGCAGCACCCGCTGGCCCAGCGCCGCCGCTGGGCTCTGGAGTGTTTTGTCTATTTCGCCCAGGCCTGGTTCGATCGTTCGTGGTTGTGGAATGGCCCGGTCGACGTGCTGCGTGGGCGACTGCGCATCGTCGGCGCGGTGCAGGAGCTGCAGGGCCAGGAGCCGACCGTCATCTTTGCGCCGCATTTTTTCGGGCTCGACGCTGCGGGCACGGCGATCAATCACCAGATCGGCCGGCCCATGGTCAGCATCTACACGCCCCAGCGCAGCGAGGCCGTGGACCAGTGGCTGCACGACGGGCGCCGGCGTTTTGGCAACCTGCAGCTCTTTTACCGGGACCAGGGTGTCAAGGCGCTGATCGCCGCCTTGCGTGAAGGCGCGCTGCTCTATCTCTTGTCCGACATGAATTTCGGGCCCGAGGAATCGATCTTCGTGCCCTTTTATGGTGTGCCCGCCGCCACCGTGCCTTCGCTGCCGCGTTTTGCCCGCCTGGGGCGTGCCAAGGTGGTGCCGGTGACGGCGCGCATCACGCCGCAGGGTTATGACATCGAGGTACACCCGGCCTGGCGCGACTATCCGGGCAGCGACGTGGAAGCTGACACGGCCTACATGAACCGCTGGCTGGAGGGCGTCATCAACACCATGCCCTCGCAATATTACTGGGTGCACAAACGTTTCAAGACCCGTCCGGCGGGTGAACCCCCGGTCTATTGAGCCAGGAATTTCTGCAGCGAGGCGATCACCCGCTGCGGCTGTTCATGCACGATCCAGTGCGTGGCATCGGGCACGGTCTCCAGCGTGAGCTGCGGGATGTAATCGTCCAGACCCTCGATGAGTTCCGGTGGCAGGGCGGTATCGCCCAGGCCCCAGAGCACCAGCGTCGGCAGGGTGATGGTGATCATCTCGCGTGGCAGTTCAATGCTGCTGGCGGCCGGGTCTCCCGCACGCGGCGGACGCAACGGGGAGGCGCGGTAGTAGTTGCAGCCGCCGCTCAGGCCCTGGTCCCAGACGGCGCGGTAGCGTGCTTTCATCGCTTCGGTGAGCCAGCCAAACCCGCCGGTTCCGGCCCCCATGCCAAGGAAGAAGTCCCAGAGGCGGCGGTAGTCGTTCTCGGCCAGCAGCTTCTCGGCGTCAGGCCGGATCAGGAAGTTCATGTAGGCGCTGGCGGCCTGCTGTTTCGGGTTGCGCTGCAACTCCCGCAGGAAGGTTCCGGGGTGTGGCGAGTTGATGATGGCCAGTTTCTGGCTCAGCTGGGGCAGCTGGTTGGCCAGGTTCCAGGCTACGGCGCCACCCCAGTCGTGCGCGACCAGGCAGGCCAGCGGCGCCTGCGGGGATTCGATGGCGATCAGCGCCGCGATGTCCTGCACCAGGTGCTTGGCGCGGTAGGCTGCCACCTCGGCCGGGGCGCTGGAGCGCTCGTAGCCACGCAGATTGGGCGCCACGCAACGGTAGCCGCCGTGTTCGGGCCGGGCGTAGTGCTCCAGCAGTTCGTCCCAGACAAAAGCGGCCTCCGGGAAACCATGCAGGAACAGCAGCACCGGGCGGCCGCGTTCACCGGTGGCGCGGCAACTCAGGGTGATGCCATGCGGCAGCGGCTGCAACCAGGTCTGGATCATGCGCTCGCTGGGGGGCTGTCCGGATGGGCCCATTGCCACAGCAGCGTGGCCACGTCCTCGATGCCGGTGCGTTTGGTGGCCGAGAACAGGCGCACCTCGCCGCCGCCGGCCTGCAGCTTCATGATGGACAGGGCCTTGGCCCCTTCACTGCGGGTGAGCTTGTCGGCCTTGGTCAGGATGACCAGGAATTTCAGGCCTTCCTCGACACGCGGGCGCACCACCTCCAGCAGGACCTGGTCCAGCTCGGTCAGGCCGTGGCGCGGGTCGCACATCAGCACGATGGCCTTCAGGTTTTCACGCGTGACCAGGTAATTGGCCATGACCTGCTGCCAGCGGATCTTGTCCTGCTTGGGCACGGCGGCGTAACCGTAGCCCGGCAGGTCGGTCAGCACGGCATCGGTGACACCCTGTTTGCCCAGGGCGAACAGGTTGATGTGCTGGGTGCGGCCGGGCTTCTTGGAGGCGAAGGCCAGCTGGTTCTGCTGCGTCAGGGTGTTGATGCAGGTGGACTTGCCGGCATTGGAGCGGCCGACAAAGGCGATTTCCGGCACGTCCAGGGCGGGCAGAAAGTGCAGCTCCGGCGCGGTGGTCAGGAAACGGGCCGTGTGCAGCCAGCCCAGGGCCTGGACGGCTTGCGGGCTGGGAGGGGCGGGCTTGCCGCTCTGGCGGGCCGCGGCGGCAGTTTTGGAGGGGGGGTCATGGAGTATTGGTGGAGTGCCCGGACCTGCATTGTAGAATCGGGCTGTTTTGCTCCAACCACACCCGAACCACCATGAAGTTGCTTGCTCCCCTGATGTTGGCTGCCGTGCTGGCAGCGCCCGCCCTTGCAGCCCAGGACGCCAAGGCGCCGGCCAAGCCTGATCTGGCGCAGGGCGAAACCAAGTACACCGCGGTCTGCGCGGCCTGCCATGGCGCCGACGGCAACTCCGCCATCGCCGCCAACCCCAAGTTGTCCCAGCAGCACCCGGAGTACCTCGTCAAGCAGCTGCAGGAGTTCAAGTCCGGCAAGCGCAACAGCGCCGTGATGAAGGGCTTTGCTGCCGTGCTCAGCGACGAGGACATGAAGAACATCAGCGCCTGGCTCGTGTCCCAGAAGGCCAAGCCCGGTTTTGCCAAGGACAAGGATCTGGTGACCCTGGGTGAGCGCATCTACCGCGGTGGCATCCCCGATCGCCAGATTGCCGCCTGCGCTGGCTGCCACAGTCCCAATGGCGCCGGCATTCCGGCCCAGTACCCGCGGCTGAGCGGCCAGCATGCCGACTACACCAGTGCCCAGCTGGTGTCCTTCCGTGACGGCGTGCGCAAGAACAGCGTGCAGATGAGCCAGGTCGCCGCCAAGATGAATGATCGCGAGATCAAGGCGGTGTCGGATTACGTTGCCGGCCTGCGTTAAGGCAATACACCGACATCCTGCCCGGTTATCCCGGTATGAATAAGCCGCGGATGATGTTTGGTTCACAATGCCGGCTAAACGCCCGCTGACGGAACCCTGCAGTCCCCAAGCACTCCTACCCAGGCGGGTCTTTGCATGAAGACCCGCCTTTTTTCTTGTTGCAGATCACCGCCACTACCGCCATGACCATCTCCACCCAGGGCCTGGAACTGCCCGCATCCTCCCGCACCCTGCGTGCGGCGGTGGAGTTGCTGTCGTCGATGCGTTTTTCCATCTCGCTGCTGACGGTGATCTGCATTGCCTCGGTCATCGGCACCGTGCTCAAGCAGCATGAGCCGCTGAACAACTACATCAACCAGTTCGGTCCTTTCTGGGCCGAAGTCTTTGGCAAGCTGGATCTGTACGCGGTCTACAGCGCCTGGTGGTTTCTGCTGATCCTGGCTTTCCTGGTGACCAGCACCAGCCTGTGCATCGCCCGCAACACCCCCAAGATCCTGGCCGATCTCAAGGCCTACAAGGAAAACATCCGGGAGCAATCGCTGCAGGCCTTCCACCATCGGGCGCAGGCTACCGTGCCCGACGCCCCCGAGGCGGCGGCGCAGCGCCTGGGCCGCCTGCTGGCCACCGGGGGCTGGAAGGTGAAACTGCAGCAGCGCGACACACCGGCGGGTACCGGTTGGATGGTTGCAGCCAAGGCCGGAGCGGCCAACAAGATCGGTTACCTGGCGGCGCACAGCGCCATCGTGCTGGTCTGCATCGGGGGGTTGCTGGATGGTGACCTCATGGTGCGGGCCCAGATGTGGTGGGGCGGCAAGACGGTCTACAACGGTGGCGGCCTGATTGCCGACGTCAAACCCGAGCACCGCCTGAGCGAACGCAACCCGACCTTCCGCGGCAACCTGCTGGTGGCCGAGGGCACCCAGTCGGGGACGGCCATCCTGAACCAGTCCGACGGCATCCTGCTGCAGGACCTGCCCTTTGCCATCGAGTTGAAGAAGTTCATCGTCGAGCACTACTCGACCGGCATGCCCAAGCTGTTCGCCAGCGAGATCGTGATCCACGACAAGGCCACCGGCGAAAAGAAGGAGGCCCGGGTCGAGGTCAACCACCCGGCCAGCTACAAAGGCATCGAGATCTACCAGTCCAGCTTCGACGATGGCGGCTCGACCGTGCGGCTCAAGGCCCAGCCCATGAACGCGGCGACCCGGCCCTTCGAGATCGAGGGCGTGATCGGTGGCACTTCGCAACTCAGCAATGGTAACCAGAAGCTGACGCTGGAGTACACCGGTCTGCGCGTGATCAACGTCGAGAATTTCGCGGCCAACAGCCCTTCGGGCGTGGACGTGCGCAAGGTCGACCTGCGCACCTCGCTGGACCAGCGGCTGGGCGCGGCCAACAAGGCGGATGCGCCCAAGACCCAGCGCAATGTCGGCCCCAGCGTGAGCTATAAGCTGCGCGACGAGGCTGGCCAGGCGCGCGAATTCCACAACTACATGCTGCCAGTCGAGCTGGGTGACGGTGTTCCGGTCTTCCTGCTGGGCATGCGCGAGACACCGTCCGAGCCCTATCGTTACCTGCGTGTGCCGGCGGATGCCCAGGGTTCGACCGACGAATTCTTCCGCCTGCGCGCCGCGCTGGCCGATCCGGCCCTGCGGGCCCAGGCCGTGCGCCGTTATGCCGCGCGTGTGGTCGATCCCTCGCGCAAGGATCTGCTGCCACAGCTCAGCGCCTCGGCCTTGCGCGCGCTGGTGCTGTTCTCTGGCGCCGAAGCCGTGCCGGGCAGCCGTGCGCCGGGCGGTCTGCAGGCCGTGGCCGATTTCATGGAAGGCAACGTGCCCGAGGCCGAACGTGAACGTGCCGGCGAGATGCTGGTGCGCATCCTCAACGGTGCGCTGTTCGAGTTGCTGCAGGTAGCGCGCGAGCGCGCCGGGCTCAAGCCCCTGGTGTCCGACGAAAGCACCCAGGCCTTCATGACGCAGGCCGTGCTGGCACTCAGCGATGCCTATTTCTATCCGGCCCCCATGGCCCTGCAACTGGCCGACTTCAAGCAGGTGCAGGCCAGCGTGTTCCAGGTGGCGCGTGCCCCGGGCAAGACCATCGTCTATCTCGGCTGTGCCCTGCTGATCCTGGGGGTTTTCGCCATGCTCTATGTGCGTGAACGCCGTCTGTGGATCTGGCTCACGCCGCAGGGCCAGGGTGCCCAGGCCAGCATGGCCCTGTCGTCCAATCGCAAGACCCTGGATGCCGATCGCGAATTCGAGCAGCTGCGCGACAAGCTGTTGCCTAGCAAGGAGTAGTCTCATGAACACCGCCACGACCACCCTGACCCTCAACGAGGGCTACTTTGCCAAGCGCAATCTCTTCGACTGGCTGTTCGCTGCCCTCGTCACCCTGGGCGGCCTCTACGCCTACGCCAACTACCACGCCTTCATGGATGTCTACGAGAAGGGCATCCTGCTGCTGGCCATCCCATCGGTGGTGGCGCTGGGCTGGTTCTGGCGGCCGCTGCGCGCGCTGATGCTGGTGGTGGCGGCCTTTTCCCTGCTGGGTATCTATTCCTACCAGGGACAGCTGGCGCGCGCTGAAAGTGTGTTCTGGCTCAAGTACTTCCTGTCCAGCCAGTCGGCCATCCTGTGGATGAGCGTGCTGTTTTTCATGAGCACGGTGTTCTACTGGATCGGCATGTTCAGCCGGGCGCAGGGTGCCACCATGGAACTGCTCGGCTCGCGCCTGACCTGGGTGGCCGTGGCCATGGCCCTGATCGGCACCATGGTGCGCTGGTATGAGAGCTACCTGCTCGGCCCGGACATCGGCCACATCCCGGTCAGCAACCTGTACGAGGTCTTCGTGCTGTTCTGCTGGATGACGGCGCTGTTCTACCTGTATTTCGAGCAGCAGTACGGCACGCGCGGCATGGGTGCCTTCGTCATGCTGGTGGTCAGCGCGGCCGTGGGTTTCCTGCTCTGGTACACCGTGGTGCGCGAGGCGCACGAGATCCAGCCCCTGGTGCCGGCCCTCAAGAGCTGGTGGATGAAACTGCACGTGCCGGCCAACTTCGTGGGTTACGGCACTTTTGCGCTGGCCGCCATGGTGGCTTTTGCCTACCTGATCAAGAGCCAGGCGCAGCAGGAAGCGCAGCAGAAGGTCCGCTGGTACAGGCTGGCCCCGCTGTGGATCTTCGGCATCGTGCTGTGTTTCGTGCCGCTGGCCTTCCGCCAGAGCTCGGCTGCCGCCGGCGGCAGCTACTGGCTGGTCTACTTCATCATCGCGGCGCTGATCGTCGGCGGCATCCTGCTGGGGCGTCGCCGCATTGCCGAGCGCCTGCCGGCGCCCGAGGTGCTGGACGACGTGATGTACAAGTCCATCGCCGTGGGTTTTGCCTTCTTCACCATCGCCACCGTGCTGGGCGCCCTGTGGGCGGCCGAGGCCTGGGGTGGCTACTGGAGCTGGGACCCCAAGGAAACCTGGGCCCTGATCGTCTGGCTCAACTACGCGGCCTGGCTGCACATGCGCCTCATGAAGGGCCTGCGCGGTACAGTGGCCTCCTGGTGGGCGCTGGCTGGCTTGGGCGTGACCACCTTCGCCTTCATCGGCGTCAACATGTTCCTCAGCGGCCTGCACAGCTACGGTGCGCTGTAGGGCCATGCCATCCGCCCGCACCGACGGGCGCGATCTTTGTAAGAATGGGCACCAGTCCTGCGACTGAATCCCCAGGAGGATCGCATCATGTTGATCAAGACCCGTGACGATGGCTTTGCCCATCCTGTGCCCAGCGAGATCACCCCGCAAGAGGTTTACCAGGACCGGCGCCAGCTGATGCGCCTGATGGCCGGTGGCGCGGCCGGGGCCGTGCTGGCCAGTTGGGCGGCGCGCGATGCACGTGCCCAGGTGACCAGACCCGGCAAGCTCCAGCCTTTGTCCAGCCGGTCCTCGGCTGTCAGCGGCGCCTCGACGATGGAAAAGGTCACCGAGTACAAGGACGCCAGCGGCTACAACAATTTCTACGAGTTCGGCATGGACAAGAGCGATCCGGCGCGCAATGCCCACACGCTCAAGACCACGCCCTGGACCGTGGCCATCGAGGGCCTGGTCAAAAAGCCCGGCAATTACGCACTGGAAGACCTGCTCAAGCTGTCGGCGATGGAGGAGCGCATCTACCGCATGCGCTGCGTCGAAGGCTGGTCCATGGTGATCCCATGGGTCGGTTATTCGGTCGCGGAGCTGATCAAAAAGGTCGAGCCCTTGGGCAGCGCCAAATACGTCGAGTTCGTGACGCTGGCCGACAGCAAGACCATGCCCTATGTGGGTTCGCGCGTGCTGAACTGGCCTTATGTGGAAGGCCTGCGTCTGGACGAGGCCATGCACCCGCTGAGCCTGCTGACTTTCGGCATGTACGGCGAGGTGTTGCCCAAGCAGAACGGCGCGCCCCTGCGTCTGGTGGTGCCGTGGAAGTATGGCTTCAAGAGCGGCAAGAGCCTGGTGAAGATCCGCTTCACAGACAGGCAGCCGGCCACGGCCTGGAGCATGGCGGCACCGCAGGAGTATGGCTTCTATTCCAACGTCAATCCGCAGGTCGCCCATCCGCGCTGGAGCCAGGCGACCGAACGTCGTATCGGCGAGGATGGCCTGTTTGCCAAGAAGCGCCCGACCCTGATGTTCAACGGCTATGAGACCCAGGTGGGGCAGCTGTACGCCGGCATGGACCTGAAAAAGTATTACTGACAGATCGCTTCCCGTGGACACGGCGCGCCTGAATCGTTGGTTGCTGGGCCCAGCCGTCAAGCCCGTGCTGTTCCTGGCCTGCCTGCTGCCGGCGCTCTGGCTGGTCTATGCCGCGGCGACCGATCAACTCGGCGCCAATCCGGCCGAGGCGCTGATCCGTTCCACGGGGGACTGGACCCTGCGCATGCTGTGTCTGGTCCTGGCCGTCACGCCCCTGCGCGTTCTGCTGAAGCTGCCGGCGCTGGCGCGGTGGCGCCGCATGCTGGGGCTCTACGTCTACTTCTACGTCGTGCTGCACCTGCTCTGCTACGCCTGGCTGGACATGGGGCTGGACCCGGGCGATATCGTGCGCGACATCATCAAGCGGCCGTTCATCCTGGTGGGGTTCTCGGCCTTCGTGTTGCTGACGCCCCTGGCCGCCACCTCGTGGAACCGGGCCATACGCGCCTTGGGGGCCACGCGCTGGCAGCTGCTGCACAGGCTGGTGTATGCCGTGGCCGTTCTCGCCGTGCTGCACTTCTTCTGGATGCGCGCAGGCAAGAACGATTTTGCCGAGGTGCAGGTTTATGCCGCTGTCCTGGGCGCTTTGCTGGCTTGGCGGCTGTGGCGCGCTGTTTCAGTTCAGCGCGGCCGGTCGGCTGTTGGTCAGGCGCGGATCGATCAGGGTCCGCGGTAGCTGGTACATGCGTTCGTCGAAGAGGTCGATGCCGCAGCTCAGGTTTTCGATCCAGTCGAAGAAGGCGGCAATGGCCGGCCCGGCCAGCGGTGCGCCGTGTTGCGGCACCAGCATGGAAATATCGAGCTTGCGCGCCATCGCGGCCCAGAGCCGCAGGATCTTGTTCGACACCATGTAGCGCCGGTGGAAACCCTCCATCAGCGGCACATGCGCCTTGAAGTCGGTCACCGGTTTTTTGGCCTGTTCGCCTGACATCATGGAGACGCCGAGGTCGCCGGTGAAGAGGATCTTGCTGATCGGGTCGTAGAAATGGAAGTTGCCCTCGGAGTGCATGAAGTGCGCCGGCAGCAGGTGCAACTCGCTCTTGCCCAGCGGCAGGATGCCCCCTGCGTCGGCGACGCCGATGACCCGGCCGTGGGTCTTGCCGGCCTTGGTGAAGTGTGGAACAAAGCGTTCCCAGATGCGCGAGATGACGAGCTGGGCTGGCGTCGATGTCAACCAGCGATCGAGCGAGGCGATGATGTCCGGATCCGCGTGCGAGGCGATCAGGTAGGACAGATGCTGCGGGGTGAAGAAGCGGGAGCTGGTAAGCAGCAGTTCGTTGAAAGCCAGGTTGCCACCCGGGTCGATGATGGCGCCATGCTCATGGTCGACGATCAGGAACTGGTTGGACTGGACGATATCGCCATCCTCTTCCACCAGATCGGTGAACATCAGGCAGACGTGGTTGGGGTCCCGGTAAAGCTCGATCGACACGTTCGGCCTTTCTGTGGTGGTGTGACAGCAAGGCGCGACTATAGGAAAGACAGCCGCTCCACGATTTGATGTGAGTCAAATCGTGGCGGATTGGATGGGTCAGAGCAGCTTTTCGTGCTGGAACGTGTCGCTGGCGCTCTCGCGGCGACGGATCAGGTGGGCTTGATCACCGTCGACCAGGACCTCGGCGGCACGGCCGCGCGTGTTGTAGTTGCTGGCCATGCTCATGCAATAGGCGCCGGCCGACAGCACGGCCAGCTGGTCGCCGGCCTGCACGTTCAGGGCGCGGTCGCGCCCTAGCCAGTCGCCGCTTTCGCAGATCGGTCCCACCACGTCCCAGCTACGACCGGCTCCCGCGCGCGGTGCCAGCGGCACGATCTGGTGGTAGGCCTCGTACATGGCCGGGCGCGGCAGGTCGTTCATGGCGGCGTCGACGATGCAGAAGTTCTTCTGCTCGCCCGGCTTGAGGTAGAGCACCTCGGTCAGGCAGACGCCCGCGTTGCCCACCAGGGAGCGGCCGGGTTCGATCATCAACTGGCGTTGGCCGTAGCCGCGCGCGTCCAGCTTGGCCAGCAGCTTGGCCCACAGGGCGTCGGCGGCGGGTGGGGTGTCACCGTTGTAATCGATGCCGAGGCCACCGCCGAAGTCGATGTGATGCAAGGGGATGCCGACCGCTTCGATGGCCTGGACCAGATCCAGCACGCGGTCCATGGCGTCCAGGTAGGGGGATTCCTGTGTGATCTGCGAGCCGATGTGGCAGTCGATGCCCACGACATGCAGACCCGGCAGCGTGGCCGCACGCTGGTAGATGGCCAGCGCGCTTTCGTGGGCGATGCCGAACTTGTTGCCCTTGAGCCCGGTCGAGATGTAGGGGTGGGTCTTGGCGTCGACGTTGGGGTTGACGCGGATGCTGATGGGCGCGCGTTTGCCGGCGGCCTGCGCCACCTCGTTGAGCACGTCGATTTCTGCCTCGCTCTCGACGTTGAAACAGCCGATGCCGGTGTCGAGCGCCCGGCGCATCTCGACGCGCGTCTTGCCCACACCGGAAAAGATGATTTTCCCGGGCGCACCGCCTGCAGCCAGCACGCGTTCCAGTTCGCCAGCAGAAACGATGTCGAAGCCGCAGCCAGCCTGGGCGAACAGCTGCAGCACGGCCAGCGACGAGTTGGCTTTCATGGCGTAGCAGATCTGCGCCTGGCGGCCGGCAAAGCCGCGCTGGTAGGCCCCCAGGGCCGAGAGCATGGCCGCTTTGGAGTAGACGAACAGGGGGGTGCCGTGCTGATGGGCCAGGTCGGCCAGGCGCACGTTTTCGATGAAGAGTTCATCGCCCCGGTAGGCGATATGGGGCTGGCCCGGGAGTTTGGAGACGGTCATGGGACGGCAGGAGCGTTGACGGGTGCGGGGGCGGAGGGCTGGCTGGGGGTCGGTGGTGTGGCGGGGGTGCCGGGTTTCTTGCGGTCCGGCATGGCGGGCCACATGGATTGGGGCAGGGTGGCGCGTTTGGCCGCAGCCGGCTCGGTTGGCAGGTACAGATTGCCGGTCTGGCCACAGCCGGCCAAGGCCAGCGAGGCGATCGTGGCAATGACAGCAAACGCGGTGTGGCTTAGGGGCCTGACTAGAATCCGGGAGCTTTGCAACATCACGGAATTGTAATGACCGACACTGAATTCATGGACCGCGCCGAGAGCGTTTTGCGCGCCATCGAAACCTGCTGCGACCGCCTCAACGAGGAAAGCGATGTCGACATCGACAATCAGCGTGTGGGCGGCATGGTCACCCTGGTGTTTCGCGATCGCAGCCAGATCGTGGTGAACCTGCAGAAACCTCTGCACGAGATCTGGCTGGCGGCCCGCTCGGGCGGTTACCACTACAAGTTCGACGGCCAGAGCTGGATGGATACCAAGGGCCACGGCGAATTCTTCGCCGGCCTGTCGCGTGATGCGAGCGCGCAGGCCGGGACGCGTCTGGAGTTCCGGGTCTGATCAGTTCCTGAACAGGTCGAGGATGCGCAGGCGCTCCTCGCCGACCGGTGCCGAGGCGGGGGCGCCGGGAGACGGTGCCACCGGAGCCGGAGCCGGTACAGGCATTGGGGCTGGAACCGTCGCAGGGGGGGGCAGCACGCCTCCCGGCGGCGGCATGACGGCAGGCATGTCGTCCAGGCCCAGGGACAGCACGCCGCCATCCTTGGCGTGTTCAGCGTAGAGCCAGTCGATGCCGGCATGCACGACGCCTTCGGGCGGTGCCAGTTCCAGGGTGGGCACATCACGCAGCGCGTGTTCCATATAGCTGATCCAGACTGGCAGGCTCAGGCCGCCGCCGGTTTCGCGGTCACCCAGCTTGCGCGGTGTGTCGTAGCCGATCCAGGTCACCGCCGTGAGGGTGGGGTGATAGCCGGCGAACCAGGCGTCCATCGAGTCGTTGGTGGTGCCCGTCTTGCCGTAGATGTCGGGCCGTTTGAGTGTGGCCTGGGCCCGTGCGCCGGTGCCCGTGCGCATGACTTCCTGTAACAGGGTGGAGATGACAAAGGCGTTGCGCGCATCCACGGCGCGCATGGATTCATCCGGTACCGGCGGCTTGGTCTGGATCAGGGTCTTGCCTTTTTGCTCGGTGATCTTGCTGATGAGCCAGGGGTTGATGCGGTAGCCGCCATTGGCGAAGACCGAATAGCCGGTGGCCAGTTGCATGGGGGTGACCGAACCCGCGCCCAGCGCCATGGTCAGATACGGCGGGTGCTTTTCAGGCTCGAATCCGAACTGGGCGATCCATTCCTGGGCGTAGCGTGCACCGATGGCGTCCAGAATGCGGATCGAGATCATGTTCTTGGATTTCGCCATGCCCCGGCGCAAGGGCATCGGCCCTTCGAAGGCGCCGTCGTAATTCTTCGGCTCCCAGGGTTGGCCGCCGGTCAGCTCGGGTTCGAAAAACAGCGGAGCGTCATTGACCACGGTCGCTGGCGTGAAGCCTTTTTCCAATGCGGCCGAGTAGATGAAAGGCTTGAAGCTCGAGCCCGGCTGGCGCCAGGCCTGGGTGACGTGGTTGTATTTGTTCTTTTCGAAATCAAAGCCGCCCACCAGGGCCTTGATGGCACCGTTGCGCGGATCCAGGGATACGAAGGCGCCTTCGACTTCCGGCAACTGCAGGATTTCCCAGGTGTTCTTTTGGGTCTTCATGATCCGGATGATGGCGCCACGGCGGATCTTGAGCTTGGGCCCGGCCCGGGGTTGCAAGCCCGGCTGGGCAATGCGCAGGCCTTCGCCGGTGATTTCCAGTATTTCGCCACCGCGGCGTGTCGCCACGACCTTGCGCGGATTGGCTTCGAGCACGACAGCCGCCAACAGGTCGCCGTTGTCGGGATGCTCATCCAGTGCGTCATCGATGGCATCCTCAAGCTCGTCGGCTTTCTGCGGCAGGGTGATGAATTTCTCGGGGCCCCGATAGGCCTGACGACGCTCGAATTCCATGATGCCCTGGCGCAGGGCCTGGTAGGCCACCTCCTGGTCGCTGGAGCGTATGGTGGTGTAGACGTTGAGCCCGCGCGTATAGGTTTCTTCACCGTACTGTGCAAAGATCATCTGGCGCACCATTTCGGCCACGAATTCGGCATGGCTGCGTGTCGGCGCGTTGCCGCCGCCAGCATGGTTCCCGCCTGTCTTGACCCGCAGTTCCTGTGTTCTGGCGGTCTCGGCCTCCTCGGCCGTGATGAAGCCGTTATCCAGCATGCGGTCGATAATGTAAAGCTGGCGGCTGCGGGCACGTTTGGGGTTGCTGATCGGGTTGTAGGCGGACGGGGCCTTGGGCAAGCCGGCCAGCATGGCGGCCTCGGCGATGGTGATGTCCTTGAGGGCCTTGCCGAAATAGGTCTCGGCCGCCGCCGCAAAGCCGTAGGCGCGATTGCCCAGATAGATCTGGTTCATGTAGATTTCGAGAATCTGGTCCTTCGTCAGCAGGTGCTCCAGCTTGAAGGTCAACAGGATCTCGTAGATCTTTCGGGTGAAGGTCTTCTCCGATGACAGGTAGACGTTGCGTGCCACCTGCATGGTGATGGTGGAGGCGCCCTGGCTCTTGGCCTTGCCCACATTGGCCAGGCCGGCACGCACGACACCCACATAGTCGACCCCGCCATGCTGGAAGAAGCGCGCATCTTCGATGGCCAGGACCGCGTCGGTCAGCGCCTGCGGGATGTCCTTGATGGGGGTGAAATTGCGGCGCTCCTCGCCGAATTCGCCAATCAGATCACCTTCTGTGGAAAAAATGCGCAGCGGCAGTTTGGGGCGGTATTCCGAGAGGTCGGAGATATCGGGCAGATTGGGATAAGCCAGTGCCATGGCGATCGACACGGCGATCAGGATCGAGACCAGACCGGCCAGGCCGACGCCGCCCGCCCACAGGCCGATGCGCAGAAACCGGCGCAGGGCGGCAGATTGGATGTATTTCATGCCGGCTGGGCTGGAGGAGGGAGCGGACTCGGGTTGGGGATCAGGAGGCATAAAAACTTTGTAAGGTCGCGTCAGCATTATAAAAATCTGGGCGCTCCGACGGACCGCTGATGCTTTTTTATTCACCCGGTTTGCCCCGGCGATGGCATGGGACTTTGCTCTCGGCCTGTTGCAATCGCATACAAAACGTCTGCTTTTGACAACGCTCGAAGATGCGGCAATCGGAAAAAACCTTTGCAGGACAAGGACCTAACTGCTAGCATTCAAGTGAATTCACAAGTTCGCCGGCCTCTGGCTGGTTTCTTTCAGGGGATGCTCTTGATCTCATTGGGATCCTTGTTCGGTAGCCAGCCTGAACCGATGCTGGGTTTGGATGTCAGTTCCTCCAGTGTCAAGCTGGTTGAGCTGAGTAAAAACAAGGCTGGTCAGTATGTGCTTGATCGCTGTGCGATCGAGCCGCTGGAGCGCGGCTGGATCACGGACGGCAACATCGAGAAGTTCGATGAGGTGGCCGAGGCCGTGCGTCGTCTGGTCAAGAAGAGCGGAACCAAGACCAAGAATGTGGCCATGGCCCTGCCGCCTTCGGCCGTGATCACCAAGAAGATCGTTTTGCCCGGCGGCATGAGCGAGGTGGAACTCGAGATGCAGGTGGAGGCCGAGGCCAACCAGTACATCCCCTTCCCTCTGGAGGAAGTGAGTCTGGACTTCTGTGTCATCGGCCCCAGCGCTAACTCGGCAGGTGATATTGACGTGCTGATTGCGGCTTCGCGTCGGGAGAAGGTCCAGGACATTCAGGGTTTGGCCGAATCGGCCGGCCTCAAGCCCGTCATCGTCGACGTGGAGTCCTACGCATCCCGCCTGGCGGCCAAGCGCCTGATTGCCAATCTGCCCGAGCAGGGGGTGGGTGCCATCGTGGCCCTGTTTGAGGTCGGGGCATTGACCACCAGCATGCAGGTGATCCGCGATGACGAGGTGCTGTACGAACGTGACCAGGCTTTTGGCGGCGCCCAACTGACCCAGTTGATCGTGCGCCAGTATGGTTTTTCGCTGGAAGAGGCTGAGGCCAAGAAGCGCAGCGGTGAGCTCCCCGAGGACTACGAGAGCAGCGTGTTGCGGCCCTTCATCGAAAGCATGGTGCAGGAAATCGGACGTGCCTTGCAGTTCTTCTTCACCAGTACGCCCCACCACAAGGTGGACTACATCATGCTGGCGGGTGGGGCAGCGGCCCTGTCCGGCTTGACCGATGCCGTGACCCAGCAACTGAGTTTTCCGTGCAGCCTGGTCAACCCCTTTGATGGCATGGAGATCGGTGACGGGATACGCCTCAAGAAGATGACCCGCGAGGCGCCGTCCTATCTGACGTCCTGCGGGCTGGCGATGCGGAGGTTTCTGCAGTGATACTGATCAATCTGCTGCCTCACCGTGAGGCCGCCCGCAAGAAAAGACAGGACGTATTCAACGTTTCCCTGGGTGCGTCTGCCCTGGCCGGTGGCCTGATCGCCGGCATCGTGTTCCTGTGGCTCCAGGGGCAGATTTCCTCGCAGGAAGGCCTGAACACGGTATTGACCCAGGAGATCCAGAAACTGGACAACCAGATCAAGGATATCGCTGCACTGGAAGCTGAAATTGCCGCTTTGCGGGCCCGGCAGCAGGCGGTGGAAAACCTGCAGGCGGATCGCAACATGCCGGTGCATCTGCTGACCGAGCTGACGCGGCAGTTCCCGGAGGGGGTGTACATCACCAGCATGCGCCAGGACAACCAGCTGATTACCTTGCAGGGGACGGCGCAGTCCAACGAGCGGGTCTCGGAGTTGTTGCGTAACTTGGCCTACCATTCGCCATGGTTCGCGAAACCAGAACTGGTCGAGATCGTGGCGGCCAATGTTCCTATCGGCAAAGACCAGCGTCGCGTGGCCAATTTCACCATGCGTGTGCGCATGCTGCGTGCCAGCGAGGTGCAGAGGCCGCCTGAGCCGGCCGCATCTGCGCCCGCGTCAGCGGCCTCGCAGCCTGTGAAGCCATAAGGGGACCGACATGGCAAGCACATCATCTCTGAATTTGAAATTGGCGCAGCTCAAGGAAACGCTGCAGTCCCAGTTCAGCAATCTGGATCCGCGCAACCCCGTGATCTGGCCGGCGCTGCCGCGCTACGGGCTCTTCTTGGCACTTGCGATTCTCGTTGTCGTCGTATTGTGGTTTGTCTGGCTCAGTGGCGAGGACGAAATTCTCTCCCAGGCGCGCGAGAAGGAAGTGAAGCTGCGCGAGGAATACAGGACCAAGCTGGCCAAGGCGATCAATCTGGATGCACTTCGCAAACAGCGTGAGCAGGTCCTGCAGTACGTGACGCAACTGGAAAAGCAGTTGCCCAGCAAGGCGGAAATGGATGCGTTGCTGTCCGATATCAACCAGGCCGGTCTGGGACGCAGCTTGCAGTTCGACCTGTTCAGGCCTGGTTCGGTGGTGATCCGGGACTACTATGCCGAGTTGCCGATTGCCATCAAGGTAACCGGTCGTTTCCATGACATGGCTTCCTTCACTTCCGATATCGCGCATCTGTCGCGCATCGTGACGCTGAACAACCTGACGGTGGTGCCGGGGAGCACTCGTGGTGCGGGTACCCTGGTCATGGACGCAACGGCCAAGACCTTCCGTTACCTCGATAAAGACGAAATTGCCGCGCAGCGCAAGCCTGCAGGGGGCAAGAAATGAATCTGATCAGGCATCTGCCTTTGCTGATGACGGTGTTTGTTCTGACGGGTTGTGGTGCATCCAGTGAGGATGAGTTGCGTGCATGGATGCTGGAACAGCGTAACCAGATGCGCCCCAAGGTTGCCCCCATTTCCGAGCCCAAACCGTTCAAACCCGAAAGTTACGTCGATACGGCCTCTGTCGATCCTTTCAGTCAGGACAAGCTGACATCGGCACTGAAGCGTGACGTGGTCCAGCCTGCCACCATCACCAGCGCCCTGATCACCCCGGAACTGGCACGCCGCAAGGAAGCCCTTGAAGCCTTTCCCCTGGACACCATGTCCATGGTCGGCAGTCTGATCCAGGAAGGGCAACCGGCGGCATTGATCCGGGTTGATCGATTGCTTTACCAGGTCAGACTGGGCAGTTATCTGGGCATGAACTATGGGCGTGTGACCAAAATCACCGAAACAGAAGTCATCTTGCGCGAAATTGTGCAAGACGCCGTGGGCGAGTGGATCGAGCGTCCCGCCACACTGCAGTTGCAGGAGAAAGTCAAATGAAGAATCAGATTGTGTGGGCGCGCTGGGCTGGCGCCGTGGTCGTGGCCGTATGGGGTGTTTCTGTGCTCGCACAGACAGCCGCAACGCAGGCGTCCAATACGACGGCGACGCCTGCAAGCCAACCGATCATCGAGGCGGTGACCGGTTCCTTGCAAAGTGGGGCTGAGGTCGTCAAGATCGATCTGTCGCAACCCCTGACGGCCATACCCAACGGTTTTTCTATCAAATCACCCGCCAAGATCGCACTGGACATTCCTGGTGTGGGCAATGCCATGGGGCGTTCGACGATCGAAGTCAACCAGGGCAATCTGCGCTCGGTCAACCTCATCCCGGCCGGGGATCGTACCCGCGTGGTCCTGAATCTGAACCAGGCTACGAATTACAAGGCGGAACTACAGGGTAAATCGCTGCTGCTCACACTGGACCCGGTGGCGGCAACCATGGCACCCACCGCACCTGCCCCCACGTTTGCCGAAAGCAAGAGCCGCGAAACCCTGCCAATCAAAGACCTTGATTTCCGTCGCGGTGTGAGCGGTTCGGGACGAGTGGTCGTGGCCTTGCCGAACAACCAGGTTGGTGTGGATATCCGTCAGAGTGGGCAGACCCTGGTGGTCGAGTTCATGAAATCCAGTTTGCCGGAAGGCTTGCGTCGCAAGCTCGATGTGACCGATTTCGGCACGCCGGTGCAGACCGTGACCGCTTTCCAGGTCGGTGACCGTGTGCGGATGGTGATCGAGCCCAAGGGGGCCTGGGAGCACAGTGCCTACCAAAGCGATGATCAGTTTGTGGTGGAGGTCAAGTCGCTGCGTGTGGACCCTGCCAAGTTGACTCAGGGACCGGGCTACAACGGCCAGAAACTCTCGCTGAATTTCCAGAATATTGAAATTCGGGCCCTGCTGCAGGTCATTGCCGATTTCACCAACTTCAATGTGGTGACCTCAGACTCGGTGGCTGGTAACGTGACCCTGCGCTTGCAGGATGTGCCCTGGGATCAGGCGCTCGACATCATTTTGCAATCCAAGGGCTTGGGCCTGCGCAAGAATGGCAATGTGCTTTGGATTGCGCCCAAGGACGAGATTCTGGCCAAGGAAAAACTGGAGCGTGAAGCCAACGCTGCGCTCGAGACCCTGGAGCCCGTGCGCACCCAGTCCTTTCAGCTCAACTACGCCAAGGCAGTGGACGTGGCGCGTCAACTCTCGGGCGCTGGGGCTGTTGGCGCGGGCGCCGGGGCTGTGGTAAGTGCTCGCATCCTCAGCCCCCGGGGCAGTGCGATTGCCGAGCCGCGGACCAATCAGTTGTTCGTGACCGATATCGGCAGCAAGCTGGAGCAGGTGCAGGATCTGATCGCGAAACTGGACATAGCCGTGCGTCAGGTGCTGATCGAGGCGCGGATCGTGGAAGCATCTGATACCTTTGGCAAGTCCTTGGGTGTCCGATTGGGAGGGGGGATAGACCAGATCACCTCGACGTCGGGCCGGGGCGTAGATTTCGGCCCCACCTACAATGCCGCTTCAGCCGGAACGACCAATGGTACTTTCGTCAACCTGCCTGCTGGCGGTCAAGGTGGCTTCAATGCATCGACCTTTGCGGTGTCGATCTTCGGTGAGAATGCAGCGCGTTTCCTGAATCTTGAGATTTCTGCGCTGGAAGCAGATGGCAAGGGCAAAGTGGTATCCAGCCCCCGCGTGGTGACGGCTGACAAGGTCAAGGCGGTGATCGAGCAGGGCACGGAGCTCCCATACCAGATCGCTTCGGCCAGCGGCGCGACATCGATTGCCTTCCGCAAGGCCAACCTGATGCTGGAGGTGACGCCGCAGATCACCCCTGAGGGCAATGTGATCCTCGAACTGGACATCAACAAGGACACGGTGGGCCAGTCCACACCGGCCGGTTTTGCCATCGACACCAAGCACGTCAAGACCCAGGTGTTGGTCGAAAATGGCGGTACGGTGGTGATCGGCGGCATCTTCACGCAAGCAGAGGCTGAAGATACGGCTAAGGTGCCCTTCTTCGGTGACTTGCCGGGTCTGGGAGTGCTGTTCCGCAACAAGGTCAAGCGCTCCGAGAAGCGGGAGATGCTGGTATTCATCACCCCCAAGGCCCTGACGGATCGCACGTCCCTGCGCTGAGGGTCGGGGGTAGGACGGTCGCTTGTTCATCAGTCTGATCGGATTGCCCGGCTCGGGCAAGTCCACCGTAGGGCGCCAGTTGGCGCGGCGTCTGCAGTTGCCTTACGCGGATGCCGATCAAGTACTCGAGCGCCGTATCGGCTGCCCCATCCGCGAGTTCTTCGAGCGGGAGGGCGAAGAGGCCTTTCGTGATGTCGAGGAACAAGTTCTCGATGAATTGACCCGGGAGCCCGGGGTCCTCTCGACCGGCGGCGGGGCTGTGCTTCGGGCGACGAACCGGCAGCGCCTGCACGAGCGCGGCAAGGTGGTGTACCTGAAGTCGACGCCGGAAGAGCTCATGCGCAGGCTGCGACACGACACCCAGCGCCCCCTGCTGCAGGTCAGCGACCCCTTGCAACGCTTGCGGGAACTGCATACCACGCGCGATCCTCTTTACAGGGAAACAGCGCACTTTGTCATCGACATAGGACGCCCATCCGTGGCCACCCTGGTCAACATGATCGTCATGCAGTTGGAACTGGCCGGTGTTGTGCCGCAGCAGGACTGAGCTTTAAATGCCCAGCCAGGCATCGCCCCGGCCAGGTGCCCTAAACTTGAGGGATGTCACAAAGTACCGAATCAGCCGCGATGGCAAGTCCGCAGGTGCAGATCGACCTGGGCGAGCGCAGCTATACCATCCTTATCGGCAGTGGCCTGCTGGCGCAGGCTGAAAGTTATGCCGGTTTGCCGCGGGCATCACAGGCGCTGATTGTCAGCAACAGCACGGTGGCGCCGCTCTATGTTGAAAAACTCAAGAAGGTCCTGCAAGCGCTGCATGGTCAAGTGCATGTGGTCGAGTTGCCGGATGGTGAGGCGCACAAGGATTGGCAGACCCTCAACCTCATTTTCGATGCCCTGCTGGCGCATGCCTGTGATCGCAAGACCGTGTTGTATGCCCTGGGTGGTGGCGTGGTCGGGGACATGGCGGGCTACGCAGCAGCGAGTTACATGCGAGGTGTGCCTTTTGTTCAGGTGCCGACGACGCTGCTGGCCCAGGTTGACTCGTCGGTAGGCGGGAAGACGGCCATCAACCACCCGCAGGGCAAGAACATGATTGGCGCCTTCTACCAGCCGCTGCGTGTTATCTGCGATCTGGACACCCTGAAGACCCTGCCGCATCGTGAGCTCAGCGCGGGCCTGGCCGAGGTCATCAAATACGGGCCGATCGCAGACATGGCTCTGCTGGGCTGGCTCGAACAGAACATGGAGGCACTGCGGGCGCGGGACCCATCCGCCTTGGGGCATGCCGTGCGGCGCAGCTGCGAAATCAAGGCCGCAGTCGTGGGGCAGGATGAACGCGAGGCCGGGTTGCGGGCCATCCTCAACTTTGGCCATACCTTTGGGCATGCCATCGAGGCCGGCATGGGTTATGGCGCCTGGCTGCATGGCGAGGCCGTGGGCTGCGGCATGGTCATGGCTGCCACGTTGTCGGAACGCCTGGGCCTGATCGACGCGGCTTTTGTGCAGCGCCTCAAGCAATTGATTGCGCGTGCCGGCTTGCCGGTGACCGGGCCGCAGCTCGATGAGAAGGACAACGCCGGCCGCTACCTGGAACTCATGCGTGTGGACAAGAAAGCCGAAGCCGGTGAAATCCGCTTCGTCGTGATTGAGGCCCCGGGCCGGGCTGGCGTACATGGCGCACCCGATGCGCTGGTGCGCGAGGTCATTGATGCTTGCTGCCTACGCCTGTGATCCGGAGCGCACGCGTGGTAGGCGGTACCCTGAGGCGCCAGCGCCGACACGGACCGAGTACCAGCGTGATCGCGACCGCATCGTCCACTCCACCGCTTTTCGCCGTCTGGTTTACAAGACACAGGTTTTCCTGAACCACGAAGGCGACCTGTTCCGCACCCGTCTGACGCATTCGCTGGAGGTCGCGCAACTGGGCCGCTCGATCGCCCGCTCGCTGGGCTTGAATGAGGATCTGGTCGAAGCCATTGCGCTGGCGCATGATCTCGGGCACACGCCGTTTGGCCATGTCGGACAGGACGCGCTCAACGAGTGCATGGCTGGACACGGTGGCTTCGAGCACAACCTGCAGAGCCTGCGCGTGGTGGACCAGCTCGAAGAGCGTTATCCGGCCTACGACGGACTGAACCTGACCTTTGAAACGCGCGAGGGTATCCTGAAGCACTGCTCTCGCGTGCATGCGGAGGAGCTTGAAGCCATGGAGCCGGGCGGTGTGGGCGCGCGCTTCCTGGCGCGCACCCAACCCAGTCTGGAAGCGCAGCTGTGCAATCTGGCCGATGAAATCGCCTACAACGCCCACGACATCGACGATGGCGTGCGGTCGGGGCTGATTACGCTGGAGCAACTCCGGTCGGTCGCCCTCTTCGAGGACTACCGTCTGCAAGCCGTTCAGGCGTATCCGCAGCTCCAGGAGGCCGGTGCCGGGCGCCGCCTGCTCTACGAGACCATACGCCGGATGCTGAGTGCCCAGGTTTATGACGTGATCGAGGCGACACGCGATGGACTGGAGCGGGCCCGGCCGGCGAGCCCGGATGCCGTGCGCCTGCTGCCTTCGCTGGTGACTTTCAGCACCGGGATGCGCGAGCGTTCCATCGTGCTCAAGAAATTCCTGTTCCAGAATCTTTACCGCCACCCGAAGGTGATGCAGACCACCGGCCAGGCGCGCCAGGTGATCCAGGAGCTTTTCGACTGTTATCGGCAGGCGCCCCATGAGATGCAGTCGGGTCATGCTGCGCGTGCAGCACAGGCCCGTGAAGATACTGAGAGCGCCGTGCTGCGCGTGATTGCGGACTACATTGCCGGCATGACCGACCGGTTTGCGGGCCGCGAGCATGAGCGGCTGACCGGCAAGAGCTTGTGGGCATGAAACGCCAGGGTGTTCATCCGGCCTATGTGGTCATTGCCGCCGGCGTGGCCGCCGCCCTGCACGTGGGCAAGCTTTCGCCGGCACTGCCGGTCCTGGAGCAGGCGCTGGGCGTGACCCTGCTGCAGGCAGGTTTCCTCCTGTCCCTGGTCCAGCTGGCCGGGATGCTGCTGGGGCTGGCGGTCGGACTGGCGGCCGATGGTCTGGGGCTCAGGCGCAGCATGCTTGTTGGGCTCTTGCTGCTGTCGTTGGCTTCCTGGCTGGGCGGCTGGGCCCGGGAAGCCCACATGCTGCTGGGCCTGCGTGCGGTGGAAGGCCTGGGATTCCTGCTCGTTTCCATGCCGGCACCCAGCCTGATCCGACATCTGGTGGAGCCCAGGCGCATGAGCGCCATGCTGGGGCTCTGGGGGGCTTATATGCCACTGGGCACGGCAACGGCCTTGCTGTGCGGTCCCCTGGTGATATCGCTGTGGGGCTGGGAGTCCTGGTGGTGGGGGCTGGGCGCGGTGACACTGGTCATGGCCTGGTGGGTCTGGCGGGTGGTTCCTCCGGACACGCGGCATGTCCCGTCGGCTTCGGGCATCGGCTCGCCGCAAGGTGGCTGGATCGCTCGCCTGCGCCAGACCCTCAGTGCGCCCGGTCCCTGGCTGGTGGCCATCAGCTTTGCCGTGTACTCGGGCCAGTGGCTGGCGGTGATCGGTTTTTTACCCACCATCTACGCCCAGGCCGGCGTTGCCGGGGGCGTCAGTGCCGTGTTGACCGCGCTGGTCGCAGCCGGCAACATGGTGGGCAATATCGTTTCAGGGCGCCTGCTCGGGCGTGGCGTGCGTGCGCAACAGCTGCTGTACACGGGTTTTGCGGTCATGGGTTTGGGGACCCTGATGGCGTTCTTCGTCTGGCCACTTGCTGCGGGGGGTGAAGGCTTGTCGGCGACGGCGCGCTTCGTCGCCGTGCTGTTGTTTTCCATGGTGGGGGGGGTGATCCCCGGGACGCTGTTCTCATTGGCAGTGCGCCTGGCTCCCGGTGAGGGTACGGTTTCCACCACGGTCGGATGGATGCAGCAGTGGGCGTCCTTCGGCCAGTTCGCCGGACCGCCGCTGGTGGCCTGGGTGGCCAGTGGCGCGGGGGGCTGGCACTGGACCTGGGCCGTGACTGGAGCCTGTTCGGGCATCGGACTGCTGCTGGCCTGGCGCCTCGGCTCCTACAGGGGGCGGGCATGACGGCGTTGCAACGCGGGATTCCCCCCGGTTTCGCCGAAACCGTCCAGCACGACATGCAGGTCTGGCTGGAGCGTGCCGTGATCGGGCTCAACCTGTGTCCTTTTGCCAAGAGCGTACATGTCAAGGGGCAGATCCACTGGGTCGTGAGTCTCGCCCGCGAGGTGGAGGATGTGCGACGTGACTTGCAGCGTGAGCTGCAGGATCTGCAGGCCAGTGAGCCCGCGCAGCGGGATACCACGGTGCTGGTATTGCCCCTGTGTTTCGATGAATTCATCGAGTTCAATGATTTTCTGGCGCAGGCCGACACGGTGCTGGCTGATCTGGGCTTGCAGGGTGAACTGCAGATTGCCAGCTTCCATCCGCAATTCCAGTTTGCCGGCACGGAGGTGGATGACATCACCAACTGCACCAATCGCGCACCCTATCCAGCCCTGCACCTCCTGCGCGAGGCAAGCATAGACCGTGCTGTGGAGGCTTTTCCCGAGGCGGAGACCATCTATGAGAAAAACATGCAGGTGCTGGAACAACTGGGCCCCGACGGCTGGGATGCGCTGGGGATTCGTCGCCACGCCCATGACGCCGGGCCCGAAAATGAAAACGGGGATAAGGCGTGAAACACGAACAGCACAAAGGGCGTAAGCCCGCACCGGCACAAGATGGGCAGGCTCAACCGCTGGCACCAGAAATCCGGCCCGGTCAGTCCATCGAATTGCTCAAGGAGCTGCACATCCTGACGCGCGAGGGCAAGCTCAACCAGGATTCCCGGCGCAAGCTCAAGCAGGTCTACCACCTCTTCCATTTCATCGAGGAGCTGTTGCAGGACCTGTCGGCACAGTGCAAGGACGGTGGTGCGCAGCAGGCCGGGATCACCCTGGCCGACCATGGTGCCGGCAAGTCCTATCTGGGTTTCATCATCTACGACCTGTTCTTCAGGCAGAACCCCAGCGGGCATGTCTACGGCATCGAGACCCGGGCTGAACTGGTGCAGAAGTCGCGTGAACTGGCCGCGCGGCTGGGTTTTACGCGCATGTCCTTTCTCAACCTCAGCGTGGCCGAGTCCATGCAGGCCGGTGACTTGCCCGAGCGCATCGATATCGTGACCGCCTTGCACGCCTGTGACACGGCCACCGATGACGCCATCGCCTTCGGCCTCCAGAAGCAGGCCCGCTACATGGTGCTCGTGCCCTGCTGCCAGGCCGAGGTCGCACGCGCCCTGAACTCGGGCAAGGCCTTGTCCCTGTCGCGTACCCCGCTGGCCGAGTTGTGGCGGCATCCCCTGCACACCCGGGAACTGGGCAGCCAGATCACCAATGTGCTGCGCTGCCTTTACCTGGAAGCCATGGGCTACCAGGTGAGCGTGACGGAACTCGTGGGCTGGGAACACAGTCTCAAGAACGAACTCATCATTGCGCGCTACACCGGGCAGCGCAAGCGTGCCGCGGCCCAGCGCCTGCGGGCGATACTGGAGGAATTCGGATTGACGGACCTGCTGCAAAGCCGCTTCCGTTTGCCTGAGGGTCAACCGCCAGTGTCCGCCGGCGTTGTCTGAAGATGGCCGGACGGTGCAGGCATGCAATTTTATTGAGGATGGAATCATGAACAAGCTTTGGATGTGGGGTTTCGTGCTGGCGCTGGCAGGTTGCGCCAGCAGCAGCCCGGACGTCATCCAGCGCGGTGACGCCCAGCGCCTGTCGAGCGTGGTCGACGCGGTGGTGCTTTCCGTGCGTACCGTGACGGTCGAGGGCAGCCAGTCAGGTGTGGGTGCGGCCGCCGGTGGTGCGGTGGGCGGCATCGCCGGTTATGGCGCCGGGGGCAGCCAGCGCGAGGCGCAGATCATCGGCATCCTGGGGGCCACGGCCGGTGCCGTGGCGGGCAACGTGATCGAGCGGGCAGGCACCCGGGAAGAAGCTTATGAAATCCTGGTGCAACTCAAGAACGGCGAGCGGCGTGCCATCGTGCAGGCCAAGGGCACCGAGGTCTTTCAGCCAGGCGACCCGGTGATACTGATCACCACCAGCGGCAAGGTGCGCGTCACCAAGGCGCCCAAGCAGTAATCGGGGCCAGATGCAATCTATGATGCTGCGATCACCACGTCGCAGCATCATGGCCCGTCTCTCCCGACTCAGCATCGCCGCCTATCCGCACCACGTTGTCCAGCGGGGCAACAACGGGCAGGCCATCTTTCTGTCGGATCAGGACCGGCTTCAGATGCTGGACTTGCTGGAGTCCCATGCGCAGCTGTGTGAGGTCGCCGTCCACGCCTATGTGCTGATGGACAACCATTTTCATCTGCTGCTGACGCCCCGGACGGCAGACGGCCTGTCCCGCCTGATGCAGGCCATCGGACGCCGTTATGTGCGCTACTTCAACGACCGCCACGGCCGTACGGGCACGCTCTGGGAAGGTCGCTATAAATCCACGCTGATCGAGGCCGAGACCTATCTGCTGGCTTGCATGACCTACATCGATCTCAATCCGGTGCGCGCCGGGCTGGTGGGGCAGGCGCGCGACTATCCCTGGTCCAGCCACGCCCATTACGCCGGCTTGCGAGGTGATCGTCTGGTCACGCCACATCCGCTGTATTGGGGTTTGGGCAATACCCCCTTTGCTCGGGAGGCGGCTTACACGCGCCTGGTGCAGGAAGGGCTGTCTTTGTCCCAGCAGCAGGCCTTGACCGAATCCGTGCTCAAGGGTTGGGCGCTTGGCAGTCCGGCCTTCGTGGAGGAACTTCAGAAAAAAACACCGCGCCGACTCAGCAAATCCCGTGCGGGGCGGCCAGTTTCCAAATCGGCCGCGGTTTGAGTGCCGGAGGTGGAAGGCCTGTCACAGCTTCTCGCTAGTCTTTATTATCTGTCCCTAATTATCTGGTGAGTTAAAAATTCAAAAAATAATAAGAATCTGACCCCTATTATTTTTCTTGGAAATATTGTTGCGCTGCACTATGCTTACGACCCCTGCGAAATATTTAGGAGTGCGCCATGACCACGGCTGCCGAGATTAAGCATCTCCAAGAAAACGGTTTGTATTCGAGCGCCAACGAACACGACGCCTGTGGCGTGGGTTTCGTGGCCCATATCAAGGGCCACAAGAGCCACGACATCGTCCAGGGCGCACTCAAGATCCTCGAAAACCTGGACCACCGCGGTGCGGTGGGGGCGGACAAGCTGATGGGCGACGGCGCCGGCATCCTGATCCAGCTGCCCGACACCCTCTACCGCGAGGAAATGGCCAAGCAGGGTGTGACCCTGCCGCCGCCCGGTGAGTACGGCGTGGGCATGATTTTCCTGCCCAAGGAGCATGCCTCGCGTCTGGCCTGCGAACAGGAGATGGAGCGCGCGATCAAGGCCGAAGGCCAGGTGCTGCTGGGCTGGCGCGACGTGCCGGTCAACCGCGACATGCCCATGTCGCCCACCGTGCGCGAGAAAGAGCCGGTGTTGCGGCAGATCTTTATCGGCCGTGGCAGCGACGTGATCGTGCAGGATGCGCTGGAGCGCAAGCTGTTCGTGATCCGCAAGACGGCCAGCGCCGCCATCCAGAACCTGCAGCTCAAGCACAGCAAGGAATACTACGTTCCGAGCATGTCCAGCCGCACCGTGGTCTACAAGGGCCTGCTGCTGGCGGATCAGGTTGGCACTTACTATCATGACCTGCAGGACAAGCGTTGCGTCTCCGCCCTGGGCCTGGTGCACCAGCGCTTCTCCACCAACACCTTCCCGGAGTGGCCGCTGGCCCATCCCTACCGTTATGTCGCCCACAACGGCGAGATCAACACGGTCAAGGGCAACTACAACTGGATGAAGGCGCGCGAAGGCGTGATGTCCTCGCCCGTGCTGGGCAACGACCTGCAGAAGCTCTACCCGATCAGCTTCGCCGGCCAGTCCGACACGGCCACCTTCGACAACTGCCTGGAACTGCTGACCATGGCCGGCTACCCGATCAGCCAGGCCGTGATGATGATGATCCCCGAGCCCTGGGAGCAGCACACCACCATGGATGAGCGCCGCAAGGCCTTCTACGAGTACCACGCCGCCATGCTGGAGCCCTGGGACGGCCCGGCCTCCATCGTGTTCACCGATGGCCGCCAGATCGGCGCCACGCTGGACCGCAACGGCCTGCGCCCTTCGCGCTACTGCATCACCGATGACGACCTCGTGATCATGGGTTCCGAGTCCGGCGTGCTGCCGGTGCCCGAGAACAAGATCGTGCGCAAGTGGCGCCTGCAGCCTGGCAAGATGTTCCTGATCGACCTGGAGCAGGGCCGCATGATTGACGACGAGGAGCTCAAGGCCAGCCTCGCCAACAGCAAGCCGTACAAGCAGTGGATCGAGAACCTGCGCATCAAGCTCGACGACGTCGAGACCGGCGCTGCCGAACTGCCCAAGGCCGAAGCCGCCAGCCTGCTGGACCGCCAGCAGGCCTTCGGCATGACACAGGAAGACATCAAGTTCCTGATGGCCCCGATGGCCGTGAATGGCGAGGAGGGCATCGGCTCCATGGGCAACGATAGCCCGCTGGCCGTGCTGTCGGACAAGAACAAGCCGTTGTACAACTACTTCAAGCAGCTGTTCGCCCAGGTGACCAACCCGCCGATCGACCCGATCCGCGAAGCCATCGTGATGTCGCTGGTGTCCTTCATCGGCCCCAAACCCAACCTGCTGGACATCAACCAGGTCAACCCGCCCATGCGTCTCGAGGTGAGCCAGCCCATCCTGGACTTCTCGGACATGGCCAAGCTGCGCAACATCGAGGCCACGACCCAGGGCAAGTTCCGCAGCGCCACGCTGGACATCACCTATCCGCTGGTCTGGGGCCGTGAGGGCGTGGAGGCCAAACTGGCTTCGCTGTGCGCCGAAGCGGTGGACGCGATCAAGGGCGGCAAGAACATCCTCATCATCAGCGACCGCGCCGTGAGTGCCACCCAGGTGGCCATTCCTGCGCTGCTGGCCCTGTCGGCCATCCACCAGCACCTGGTCCGCGAAGGTCTGCGTACCTCGGCCGGCCTGGTGGTCGAAACCGGGACCGCACGTGAAGTGCATCACTTCGCCGTGCTGGCGGGATATGGTGCCGAGGCGGTCCACCCCTATCTGGCCATGGAAACCCTGGCCGCCATGCACCAGGACCTGCCGGGCGACCTGAGTGCCGACAAGGCCATCTACAACTACATCAAGGCGATTGGCAAGGGCCTGTCCAAGATCATGTCCAAGATGGGCGTATCGACCTACATGAGCTACTGCGGCGCCCAGCTGTTTGAAGCCATCGGTGTCAACGACGAAACCATCGAGAAGTATTTCACCGGTACCCCCAGCCGCGTGGGTGGCATCGGCGTGTTCGAGATGGCCGAGGAAGCCATCCGCATGCACAAGGCCGCCTACGGCAATGACCCGGTGCTGGCCACCATGCTGGACACCGGCGGCGAATACGCCTGGCGCGCGCGTGGCGAAGAGCACATGTGGACACCCGACGCCATTGCCAAGCTGCAGCACAGCACGCGTGCCAACAGCTTCAGCACCTACAAGGAATACGCGCAGATCATCAATGACCAGAGCAAGCGGCACATGACGCTGCGCGGCCTGTTCGAGTTCAAGCTGGATCCGGCCAAGGCCATTCCGGTCGAGGAGGTCGAGCCGGCCAGCGAGATCGTCAAGCGTTTTGCCACCGGCGCCATGTCGCTGGGATCGATCTCGACCGAGGCGCACGCGACGCTGGCCGTGGCCATGAACCGCATCGGCGGCAAGAGCAACACCGGCGAGGGTGGCGAAGACCCGGCACGTTACCGCCAGGAGCTCAAGGGCATCCCGATCAAGAAGGGCGAAACGCTCAAGAGCGTGATCGGCGATGCCCAGGTGGAAGTCGACCTGCCCTTGCAGGACGGCGATTCGCTGCGCTCCAAGATCAAGCAGGTGGCCTCGGGCCGTTTTGGCGTCACCGCTGAATACCTGTCGAGTTCGGACCAGATCCAGATCAAGATGGCCCAGGGCGCGAAGCCGGGCGAAGGCGGCCAGCTGCCGGGCGGCAAGGTGTCCGACTACATCGGTAAGCTGCGTTACTCCGTGCCGGGCGTGGGCCTGATCTCGCCGCCGCCGCACCACGATATCTACTCGATCGAGGATCTGGCCCAGCTGATCCACGACCTGAAGAACGTGGCGCCGCACGCCAGTATCAGCGTCAAGCTGGTGTCGGAGATCGGTGTCGGCACCATTGCCGCGGGTGTGGCCAAGTGCAAGAGTGATCACGTCGTGATCGCCGGCCATGACGGCGGCACCGGCGCCTCGCCCTGGTCGTCCATCAAGCACGCCGGCAGCCCGTGGGAGATCGGCCTGGCCGAGACCCAGCAGACCCTGGTGCTCAACCGCCTGCGCGGTCGCATCCGCGTGCAGGCCGACGGCCAGATGAAAACCGGCCGTGACGTCGCCATCGGCGCCCTGCTGGGGGCCGACGAATTCGGTTTCGCCACCGCACCGCTGGTGGTCGAGGGCTGCATCATGATGCGCAAGTGCCACCTGAACACCTGCCCGGTGGGTGTGGCCACGCAAGACCCGGTGCTGCGCAAGAAGTTCTCGGGCAAGCCCGAGCATGTGGTGAACTTTTTCTTCTTCATCGCCGAGGAAGTGCGCCAGATCATGGCCCAGCTGGGCATCCGCAAGTTCGACGACATGATCGGCCGCGCCGACCTGCTCGACGTGCGCAAAGGCCTGGAGCACTGGAAGGCCCGTGGCCTGGACTTCAGCCGCCTGTTCGCGATGCCCATCGTGCCCGCCGGCGTGCCTGTTTTCCATGTGGCCGAGCAGGAGCACGGCCTGGAGAAGAGCCTGGACCGTGTGCTGATCGAGAAATCCCGGGCCGCCATCGACAAGGGCGAGAAGGTCCAGTTCATGGAGGTGGTGCGCAACGTCAACCGTTCGGTGGGCGCCATGCTCTCGGGCGCACTGACCAAGGTGCACCCGGAAGGGCTGACCGACGACACCCTGCGTATCCAGCTCGAAGGCACGGGTGGACAGTCCTTCGGTGCTTTCCTGGCGCGCGGCATCACGCTGTACCTGATCGGTGACGCCAACGACTACACCGGCAAGGGTCTGTCGGGCGGCCGCATCGTGGTGCGCCCGAGCATCGATTTCCGCGGTGAATCCACCCGCAACATCATCGTCGGCAACACGGTGATGTACGGCGCCACCAGCGGCGAGGCTTTCTTCAGCGGCGTGGCCGGCGAACGTTTCGCCGTACGCCTGTCGGGCGCCAATGCTGTCGTTGAAGGCACGGGTGACCATGGCTGCGAGTACATGACGGGCGGTACGGTGGCCGTGCTGGGCAAGACCGGCCGCAACTTCGCCGCCGGCATGAGCGGTGGCCTGGCCTATGTCTACGACGAAGACGGTCAGTTTGCCGCGCGCTGCAACACCGCCATGGTCTCGCTGGACAAGGTGTTGCCCGCAGCCGAGCAGGAGAAGAGCGTGCCGCGCGCCATCTGGCACCGTGACCAGACCGACGAGGCCCAGCTCAAGAAGCTGCTGGAAGACCACCACCGCTGGACTGGCAGCAAGCGTGCGCGCGAGCTGCTGGACCACTGGAGCGAGGCTCGCGCCAAGTTCGTCAAGGTGTTCCCCAACGAGTACAAGCGCGCGCTGGGCGAGATCAACGCCAGGAAGGTTGACGCTGCTCCGGCCAAGGCGGCGGCCAAGAAAGAAGCCGCTGCGGCCAAGTAAGAAGAAGGACGAAGGAAAGAATCATGGGAAAAGTCACTGGCTTCATGGAGTACGAGCGCATCGAGGAGGGCTACGAGCCCGTGGCGAAGCGCGTCAAGACCTACAAGGAATTCGTGATCGGCCTCAGCGATGAGCAGGCCAAGGTGCAGGGTGCGCGCTGCATGGACTGCGGCACGCCCTTCTGCAACAGTGGTTGCCCCGTCAACAACATCATCCCGGACTTCAACGACTTGGTTTACCAGGGCGACTGGAAGAACGCGATCGAGGTGCTGCACTCGACCAACAACTTCCCGGATTTCACCGGCCGTGTCTGCCCGGCGCCTTGCGAGGCAGCTTGCACGCTCAACATCAACAACGATGCCGTGGGCATCAAGTCGATCGAGCACGCCATCATCGACAAGGCCTGGGCGCAGGGTTGGGTCAAGCCGCAGCCGGCCGCCGTGAAGACCGGCAAGAAGGTTGCCGTGGTGGGTTCCGGCCCGGCCGGCATGGCCGCGGCCCAACAGCTGGCACGTGCCGGCCACGCCGTGACCGTGTTCGAGAAGAACGACACCATCGGTGGCCTGCTGCGCTTCGGAATCCCGGACTTCAAGTTCGACAAGTCACATATCGACCGCCGGGTGAAGCAGATGGAAGCCGAGGGTGTGGTGTTCAAGACCAATGTCATGGTCGGCGAACTGCCCAAGGATTCCAAGGTGACCAACTGGGCCAAGGAAACCGTCAGCCCGGCACAACTGCAGAAGGACTTCGACGCCGTCGTGTTGGCTGGCGGTGCCGAGCAGTCGCGCGATCTGCCGGTGCCGGGACGTGACCTCGATGGCATCCATTTCGCCATGGAGTTCCTGCCCATGCAGAACCGTGTCAACGCTGGCGGCAAGGTCAAGGACCAGATCATGGCCACGGGCAAACACGTCATCGTGATCGGCGGCGGTGACACCGGCTCCGACTGCGTGGGTACCAGCAACCGCCATGGCGCGGCCAGTGTGACCCAGTTCGAAGTGATGCCGCAGCCGCCCGAGCAGGAGAACAAGCCCCTGGTCTGGCCCTACTGGCCGCTCAAGCTGCGCACCAGTTCCAGCCACGAAGAGGGTTGCGCGCGCGAGTTCGCCGTCTCGACCAAGGAATTCATCGGCAAGAACGGCAAGGTCACGGGCCTGAAGACCGTGCACGTCGAGTTCAAGGACGGCAAGTTCGTCGAGATTCCCGGCACCGAGAAGGAATACAAGGCCGACCTCGTGCTGCTGGCCATGGGTTTCGTGAGCCCGGTGGCGACCGTCCTGGACGCTTTCGGCGTGAGCAAGGACGGCCGTGGCAACGCCAAGGCCAGCACGGACTTCCAGGGTGGTTATGTCACCAGCGCCCCCAAGGTCTTTGCCGCCGGCGATATTCGCCGCGGCCAGAGCCTGGTCGTCTGGGCGATTCGGGAAGGCCGCCAGGCTGCCCGGGCCGTCGATGAGTTTCTGATGGGTAGCAGCAGCCTTCCGCGCTAGGCGGCCTTCACGAATCGCCCGATGGGCGCAACAGGAATGGCGGGCTGTTCGCTCGCCATGCGCGAGGGTCGCCGGGCTGCGCGTGCGCTTGACGAATTCCTCATGGGGGCCAGCACCCTGGCGCGCTGACACAGTACTTTGCCGTATGATGCAAGAGCCGGAACAAGCCGGCTTTTGCATTTTTATGGCTGCATCATCAGATACCTCCCTGGTCGAGCTGCGTAACGTCACCTTTGGCTACAGTGACCGTGTCATTCTGGACAAGGTCAGCCTGAGCGTTCCGCGTGGCAAGGTCACCGCCCTGATGGGCGCCTCCGGTGGCGGCAAGACCACCGTCCTGCGCCTGATCGGTGGGCAGAACCGCGCCCAGGAGGGCGAGGTGCTGTTCGATGGTGAGGACGTGACGCGCATGGATCCGCAGCAGCTCTACGTGGCGCGACGTCGCATGGGCATGCTGTTCCAGTTCGGCGCCTTGTTTGCCGACCTCAGCGTCCTGGAGAACGTCGCCTTTCCGCTGCGTGAACATACCGATCTGACCGAAGAGCTGCTGCGTGATGTCGTGCTGATGAAGCTCAATGCCGTCGGTCTGCGCGGTGCGCGTGACCTGATGCCCAGCGAGGTGTCCGGCGGCATGGCACGGCGCGTCGCGCTGGCACGCGCCATCGTGCTGGACCCCGAGCTGGTGATGTACGACGAGCCCTTCGCCGGCCTGGACCCAATCTCCCTGGGGACGGCGGCCCAGCTCATCCGCCGGCTCAACGACAGCCTGGGCATCACCAGCATCGTCGTCTCGCACGATCTGGAGGAAACCTTCCAGATTGCCGACAAGGTGGTGATCCTGGCCAATGGCGGCATTGCAGCCCAGGGCACGCCCGATGAGGTGAAGCGATCCACCGATCCGTTGGTACAGCAGTTCGTGCAGGCCCGGGCCGAAGGGCCGGTGCATTTCCACTACCCGGGCCCGACGGTACAGCAGGATTTTGGCGGGGAGGCCGCATGAGCTGGTGGCGACCATCGGACGTGGGGTATGCCGTGCGCCGCAAGCTGGGTGACATGGGTTACGCCGCTCGGCTTTTCCTGCGTCTGCTGCAGCTGGCGGGCCCCACCTTTAAGCGTTTCAGCCTGGTGCGTGACCAGGTGCACCTGCTGGGCAACCACTCGCTGGCCATCATCGTGGTCTCGGGCCTGTTCGTCGGTTTCGTGCTGGGCCTGCAGGGTTATTACATCCTTGTGGACTTCGGCTCGGACGAGGCCCTGGGCCAGATGGTGGCGCTGAGCCTGGTGCGTGAACTCGGCCCCGTGGTGGCCGCCCTGCTGTTTGCCGGGCGGGCCGGCACGTCGCTGACGGCCGAGATCGGCCTGATGAAGGCCGGTGAGCAACTGAGCGCCATGGAGATGATGGCGGTGGATCCGATCCGCCGCATTCTGGCGCCGCGATTCTGGGGGGGCGTGATCGCCATGCCCCTGCTGGCTGCCGTCTTCAGCGCAGTGGGTGTGATGGGGGGCTGGCTGGTCGGCGTGGTCATGATCGGCATCGACCCCGGCGCTTTCTGGAGCCAGATGCAGGGTGGTGTGGATGTCTGGCAGGACGTGGGCAACGGTGTCGTCAAGAGCATCGTGTTCGGTTTCACGGTCACCTTTGTCGCCTTGCTGCAAGGTTATGAGGCGCAGGCCACGCCTGAAGGGGTAGCGAGTGCCACCACGCGGACGGTGGTGATGGCCTCGCTGGCAGTTCTGGGTCTGGATTTCATCCTGACCGCCATGATGTTTACGATTTGAGGAGAGTGTGGTGCAACGCTCAAGAAATGATCTCTGGGTCGGTCTGTTTGTCCTGATCGGTGCCGTCGCCATCCTGTTCCTGGCACTGCAGGCGGCCAATCTGCTCAGCCTGAGCTTCCAGAGCACCTACCGGGTCGAAGCGCGCTTCGACAATATCGGCGGCCTCAAGCCCAAGTCGGCCGTGCGCAGCGGCGGTGTGGTCGTCGGTCGGGTCGAGGCCATCAGCTTCGATGACAAGACCTTCCAGGCGCGGGTGATCCTGGCCCTGGAGAGTCGCTACAAGTTCCCCAAGGACAGCTCGCTCAAGATCCTGACCAGCGGCCTGCTGGGTGACCAGTACATCGGTGTAGAAGCCGGTGCCGAGGAAAAGGTCTTGGTGGCCGGCGACGTGATCACCTCCACCCAGTCCGCCATCGTGCTGGAAAACCTGATCGGCCAATTCATCTACAACAAGTCGGCTGAGGGCGCTGGGCCGAACGCGGCCAAGAAATGAGGGGGGCCGCAGCCTTGCACTTGCGGCCGTTGCGCCTGCTGATACTGGCCCTGGCCCTGCTACTGGCCGGTTGCGCCACCGGTCCGCAGGCCAATCCCGCTGACCCGCTCGAGCCCTGGAACCGCGGTGTCTACCAGTTCAACGACACGCTCGACCGCGCCGTGCTCAAGCCCGTGGCCACGGTCTACCAGGAGTCGGTGCCGGAGATGCTGCGCAAGGGTGTCGGCAATTTTTTCGGCAACCTGGAAGATGCGTGGACCACGCTCAACGGCGTCCTGCAACTGAAGGGGCAGGTGGCCGGCGAAAGCTTCACCCGTTTCTGGGTCAACACCTTTTTCGGCATCGGCGGCGTGCTGGACGTGGCCAGCGAAATGCAGATCCCGCGGCACAACGAGGATTTCGGGCAGACCCTGGGCTATTGGGGCGTGGGGGCCGGGCCTTATGTGGTGCTGCCCCTGCTGGGGCCCTCCACGGTGCGCGACACGGCGGCCCTGCCGGCGGAGTGGCGCGGAGACATCGTGAGCTATATCGAGGATGTGCCCACGCGCAACACGCTGGCCGGTGTCCGTGTGGTGCACAGGCGCGCGCGCCTGCTGAAGCAGGAGGGCTTGCTTGAAGAGGCTGCGCTGGACAAATATACTTTCCTGCGCGATGCCTATCTGCAGCACCGGCGCAATCTCGTTTATGACGGGGAACCCCCGGAGGAACCGATGATCGAAGATGAGGCGCCCGACGAGAAGGAGCCCGCCAGGTGAGCCCTGTCGGCTGGTTGCAGACGGCAGGCGTTAAGGTGATGAGGAATGGGTCGGCATCCGGCCGGCACATGGCCAGTGTTCTGGAGTGTTACACCATGCAAAGACGAGTTTTCCACCGCCTGCTGGCTGCCTGTGCCGGCGCGGCTGTTTTCCTGGCGCAGGCGCTGACGCCCGCCTGGGCGGCCGAGGAAGGCGCCGATGTCATGATCCTGAAGCTGTCGAACGAGGTGCTCGACAGCATCAAGGCCGACCCGGCCATCAAGGCGGGCGACGTCAGTCGCATCATTGCGCTGGTCGACAGCAAGATCATGCCCAACGTCAATTTTCAGCGCATGACGGCGTCCTCGGTCGGCCCAGGCTGGCGCCAGGCCAGCCCTGAGCAGAAGAAGCGCCTGCAGGAGGAATACAAGATCTTGCTGGTGCGCACCTACGCGGGTGCCCTGGCCCAGGTCAATGACATGACCGTGACCGCCAAGCCCATGCGTGCGGCACCCGACGACAAGGAAGTCGTGGTGCGCACGGAAGTCAGGGGCAAAGGCAATCCCGAGCCCATCCAGCTCGATTACCGCCTGGAAAAGACACCGGGTGAAGGCCGCGGCTGGAAGATCTACAACCTCAACGTCATGGGCGTCTGGCTGGTGGAGACCTACCGTAGCCAGTTTGCCCAGGAAGTCCATGCCAAGGGCATCGACGGCCTGATCGCCTCGCTGGTCGAGCGCAACAAGGCCAACGCCAAGAAAGCCTGAGCATGCTGGTCCTGCCCTCTGAACTCACCCACAAGCAGGCCTCGGCCTGCCTGCGCATGCTGGTGCAAGGCCTGCCGTCCCAGACCGGTCCGGCGGTGGTGGTGGATGCCGCCTCGCTCACGCGTTTCGATTCCTCGGCGCTGGCGGTGCTGCTGGAATTCCGGCGTGCCAGCGTGGCGCTGGGCAAGGGCTTCGAAATCCGCAGCCTTTCGTCCCGGCTGGTCGATCTGGCCCGCCTCTACGGGGTGGCCGAACTGCTGCTGCCGGCCGCCTGAACCCGGGGTCTCTCCCGACCGCCTAAAATAGCGGGTTCCCATGCCCGCCATCTCCTTCCAGTCCGTCTCCCGGCACTACCCGCTCGCCCGCGGTCCCAAGGGCGCCACCTTCGCCGCTCTGGACGATGTCAGCCTGGACATCGAGCAGGGCGAATTTTTTGGCCTGCTCGGGCCCAATGGTGCCGGCAAGACCACCCTGATCAGCATCCTGGCCGGCCTGGTGCGTGCCAGCAGCGGCAAAGTCTCCGTGCTCGGCCACGATGTGCAGGCCGACTACGCGCAGGCGCGCAGGCTGCTGGGCGTGGTGCCGCAGGAGCTGGTGTTCGATCCCTTCTTCAATGTGCGCGAGACGCTGCGCATCCAGTCCGGCTACTTCGGTGTCAAGAACAACGACGCCTGGATCGACGAACTGCTGGACAGCCTGGGCCTGGCCGACAAGGCCCAGGCCAATATGCGCCAGCTCTCCGGCGGCATGAAGCGGCGCGTGCTGGTGGCCCAGGCTCTGGTGCACAAGCCGCCGGTCATCGTGCTGGACGAGCCCACCGCCGGCGTGGACGTGGAGTTGCGCCAGACCCTGTGGGCTTTCATCTCGCGGCTGAACAAGCAGGGCCACACGGTGCTGTTGACCACGCACTACCTGGAGGAGGCCGAGGCCCTGTGCGGCCGCATTGCCATGCTCAAGGCAGGCCGGGTGGTGGCGCTGGAACGCACCAGCGAGTTGCTCAAGACCGCGTCCAGCCATGTGCTGCGCATGAAAATCGAGGGCCAGTTGCCGGCCGACCTGGCTGCACAGGCGCGGGTGACCGGGCGCATCGTGCAGTTCCCGGCGCATGACGCGCGCGAGATCGAGACCTACCTGGCCGCCGTGCGCGAGGCCGGGGTGATCGTGGACGACGTCGAGATCACCAAGGCCGATCTGGAAGACGTCTTTCTCCAGGTGATGGGAGACAAGAAATGAGCGGTTGGCAGACCCTGCTGTACAAGGAAGTGCTGCGCTTCTGGAAGGTCAGCTTCCAGACCATTGCCGCGCCGGTTCTGACAGCCGTGCTCTACCTGCTGATTTTCGGCCATGTGCTGGAAGACCACGTCAAGGTCTACGACCGCATCGGCTACACCGCCTTCCTGATCCCCGGCCTGGTCATGATGAGCGTGCTGCAGAACGCCTTTGCCAACAGCTCGTCCTCGCTGATCCAGAGCAAGATCATGGGCAACCTGGTCTTCCTGCTGCTCACGCCCCTGTCGCACTGGGCCTGGTACCTGGCCTACGTCGGCTCTTCAGTGCTGCGTGGCCTGGTGGTGGGCTCGGGGGTGTTCCTGGTGACCTTCTGGTTCACCGACCTTACGATCCAGGCGCCGTTGTGGATCCTGGTCTTCGCGGTGCTGGGCGCGGCCCTGCTGGGCTCGCTGGGCCTGATTGCCGGCCTGTGGGCCGAGAAGTTCGACCAGCTCGCGGCCTTCCAGAACTTCGTCATCATGCCCATGACCTTCCTCAGCGGCGTGTTCTATTCCATCCACTCGCTGCCGGCCTTCTGGCAGGGGGTGAGCCATCTCAACCCCTTTTTCTACATGATCGACGGCTTTCGCCACGGCTTCTTTGGGGTAAGCGATGTCTCGCCCTGGCTGAGCCTGGCCATCGTCGGTACCGCCCTCATCGTTGTGGGCGGCCTGGCGGTGCACCTGCTACGCACCGGTTACAAGATTCGAGGCTGAGAACATGACTGCTGACAAACTGCAATCCATCATCGCGGCGGGGCTGAAATGTGAGCATATCGAGCTCACCGGGGACGGCCGTCATTGGTATGCCACCATCGTGTCGCCGGAGTTCGAGGGCAAGCGGGCCATCCAGCGCCACCAGCGCGTCTACGCCACGCTGGGCCAGAAGATGCACACCGACGAGGTGCATGCCCTGTCGATGAAAACCTATACGCCGGCCGAATGGGCGGCGCAACCCAGGTGACTTTCCATGGATAAATTGCTGATACGTGGTGGCCGCGCGTTGCGCGGCGAGGTGCCGATCTCCGGCGCCAAGAACGCCACCTTGCCCGAGTTGTGTGCGGCCCTGCTGACGGCGCAACCGGTGACCCTGCTCAACGTGCCGCGTCTGCAGGACGTGGCCACCATGCTCAAGCTGATCCGCAACATGGGCGTGAGCGTTGAGCAGTCGGCCGACGGCACGGTACGCATCGACGCGGCCCGGCTGAGTTCGCCCGAGGCGCCCTACGAACTGGTCAAGACCATGCGCGCTTCGGTGCTGGCGCTGGGGCCTTTGCTGGCGCGTTTCGGCGAGGCCACGGTCTCGCTGCCCGGCGGCTGCGCCATCGGCTCGCGCCCGGTGGACCAGCACATCAAGGGCCTGACGGCCATGGGGGCCGAGATCACGGTCGAGCATGGTTACATGATTGCCAAATTGCCCAAGGGCAGGAAACGTCTGCAGGGCGCGCGCATCACGACCGACATGGTCACCGTCACCGGCACCGAGAACCTGCTGATGGCGGCGACCCTGGCCGAAGGCGAGACCATCCTGGAAAACGCGGCACAGGAGCCGGAGATTCCGGATCTGGCCGAAATGCTCATCAAGATGGGCGCCAGGATCGAGGGGCACGGCAGCAGCCGCATCCGTATCCAGGGCGTGGAGGCCTTGCACGGCTGTGAGCACCAGGTGGTGGCCGACCGCATCGAGGCGGGCACCTTCCTGTGTGCCGTTGCGGCCACGGGGGGCGATGTGGTGCTCAAACATGGGCGCGCCGACCATCTGGACGCCGTGATCGAGAAGCTGGTGGCCGCGGGCGCCACCGTGACCGCCTTGCCTGAGGGCATCCGCGTGCAGTCGCAGGGCCGCTTGCAGGCGCAGAGCTTCCGCACCACCGAGTACCCGGGTTTTCCCACCGACATGCAGGCCCAGTTCATGGCGCTCAACTGCATCGCGCAGGGCACGGCCAAGGTGACCGAGACCATCTTCGAAAACCGTTTCATGCACGTCAACGAGCTGGTGCGCCTGGGCGCCAGGATCCAGATCGACGGCAAGGTGGCCGTGATCGAAGGGGTCGCGCATCTCTCGGGCGCCACTGTCATGGCCACCGACCTGCGGGCCTCGGCCAGCCTGGTGATCGCCGGCTTGGTGGCTGAGGGCGAGACCGTGGTAGACCGCATCTATCATCTGGATAGGGGTTATGACCGCATGGAAGCCAAGCTGGCAGCCATAGGCGCGGACATCGAGCGTATCAAGTGAGAAAATGACCAGATGATCACGCTCGCTCTCTCCAAAGGTCGCATCTTCGACGAGACCCTGCCCCTGCTCAAGGCGGCCGGCATCGAGGTGCTGGACGATCCCGAGAAAACCCGCAAGCTCATCCTGGCCACCAACCAGCCCGAAGTCCGGGTGGTGCTGGTGCGTGCCACCGATGTGCCGACCTATGTGCAGTACGGCGGTGCTGATCTGGGCATCACCGGCCTGGACACGCTGATCGAACATGGCAGCGACGGCTTGTACCAGCCGCTGGACCTGCAGATCGCCAAGTGCCGCGTGAGCGTGGCCGTGCGCGAGGGTTATGACTACGCGGCCGCCGTGCGCCAGGGTGCGCGCCTGCGCGTGGCGACCAAGTACGTGGCGATCGCGCGCGAATTCTTTGCCGCCAAGGGTGTGCACGTGGACCTGATCAAGCTCTATGGCAGCATGGAGCTGGCCCCGCTGACCGGTTTGGCCGATGCCATCGTTGACCTGGTCTCCACCGGCAACACGCTCAAGGCCAATCACCTGGTCGAGGTCGAGCGCATCATGGACATCAGCTCGCGCCTGGTGGTCAACCAGGCCGCCCTCAAGCTCAAGCGCGAACCCATCCGCCGCATCATCGACGCCTTCGGCCAGGCCCTGGGGCAGCCATGAGCTTCCAGGCCCGTCCCCTGCGCCTGTCCACCGCGCAAGCTGACTTTGAGCAGCGCTTCAAGGAGCGCCAGCACTGGTCCGGTGAGACCGACGCGGCCATCGAGTTGCGCGTGGCCGAAATCCTGGCCGACGTGCGCCAGCGTGGTGACGCGGCCGTGCTCGAGTACACCGCCCGCTTCGACGGTCTGCAGGCTGGCGCGCTCAAGGACCTGGAACTGACACAGGCCGAACTGAAAACCGCCTACGAGGCCCTGCCGGTCGCCCAGCGCGAGGCCCTGACCGCTGCTGCCCAGCGTGTGCGCAGCTACCACGAGGCCCAAAAGCGTGCCAGCGGCGAGAGCTGGAGCTACCGCGACGCCGACGGCACCTTGCTGGGCCAGAAGGTCACGCCGCTGGACCGCGTGGGCATCTACGTGCCCGGCGGCAAGGCGGCCTATCCGTCTTCCGTGCTGATGAATGCCATTCCCGCCCACGTGGCCGGGGTGGGCGAGATCATCATGGTGGTGCCCACGCCGCGGGGCGAGAAAAACCCACTGGTGCTGGCCGCCGCCTATGTGGCCGGCGTCACACGCGCCTTCACCATCGGTGGCGCCCAAGCCGTGGCGGCCCTGGCTTACGGCACGGCCACCGTGCCCGGCGTGGACAAGATCACCGGTCCGGGCAATGCCTATGTGGCCAGCGCCAAGCGCCGCGTCTTCGGCCAGGTCGGCATCGACATGATTGCCGGCCCCAGCGAGATCCTGGTGCTGGCCGATGGCACGACCCCGGCCGACTGGGTGGCCATGGACCTGTTCTCGCAGGCCGAACACGACGAACTGGCGCAGAGCATCCTGCTGTGTCCGGACGCGGCCTACATCGACGCCGTGCAGCGCGAGATCGACCGCCTGCTGGGCGAGATGCCACGCGCCGAGATCATCGCCAAGTCCCTCAACGGCCGCGGCGCGCTGATCCACACGCGCAGCATGGAAGAGGCCTGCGCCATCAGCAACCGCATTGCGCCCGAGCACCTCGAGGTGTCGAGCAACGATCCGCACAAGTGGGAGCCGCTGCTCAAGCACGCCGGGGCCATCTTCCTCGGTGCGTACACCAGCGAATCGCTGGGTGATTACTGTGCCGGCCCCAATCACGTGCTGCCCACCAGCGGCACCGCGCGCTTCTCCTCACCGCTGGGCGTCTACGATTTCCAGAAACGCAGCAGCCTGATCGAGGTCAGCGAGGCCGGCGCGCAGACCCTGGGGCAGATCGCCTCGGTGCTGGCGCACGGTGAAGGCCTGCAAGCCCATGCCCGCGCGGCCGAGATGCGCCTGAAAGCCCCGAAGAAATGACGCCCCTTGATCCCAAGCTGCAGCGCCTGATCCGCCAGGACATCCAGTCCATGCATGCCTATGCCATCCAGGCGTCGGCCGGTATGGTCAAACTCGATGCCATGGAGAACCCCTACAGCCTGCCGCCTGCGCTGCAGGTCGAGTTGGGGCGGCGCCTGGGCCAGTTGGCCTTGAACCGCTATCCGGACGGCCGCGTGGACGAGCTGCGCGCCGCGCTGGCAGCCTACGCCGGCATGCCCGAGGGCTATGCGCTGATGCTGGGCAACGGCTCGGACGAACTGATTTCCCTGCTGGCCATGGCCTGTGACGTGCCGGGTGCCTCCATCCTGGCGCCGGTGCCGGGTTTCGTGATGTACGCCATGAGCGCGCAACTGCAGGGCCTCGCCTTCCATGGTGTGCCGCTCACGTCCGAGTTCGAGCTCGATGTGACGGCCATGCTGGGGGCCATTGCCAAGCACAAGCCGACCATCACCTACATCGCCTACCCGAACAACCCGACGGCCAATCTGTGGAACGACACGGCGATCGAGAAGATCATCGCCGCCGTCGGCGAGCAGGGCGGCCTGGTGGTGATGGACGAGGCCTACCAACCCTTTGCCTCGCGCAGCTGGCTGGATCGCATCCGCGCCAAGCCGGCGGCCAACAGCCACGTGCTGCTGATGCGCACGCTCTCCAAGTTCGGGCTGGCCGGCGTGCGGCTGGGTTACATGATGGGCCCGGCGGCCCTGATCGCCGAGGTCGACAAGGTGCGCCCGCCCTACAACGTCAGCGTGCTGAACTACGAGTGCGCGCTGTTCGCACTCGAGCATGCCGACGTCTTTGCGGCCCAGGCGCAGGACATCAAGGCCCAGCGTGCTATGATTTTGGAAGCGTTGAAGGCCATGCCCGGGGTGCGAGCCTGGAACAGCGACGCCAACATGATCCTGCTGCGTGTGCCCGATGCGGCCCGGACCTTTGAAGGCATGAAGGCGCGCAAGGTCCTGGTGAAGAATGTGTCCAAACTGCACCCCCTGCTGGTCAACTGCCTACGCCTGACCGTGGGCACCCCGCAGGAAAACCAGTTGATGCTGGCTGCCTTGAAAGAATCCTTATGAGCGCCGCACGGCCGTCCGAAGGCGCTCGTACCGCAATGCGCAGCATGGAGGTTGCTTAATGAATACACCACGTACCGCCGAAGTGTCCCGCAACACCGCGGAGACCCAGATTACCGTCAAGGTCAACCTGGACGGCACGGGCGTCTCGCGCCTGTCCACCGGCATTGGTTTCTTCGACCACATGCTGGACCAGATCGCGCGCCATGGGCTGATTGACCTGGACATCCAGGCCAAGGGTGATCTGCACATCGACGGCCACCACACGGTGGAGGACGTGGGCATCACCCTGGGCCAGGCCGTGGCCAGGGCCGTGGGCGACAAGAAAGGCATCCGCCGCTACGGCCATGCCTATGTGCCGCTGGACGAGGCGCTGTCGCGCGTGGTGATCGATTTCTCCGGCCGCCCCGGCCTGGAGATGCACGTGCCTTTCAAGAGCGGCATGATCGGCAGCTTCGACAGCCAGCTGGCCTACGAGTTCTTCCAGGGTTTCGTGAACCACGCCTTCGTCACGCTGCACATCGACAACCTGCGCGGCGAAAACGCCCACCACCAGGCCGAGACGGTGTTCAAGGCCTTCGCCCGTGCCCTGCGCGCCGCGCTGGAAATCGATCCGCGCGCGGCTGGCACCATCCCATCCACCAAGGGATCGCTCTAGTCGTATGACCTCCGGACTGCCGGCCAAGACCGTCGCCGTGGTGGATTACGGCATGGGCAATCTGCGCTCGGTGTCGCAGGCCGTGCAGGCCGCGGCCCAGGGCAGCGGCTGGCATGTGCTCATCACCTCTCGCCCCGATGAGGTGCGTGCAGCCGCCCGCGTGGTGCTGCCGGGGCAGGGCGCCATGCCCGACTGCATGCGCGAGCTGCAGGAGTCCGGCCTGCGCGATGCCGTGCTGGAGGCCGCCGCCGCCAAGCCCCTGTTCGGCGTCTGCGTGGGCATGCAGATGATGCTGGACCACAGTGCCGAGGGGGACACACCCGGCCTGGGTCTGATTCCCGGCGAAGTCGTCAAGTTCGACCTGGCCGGCCGCCTGCAGCCCGATGGCAGCCGCTACAAGGTGCCGCAGATGGGCTGGAACCAGGTGCGGCAGATGGACCACGGCCAGGGACGCCACCCAGTATGGGCCGGCGTGCCGGACGGCAGCTATTACTATTTCGTGCACAGTTTTTATGCCCGACCGTCGGATGCGCGCCACAGCGCGGGGGAGGCCGACTACGGTGGCCGCTTCACGGCGGCGATTGCACGCGATAATATTTTTGCGACACAATTCCACCCAGAGAAAAGCGCTGCCCACGGCTTGGCCCTCTATCGCAACTTCCTCCACTGGAATCCCTGATTCTTCGCACGGTTCAGCCTGAACGCGCATCCGCCCTAGTCCTTGCCCCAGCATCATGCTTCTCATTCCTGCGATTGATCTGAAAGACGGTCACTGTGTGCGCCTCAAGCAGGGCGATATGGACCAGTCCACCACCTTCGGCGAAGACCCGGCGGTGATGGCGCGCAAATGGGTGGACAAGGGCGCCCGCCGCCTGCACCTGGTGGATCTGAACGGCGCCTTTGCGGGCCAGCCGAAGAACGAACAGGCCATCCGCAGCATCCTCAAGGAAGTTGGCAGCGAGATCGACGTGCAACTGGGCGGTGGCATCCGCGACCTGGACACCATCGAGCGCTACCTGGACGCCGGCCTGCGCTACGTCATCATCGGTACCGCCGCCGTCAAGAACCCCGGCTTCCTGCAGGACGCCTGCACGGCCTTTGGCGGACACATCATCGTCGGCCTGGACGCCAAGGACGGCAAGGTGGCCACCGATGGCTGGAGCAAGCTGACCCGCCATGAGGTCATCGACCTGGGCAAGAAGTTCGAGGATTACGGTGTCGAGTCCATCATCTACACCGACATCGGCCGTGACGGCATGCTCTCGGGTATCAACATCGAGGCCACGGTCAAGCTGGCCCAGGCGCTGACCATCCCGGTGATCGCCTCCGGTGGCCTCAGCAATATGGCCGACATCGAGGCCCTGTGCGCGGTGGAGAGCGAGGGCGTGGAGGGTGTGATCTGCGGCCGTGCCATCTACACCGGCGACCTCGACTTCGAAGCCGCCCAGATCCGCGCCGACGAACTGAATGGCTGAGCCGGCGGCGGGTGGCAGCATCGAGCTGTTCCACGGCCTGCCCTCCCTTGCCCTGAGCCTGCCCAACGGCGACCGCCTGCGGGTCCTGTTGCACGGTGCCCATGTCGTGTCCTGGGTAGCGGCCGGCCGCGAACGTCTTTATCTCAGCCCCCGCAGCGCTTTCGATGGCCGGTCCGCGATACGCGGCGGCGTTCCCATCTGTTTTCCCCAGTTCAACCAGCGCGGGCCGTTGCCCAAGCATGGTTTCGTGCGCAATCTGCCCTGGGTGGCCGACGTGCCGCCCGTGCTCACGTCGGAAGCGGCGCGTATGAGCCTGCGTCTGCCCGCCAGTGCGGCGACACAGCAGTTCTGGCCCCAGGCTTTCGAGCTCACCTTGACGATGGAGTTGCGCCCGGCTTGCCTGCAGCTGACCCTGGACGTGCACAACAGGGACCTCGTGCCCCTGAACTTCACCGGGGCCCTGCACACCTATCTGGCGGTCGATGACATCGCGGCGGTGCAGCTTGCGGGCCTGGAGGGCCAGCCCGAGTGGGATGCGCTGATGGACCGGCATGGGCGAGCAGCCGGCCCCTTGCGCTTTCAGGGGGGATTCGATCGCGTTTATGACGCCGCGCCCCAAGCGCTGGTCTTGCGCGACGGGCAGCAGCGCTTGCGGATCGAACAAAGTCCCGGCTGGGCCCAGACCGTGGTCTGGAACCCGGGGGCGGATCTGGCTGCCGCATTGCCCGACCTGCCGGCCGATGGCCATGCTCATATGCTCTGCGTGGAGGCGGCCCAGGTCATGCAGGCCATCGCCGTGCCCGCCGGCAGCACGTGGCAGGGCTGGCAGCGGCTGAGCGTCAGCTGAGGGCGCTCCCCCGCCCTACAATCCGGGCATGCTGGCCAAACGTATCATTCCCTGCCTGGACGTGACGGGCGGACGCGTCGTCAAGGGCGTCAATTTCGTCGAACTGCGCGATGCCGGGGACCCGGTGGAAATTGCCGCACGCTACAACGAGCAAGGCGCCGACGAACTCACCTTCCTCGACATCACCGCGACCAGCGACGGGCGCGACCTGATCCTGCACATCATCGAGGCCGTGGCTTCCCAGGTGTTCATCCCGCTGACCGTGGGCGGCGGTGTGCGCACCGTCGAGGACGTGCGGCGCCTGCTCAATGCCGGGGCCGACAAGACCAGCTTCAACTCGGCTGCCATCGCCAACCCCCAGGTCATCCGCGACGCCTCGCACAAATACGGTGCCCAGTGCATCGTGGTGGCCATCGACGCCAAGCGTCGTTACGGTGAGGACCTGCTGGCGCGCGGCGAAGGCTGGGACGTCTACAGCCATGGGGGTCGCAAGAACACGGGTCTGGATGCCGTGGCCTGGGCGCGCCAGATGGCCGAATACGGCGCTGGCGAGATCCTGCTCACCAGCATGGACCGCGACGGTACCAAGTCCGGCTTTGACCTGGCGCTCACGCGGGCGGTCAGCGATGCCGTCAGCGTGCCGGTCATTGCTTCGGGTGGTGTGGGCAATCTGGATCACCTGGTCGAAGGTGTCAAGCAGGGTGGGGCCGACGCGGTGCTGGCCGCCAGCATTTTCCATTACGGCGAGTACACCATTGCCCAAGCCAAGGCCCGTATGGCGCAGGCCGGCATCCCGGTGCGCATCGAGGTGGCGGCATGAGCGCCGCCGGGCCGTCCCAAGGCGCGAAGGCCCCCTCGGGGGGCAGCGCAGCACACGAAGTGGCAAGCGTGGGGGCTCCTGTGTCCTGGCTCGACGAAGTGAAATGGGACGCCCAGGGCCTGGTGCCGGTGATTGCCCAAGAGCAGGGCAGCAACGATGTGCTGATGTTCGCCTGGATGAACCGCGAGGCCCTGCAGAAAACGGCCGAGCTCGGCCGCGCCGTCTATTTCAGTCGCTCGCGCGGCAAGCTCTGGTTCAAGGGCGAGGAGTCGGGCCACGTGCAGACCGTGCACGAGATCCGGCTGGACTGTGACAGCGATGTCGTCCTGCTCAAGGTCACGCAACTGGGCCATGAGCCCGGCATTGCCTGCCACACCGGCCGCCACAGCTGTTTCTTCAGTGTTTACAAGGACGGCGCCTGGCGTGCCGTCGATCCGGTCCTCAAGGACCCCGAAACCATCTACAAGTGAAGACCATGGCCGAGTCCACGAATTCTGTCGATGCCCTGGCCCGCCTGGCGGCCGTCATCGAAAGCCGCCTGCCTGCCCAGGGGGGTGATCCTGAGAAAAGCTACGTGGCCCGCCTGCTGCACAAGGGCCCGGACGCCTTCCTGAAGAAGGTGGGCGAGGAGGCGACCGAGGTTGTGATGGCGGCCAAGGACGCCGACCACGGCGGTGATCGCAGCAAGATCGTGGGCGAGGTGGCCGACCTCTGGTTCCACACCATGATCGCCCTGGCTCACTACGGCCTCAAGCCGGCCGACGTGATCGCCGAACTGGAGCGCCGCGAAGGCACCAGCGGGATCGAGGAAAAGGCCTTGCGCAAGGTGCTGGCCCGCGAGAGCGGGGCACAGTAAGCCCTTGCCAGCCCCTGCATCATTCACGGAGTTTCACGCATGAGCGACGTCAAGCACAGCGATCCGGACTGCATCTTCTGCAAGCTGGTGTCCGGCAAGATTCCCGCGAAGAAGGTCTACGAGGACGAGGACATCTTTGCCTTCCACGACATCAATCCGTGGGCACCGGTGCATTTTCTGCTGATTCCCAAGCGGCATATCCCTTCGATGGCCCAGGTCGGGCCTGAACATGTGGACGTGCTCGGGCGCATGATGGCCCTGGCACCCCGGCTGGCCCAGGAGCAGGGCTGCCGGCCTTATCCGGAGGGCGGTTTCCGCATGGTGTGCAATACCGGAGGCGACGGCGGCCAGGAAGTGCACCACCTGCACATCCACGTGATCGGCGGCCCGCGCCCCTGGGTAAAAGGTTGATTTTCCCGGTTCGCGCCGATTGCACGGCGCGGCGATTAAAATCACAAATTCCTTAGGAGAGAAATATGGGTTCCTTTTCCATCTGGCACTGGCTGATCGTGCTGCTGATCGTGGTCATGGTGTTCGGCACCAAGAAGCTGAAGAACCTGGGTAGCGACCTGGGTGGCGCCGTCAAGGGTTTCAAGGACGGCATGAAAGAAGGCGGCTCGACCGAGGACAAATCGGCTGCTGCCCCCGCGCCCCAGCAGGTGGCCAGCACGGCAGCTCCCGCAGCCGACAAGAACACCATCGACGTCGAAGCCAAGCCCAAGGCCTGATCGTCCGGCGTAGCCCACAGGCATGATCGATCTCGGCCTTTCCAAGATGGCGCTCATCGGTGCGGTGGCGTTGATCGTCATCGGGCCGGAGAAGCTGCCGCGCGTGGCGCGCACCATCGGCACCTTGCTGGGCAAGGCCCAGCGTTACGTGTCCGATGTCAAGGCCGAAGTCAACCGCTCGATGGAGCTCGAAGAGCTCAAGAAGATGAAGAGCACGGTCGAGGGGGCAGCCCAGGAAGTCGAGAACTCGATCCAGACCACCACATCGGACTTCGAGAAGGATTGGGCCGGCGCCACCTCGGGGCTGGAGTCGGCGACCGATCTGTCCTCCAGCCTGGATATCGCCCCCGAGTACAAGCACCCGGGCAAGAACTGGCGCCTCAAGCGCGGCAGCACGCCCAATTGGTACAAGGCACGCCAGGGCGTCCGTACCCGCGCCTTGTCTGGCGCGGCGCGGGTGGCCCGCTACCGGCCCCAAAAACTGAACTGAGCCCCGCCGGCTCGCCCAGCACACAAGCAGGGTGCGGGCGGCCTGGCCCCGCAACCGGTAACAACGCATGGCAGACCCACTAAGCAAAGACGACGAGCTGGCCGGTACCGAGCAGCCCTTCGTGCAGCACCTGATCGAGCTGCGCGACCGGCTCATCAAGACCGTGATCGCCATGGCCATTGCCGCGGCCGTCCTGGCCCTCTATCCGGGGCCCGGTGAGCTCTATGACATTCTGGCCGCACCGCTGGTGGCGCACCTGCCCAAGGGCGCCACGCTGATCGCCACCTCTGTCATTTCGCCTTTCATGGTGCCGCTCAAGATATTGCTGATGGCGGCTTTCCTGCTGGCCCTGCCCGTGGTGCTTTACCAGGTCTGGGCCTTTGTGGCGCCCGGCCTCTACACCCATGAGAAGAAGCTGGTGCTGCCGCTGGTGATCTCCAGCACTTTGCTGTTCTTCATCGGCGTGGCCTTTTGTTATTTCTTCGTCTTCGGTCAGGTATTTGCCTTCATCCAGAGCTTTGCGCCCAAGAGCATCACGGCTGCGCCGGATATCGAGGCCTACCTGAGCTTCGTGTTGACCATGTTCATCGCCTTCGGCCTGGCCTTCGAGGTGCCCATCGTGGTCATCGTGCTGGCCCGCATGGGCCTGGTGAGCATCCAGAAGCTCAAGGACTTCCGCGGTTATTTCATCGTGCTGGCCTTCATCATCGCGGCCATCGTGACGCCTCCGGACGTGGTGTCGCAGCTGGCGCTGGCCATTCCGATGTGCGTGCTGTACGAGGTGGGCATCTGGGCAGCCCAGATTTTCATCAAGCACACACGTGCACCCGACGCCGAGCCGGCCGACTCCTGATCGCTGATCCGCTTTACTGCGGAACGCGGCGCGGTTTGGGCCGCACCCCCGGCGTGATGTTGATCTCCAGCGTCCGGTCCTGACGGCGTACGCCGAAGCTGACCGGGCTCCCTGGTTTGAGTGCTGCCACCCGGGTCAGCAGTTCCGAGACGCTTTGCACGGGCTTGCCAGCTACGTTGGTGATGACATCACCCGGGCGGATGCCGGCCAGGGCGGCCGGGCCGTTCTGCAACACGCCGGTGATGATCACGCCCTCGTCCGTCTTGACGCCGAAGGTCTCGGCCAGCTCCGGTGACAGGTCGCTGGGCTCCACACCGATCCAGCCGCGTGTGACCTGCCCTTCCTTGACGATGCTCTCCAGCACCTGCTGGGCCGTAGCCACGGGGATGGCAAAGCCGATGCCCATATTGCCACCCGAGCGTGAATAGATGGCCGTGTTGATGCCCAGCAGGTTGCCGCTGGCGTCCACCAGGGCGCCGCCCGAGTTGCCGGGGTTGATGGCAGCATCGGTCTGGATGAAGTTCTCGAAGGTGTTGATGCCCAGCTGGTTGCGCCCCAGGGCGCTGACGATGCCGCTGGTGACGGTCTGGCCAACGCCGAAGGGGTTGCCAATGGCAAGCACCGGGTCGCCGACCTGCAAGGCGTCGGAATTACCCAGAACAATCACGGGCAGCTTGTCGAGTTCGATCTTGAGCACGGCCAGATCGCTGTCCGGGTCGCTGCCGATCACGCGGGCGCGGCTGCGCCGGCTGTCGTTGAGGATGACCTCGATTTCGTCGGCGCCCTCGATCACATGGTTGTTGGTCAGGATGTAGCCGCCGGGGCTGACAATGACACCGCTGCCCAGGCCCACCTGGGGCTCGTTGTCCTGGTCACCGAAAAAGAAGCGGAACCAGGGATCGTTGCTGTTCGGGTTGCGCCGGGCCGCCTTGCTGGTGTTGATGCTGACCACGGCGGCCGAGGCTTTCTGGGCCGCCAGTCGGAAGCTGCCGGGCGCATGCGTGGTGTTGCGGTCGGAAGGCGCCTGGAAGAGGGCGACGGTTGGCGTTTCACCCGGCTGCATGACCCAGGCAGGCTTGAGCGTGGCCACGACGAAGTAGGCGGCCAGCAGGACGGTGACAGCTTGCGAGAACAGCAGCCAGAATCGTTTCATATGGGAAATTGTAGAGTGCCTGCTGCCATGTTGCCCCGGATCATCCATATTCAGCCCCTTGCCCCGGCCAAGCCGGCCCCGGGCCAGCCCTGCAATGGCTGTGGTGTGTGCTGCCTGCATGAGCCCTGTCCCTTGGGTATCCTGCTCTCGGGGCAGCGCCGTGGCGCCTGTACGGCGCTGCGCTGGGAAGAGGCGGGGGCCCAGTACCGTTGTGGTGCCATGGTGCAGCCACGTGAGGTGCTGCGCGCGGCCCTGCCAGTAGGCCTGGGCTGGCTGGCGCCCGTCCTGCTGCCGCTGCTGCGGCGCCTGGCAGGCCGCTGGATTGCGGCCGGCCAGGGCTGTGACTGCAGTCTGGAGGTGTCGCCAGGCCAGGCGGCCGCACAAACTGACCGACAATCGGCGCCATGACGGACCGCATCCAGCTTTTGCAGGCCTTCGATGCCCTGCTGCAACCCGAGCGCTTTCGCGACTACGGCCCCAACGGCCTGCAGGTGGAGGGGCGCCTGCCGGTGCGCAAGATCGTCTCGGGCGTCACCGCCAGCCGGGCCCTGATCGAGGCGGCGATTGCGGCCCAGGCCGATGCCATCTTCGTGCACCATGGCCTCTTCTGGCGCGGCCAGGACGGCCGCGTGACGGGCTGGATGAAACAACGCCTGGCCCTGCTGCTGGCACATGACATCAACCTCTATGCCTACCACCTGCCGCTGGACGCCCATCCCGAGCTGGGCAACAACGCCCAGCTCGCGGCGCGGTTGGGGCTGCAGGCACAGGCGCGCTTTGGCGAGCAGGACCTAGGCTTCCTGGGGCAACGCACGGATGGGGGTGCCTTTGCCGATGCGGCCGACCTCGCCGGCCATGTGCAGCGAGTATTGAGGCACACGGTCACGGTGGTCGGCGAACCAAGAGGCGCTATCAAAAACGTAGCGTGGTGCACGGGTGGCGCTCAAGGCTATTTTGAGGCAGCCATCGCTGCCGGTGCCGACGCCTTCATCACCGGTGAAATTTCCGAACCGCAGGCGCATTACGCACGCGAGTGCGGTGTCACCTTCATCGCCTGCGGTCACCATGCCAGCGAGCGTTATGGCGCGCCGGCCGTGGCGGGGCATGTTGCGGCACAGCTGGGGCTGGTCCATGAGTTCATCGAGATCGACAACCCGGCCTGACATGACGCGACCGCTGGCCATCACCTTGGGCGATGCCGCCGGCATCGGGCCGGAAATCATCGCCAAGGCCTTTCGCGATGCCCCCGACCTGACGCGCGGCTGCTTCGTGGTGGGTGACGCAGCCACGCTGCGACGCGCCACGCAGCTGATCCGGCGCGAAGGCGAGGCTGTCCAGTCGCTCGTGCTGCTGGACAGCGCAGAGGAGGCGCTGTCAGCGCCGCCGCATTGCCTGCCGGTGTTGCAGGTCGAGGCACTGGCGGCTCCCGTGCCTTTTGGCCGCATCAGCGCCGAGGCGGGTCGTCTGGCCGGGCGTTGCGTGGTCTGGGCGGCACAGGCCGCCTTGCGTGGGGAGATTGCCGGTCTGGTCACTGCGCCCTTGCACAAGGAGGCCCTGGCTGCCGCCGGGGCGCCTTTCGATACCTTTCCGGGACATACCGAGTTGCTGCAGGCCGAGGCGGCCGCCTTCCTGGGCCAACCGGTGAGCGAGCTGCCGGTTCGCATGATGCTGGCCAATGACGAGTTGCGCACCGTGCTGGTCAGCATCCATGTGTCGTTGCGCGAGGCGATCGAGGCGGTGACTGTCGACAATGTGCTGCAGACGCTGCGCATCACCCATGCGGCATTGGCCTCCATGCTGGGCCGTGCGCCACGCATTGCCGTGGCTGGCCTGAACCCGCACGCGGGCGAGGGAGGGCTGTTCGGGCGCGAGGAGCTCGACATCATTGCGCCGGCCCTGACGCAGGCGCGTGCCGAGGGACTGGATGTGCAGGGACCTTATGCCCCCGATACCGTGTTCATGCGAGCGCGTGCACGCGACGGCCAAGCAGGTGAATTCGATGTGGTGGTGGCGATGTACCACGACCAGGGATTGATCCCTGTCAAATACCTGGGCGTCGAAAAAGGCGTTAATGTCACCCTGGGTTTGCCGCTGGTGCGCACGAGCCCGGACCATGGCACGGCCTTCGACATCGCGGGGACCGGGCAGGCCGATGCGAGCAGCCTGATCGAGGCGCTGCGCATGGCGCATCGCCTCTCGGACGCACGCAGTCAGCGCCTGGAGGTCGGCTAGAATCATCAGCTGATCTGTATGGTCATATAAGTCAGTAAGCATATAACCCGGTAGACTTGATTGAGGATTTCCATGAGCGACACGCTTGCCGATAAGAGTCAGATGGACCCGAGCAAACGGACGTGGCTGATTGCCACTGGTTGTGCAGGTACCGTGGGTGGCGTGGCAGCCGCCATTCCCTTCATCAGCACTTTCCAGCCTTCCGAGCGCGCCAAGGCGGCCGGTGCGGCGGTCGAGGTGGACATTTCTGCTCTCAAGCCGGGCGAGAAGGTGACGATCGAGTGGCGCGGCAAGCCGGTCTGGATCATGCGCCGCACACCCGAGCAGCTGGCCACCCTGGAAAAGGTGGAAGGCCAGCTCGCCGATCCGAATTCCGATCGCAAGGCCTATCCGACCCCCGATTACGCCAAGAACCGCCATCGCTCCATCAAGCCTGAGCTGTTCGTCGGTGTCGGTATCTGCTCGCACCTGGGTTGCTCGCCGTCCGACAAGCTGCAGCCGGGCGCACAGCCCTCGCTGCCGGACGACTGGCAGGGTGGTTTCCTCTGCCCCTGCCACGGTTCGACCTTCGACATGGCCGGCCGCGTGTTCAAGAACAAACCGGCGCCCGATAACCTGGAAGTGCCGCCCCACATGTACCTGTCCGACAGCAAGCTGCTGATCGGCGAAGACAAGAAGGCTTGAGGAACAAGAACATGGCTGAATTCAAGGAAATCGCTGCCGACGCTCCGGTGGTGGCCAAGGTCACCAACTGGCTGGAAAACCGCTTCCCGACCGCGTTCGACGCCTACCGTGTGCACATGTCGGAGTACTACGCTCCGAAGAACTTCAACTTCTGGTATTTCTTCGGCTCGCTGGCCATGCTGGTGCTGGTGATCCAGATCGTGACCGGCATCTTTCTGGTCATGCACTACAAGCCCGATGCGGCCCTGGCCTTCGGCTCGGTCGAGTACATCATGCGCGACGTGCCCTGGGGCTGGCTGGTGCGCTACATGCACTCCACCGGCGCCTCCGCCTTCTTCGTGGTGGTCTACCTGCACATGTTCCGTGGCCTGATCTACGGCAGCTACCGCAAGCCGCGTGAGCTGGTCTGGATCTTCGGCTGTGCGATCTTCCTGGTGCTGATGGCCGAGGCCTTCATGGGCTACCTGCTGCCCTGGGGCCAGATGTCCTACTGGGGCGCCCAGGTGATCGTGAACCTGTTCTCGGCCATTCCCTTCATCGGTCCGGACCTGGCCCTGCTGATCCGTGGCGACTACGTGGTCGGTGACGCCACGCTGAACCGCTTCTTCAGCTTCCACGTGATCGCCGTGCCCCTGGTCCTGCTGGGCCTGGTGGTGGCCCACCTGCTGGCCCTGCACGATGTCGGTTCCAACAATCCCGACGGCGTCGAGATCAAGGGCCCGAACGCACCCAAGGATGCCAAGGGCAAGCCGCTGGACGGCATCCCCTTCCACCCCTATTACACGGTGCACGACATCATGGGCGTCAGCGTGTTCCTGATGGTCTTCTCGGCCATCGTGTTCTTCGCGCCCGAGTTCGGTGGTTACTTCCTGGAGTACAACAACTTCATCCCGGCTGATCCGCTCAAGACCCCGGCGCACATCGCCCCGGTCTGGTACTTCACGCCCTACTACTCCATGCTGCGCGCCATCACCACCGAGATGATGTACGCCCTGATCGCCTGCGTGGTGCTGGCGGCTGCCCTGGGCGTGCTGCGCACCCAGCTGTCGATGCTGGGCAAGGGTGTGGTGATGGGGGCTGCTCTGGTGCTGATCGCGCTGATGCTGGCCATCGATGCCAAGTTCTGGGGTGTGGTCGTGATGGGTGGCGCCGTGGTCATCCTGTTCTTCCTGCCCTGGCTGGACAACTGCGCGGTCAAGTCGATCCGCTACCGTCCGGACTGGCACAAGGTCCTCTACGGCATCTTCGTGATCAACTTCGTCATCCTGGCCTACCTCGGCGTGCAGGCGCCGTCGCCGATCGGTGAGCGCGTGTCGCAGGTCGGTACCTTGTTCTACTTCGGCTTCTTCCTGCTGATGCCCTGGTGGAGCCGTCTGGGTCAGACCAAGCCGGTGCCCAGTCGCGTGACTTTCGAGGCGCACTGAGCCGGAGAAACAAAATGAAAAAAATTATTCTTGCCCTCACCACTTTCTTCGTGTTCAGCACGGGTGCGCTGGCTGCCGAAGGCGGCATCGCCTGGGACAAGGCACCCGGCAACACCAGCGACCATGCTTCGCTGCAGAACGGTGCCAGGCTCTTTGTCAATTACTGCCTGAACTGCCACTCTGCCGCCTACATGCGCTACAACCGCCTGCAGGACATCGGTTTCACCACCGAGCAGATCAAGGACAACCTGCTGTTCACGACCGACAAGGTCGGCGAGACCATGAAGGCGGCCATCGATCCAAAACAGGCCAAGGAATGGTTCGGCGCCAACCCGCCCGACCTGACCGTGATCGCCCGCTCGCGTGCCGGCCATGGCGGCACCGGTGCCGACTACCTTTACACCTTCCTGCGCACCTTCTATCCGGACGCCACCAAGGCCACGGGCTGGAACAACCTGGCGTTTCCCAGCGTCGGCATGCCGCACGTGCTGTGGGAGTTGCAGGGCCAGCGTCGGCCGCTGGTCGAGATCCGCAAGGAGCACGGCCACGACGTGGAGATCTTCAAGGGCTGGCAGCAGGTGACACCTGGCACCATGACACCCCTGCAGTACGACCAGGCGGTGGGTGACTTGGTGAACTTCCTGCAGTGGATGGGCGAACCCTCCCAGAACACGCGCGTGCGTGTGGGTGTCTGGGTCATGCTTTTCCTGCTGGTCTTCACCCTGATCGCCTGGCGACTCAACGCGGCCTACTGGAAAGACATCAAGTAAGCGCCTGTTTTGACTAATTTTGCACCAAAACGGTGCAAAACTTGCTATTTATAGAGTGGGTTTGCGACAATGCAGCCCACTCTTTTAGTTTCGACCTGATCTGCTCACAGATCAGTCTGCCCTGAAACTAGGTTTTGATTTTTAGGAGCTTCCCCCATGATGGTGTTGTACTCGGGCACGACCTGCCCCTTCTCCCACCGCTGCCGCTTTGTCCTGTTCGAGAAGGGCATGGATTTCGAGATCCGTGATGTTGATCTCTACAACAAGCCCGAAGACATCAGCGTCATGAACCCCTACGGCCAGGTGCCGATCCTGGTCGAGCGTGACCTGATCCTGTACGAGTCGAACATCATCAACGAGTACATCGACGAGCGTTTCCCGCATCCGCAGCTCATGCCCGGCGACCCGGTTGATCGCGCCCGCGTGCGCCTGTTCCTGCTCAACTTCGAGAAGGAGCTGTTTGTCCATGTATCCACGCTCGAATCGCGTGCCGCCAAGAGCAACGAGAAGGCTCTGGAGAAGGCCCGCTCGCACATCCGCGACCGCCTGACCCAGCTCGCCCCGGTGTTCCTGAAGAACAAGTACATGCTGGGCGATAACTTCTCCATGCTGGACGTGGCCATTGCCCCGCTGCTGTGGCGCCTGGATTACTACGGTATCGAACTGAGCAAGAACGCGGCGCCCCTGCTGAAGTACGCGGAGCGCATCTTCTCGCGCCCGGCCTACATTGAAGCGCTGACGCCGTCCGAGAAGGTGATGCGCAAGTAAGGCCTGTCTCCGTGTCCACGACGAGTGCCAGCGGGACGACATCGACCCGCCCCTATCTGATCCGTGCTCTTTACGAGTGGTGTACCGACAACGGCCTGACGCCCTATGTGGCCGTTCGGGTCGATGACACGGTGCGCGTGCCGCGCGAGTACGTCAAGGACGGCGAGATCGTCCTGAACATCAGCATGGACGCCACCAGCGCCTTGAAGCTGGGCAATGACTACATCGAGTTCAAGGCCCGCTTTGCTGGCGTGGCGCGCGACATCATGGTGCCGCTGAACCGGGTCATGGCCATCTATGCGCGCGAAAGCGGTCAGGGCATGGCTTTCCCGCTGGACGAGGAGGAGCAGGCCTCAGGTCCGATGACTGACGAAGCGGGTGCCGCGGCAGCCGAGCCCGAAACGCCCCCCACCCCGACGCCCATGCTGAGCAGTGTCGAGCCGGCACGCAGCGAGGGGGGGGATGAACCCGAGCCGCCACGACCCGGCGGGGCGGGACGCCCTGCGCTCAAGCGCATCAAGTAAGGCAGTCGGCGCAGGGGGCTGGCACCCTGCTGCCATCTGTCCCGGGCCTCGGGGGGGCGTACAGTAAAATTGCCAGCGCGCCGATTTAGCTCAGTTGGTAGAGCAACCGCCTTGTAAGCGGTAGGTCGTCAGTTCGAATCCGACAATCGGCACCATTTCCGGTCAAAAATCTCTCTTTGGCCTGCTTTTTGCATAGTCAGCGGGCAGGCGGAATTTGTACTTTGAGCCGGATTGCGCTAACCTCCCAGCCTTTGGTGCGCAAATGAGCCTCCATCGCTGGCAGAAGCTGGCGGATCTTGGCAGCAGCAGCGTTGCTGTTAACAATCAGACACCAAATTGAACCGTCGATCGGCCCCGCTATGACGGCGGGGCGCAGCACGGCCGGTATCATCGCTTCAACAGCTTTGAGCCGGGCGACGGAGTCCTTGCTGAGCTCGCTCAGGCGGGTCAGCATCGGCGATTCCTGTGTGGCCTGCAGCAGCGTGACTGTCTGATGGCGGCGGGTCGTCATTCGAGGGTGGGTAAAGAGGGAATAGAGATGCATTTGATTATCACGGATGCATGGCTGGCCAAAAGCCGTGCAATACATCTGAGTGGTACCAAGCTGCTGCTGGCCGGCCTGAGCCTGTCCTTCGCACTGATGCTGGTGGCTGCGGGTCTGTACCACTGGGTGTTCCTGAAGGGCGCCCGTGAAGGCTGGCCTGTGATTGGTGCGCTGGTCAAGCTGGTGGTCAAGGACGAATTCGCCTTGCGGGACCGCTTCATGCGCGAAAACCTCGATGTCATGGCGCGTCGCCTCGGTGAGATGCAGGCCAAACTGCTGCAACTGGAATCCCTGGGTGAGCGTGTTTCCGGCCTGGCCGGCATCAATCCTGCCGACATCCGGGCCAAACCTGGCCAGGGTGGCGCTCTGGTGTCGGGCCGTCCCCTGACCATGGAGGAACTGGAGAAAACCCTGGCGGATCTGGACCGCGTGACGGCCCAGCGCACCGACCTGATGGCTGTCGTCGAATCCCGCCTGTTCGAGCAGAAGGTTCGTACCATGATGATCCCGACCCAGCATCCTGTTGCCTTCGGGGGAGCCGGGTCCGGCTTTGGCTGGCGCATCGACCCGTTCACCGGCCGCTCGGCTCTGCACACCGGCATCGACTACCAGTCTTCGACCGGAACGGCCATCCTGGCGGCCGCTGGCGGTGTGGTGGTTACCCAGGAATTCCGGCCGGATTACGGCAATATGGTCGAAGTCGACCATGGCAAGGACCTGATCACGCGGTATGCCCATGCATCCAAGGTCATGGTCAAGAAGGGCGATCTGGTCAAACGGGGGCAAAAGATCGGCGAAGTGGGCACCACCGGGCGTTCAACGGGCCCGCACCTGCATTTCGAGGTACTAGTACGTGGCGTACCCCAGGACCCGCACAAGTTCATGAGCGCCAGCCGCAGTCAGCCAGCCCAGCAACTGGCGCTGGCTTCAGCAGCGCCAGCGCCGCTGGCGGTCAAGGCCCCGGCCCCGGTGGCAGCGACCATTGTTGCCCCTGCCCAGACCAAGGCGCCCGCTGTGGCGACAGCCCTGGGCGTCGCTCAGCCTCAGGTCAAGGCGGTGGCGCCATCGGTTCCCACGCCGCCGGTTGTTGCTGCGCCTGTGCCAGCAAGCATCGCCGCGGCCAAGCCGGCCACCGTCGCTCCTGCTGCCGACGCCGTGCCTACGCCGGCAGCACCCGCCCCGCCAGCGCTACAAAGGTAGAATCAAGCGCTTCGCGCTCCCGGCGCCGCAAGGCGACGGGATCAGCTGTTGCCTTAGCTGGCGACACTCATCATCTAGACAGATAAGGATTGCACGGCTCTGCCGGTTTCGGAACCAGCAGGGTGGTGCGGCGTTCATGGGCATCAACATCCTCACCAAAATATTCGGCAGTCGCAATGATCGGCTGCTCAAGCAATACCGCGGCGTGGTCGTCCGCATCAATGCGCTGGAACCTGAATTCGAAAAGCTGGACGATGGCGCCTTGCAGGCCAAGACAGGCGAATTCCGTGAGCGCATAACGAAAGGCGAAAGCCTGGAGGCGCTGCTGCCAGAAGCGTTTGCTGTGGTCAGGGAAGCCTCCAAGCGTGTCATGAAGATGCGTCACTTCGATGTGCAGCTCATGGGCGGCATGTCGCTGCACCAGGGCAAGATATCGGAGATGCGGACGGGTGAGGGCAAGACCCTGACCGCCACCCTGCCGGTCTACCTCAATGCGCTGACGGGCCAGGGTGTGCACGTCGTCACGGTCAATGACTACCTGGCCAATCGTGACGCCAAGTGGATGGGGCGGCTCTACAACTTCCTGGGTCTCACGGTGGGGGTGAATCTGCCGCAGATGTCGCGTCAGGAAAAGCAGGCCGCCTACGCTGCCGACATCACCTACGGCACGAACAACGAATACGGCTTCGACTATCTGCGCGACAACATGGTCTACGAGGTGGTGGACCGCGTGCAGCGCGGCCTGAACTACGCCATCGTCGACGAGGTCGACTCGATCCTGATCGACGAGGCGCGCACGCCGCTCATCATCAGCGGCCAGGCGGAAGACCATACCGCGCTGTACCTGGCCATCAACAAGCTGGTGCCGGGCCTGACGCGCCAGGAGGGCGAGGCCGATCCCCGCACCGGTGAGGGAGTGATCAAGCCCGGTGACTTTACGGTGGACGAGAAGAGCCACCAGGTCTTCCTGACCGAGATGGGCCATGAAAAGGCTGAGGCCCTGCTGGCCCAGGCCGGCCTGCTGCCCGAAGGCGCCAGTCTTTACGACCCGGCGAACATCACCTTGGTCCACCATCTTTATGCCGGCCTGCGGGCAAGGCACCTGTACCACCGGGACCAGCACTATGTGGTCCAGAACGGCGAGGTCGTCATCGTCGACGAGTTCACGGGCCGTCTGATGACCGGCCGGCGTTGGAGCGACGGCCTGCACCAGGCCGTCGAGGCCAAGGAGGGGGTGGCGATCCAGGCCGAGAACCAGACCCTGGCTTCCATCACTTTCCAGAACTATTTCCGTCTCTACGGCAAGCTGGCCGGCATGACCGGGACGGCGGATACCGAGGCTTACGAGTTCCAGGAGATCTACGGCCTGGAAACGGTGGTGATTCCGCCCAACCGACCGAGCAGCCGGGACGACCAGCTCGATCGCGTGTACAAGACCACACGCGAGAAGTACGAGGCGGCGATCACCGATATCCGCGAGTGCTACGAACGGGGCCAGCCGGTGCTGGTGGGGACGACCTCGATCGAGAATTCGGAAATTATTGCGCAGCTGCTGGAGAAGGCCAAGTTGCCGCACCAGGTGCTCAACGCCAAGCAGCACGCACGCGAGGCGGACATCATCGCCCAGGCCGGACGCCCCAGGATGATCACTATCGCCACCAATATGGCGGGCCGCGGGACCGACATCGTGCTGGGCGGCAATGTGGAGAAGGCCATCGAAGGGATCGAAGCCGATACTTCGCTGGACCCGAACAGCAAGCGGCAGAAGATCGACGCGTTGCGTGTGCAGTGGAACCAGGAGCATGAGAAAGTTGTGGCTCTGGGCGGCCTGCGCATCATCGCCACCGAGCGCCACGAGTCACGTCGCATCGACAACCAGCTACGTGGTCGTTCCGGCCGCCAGGGTGACCCCGGCTCTTCGCGTTTCTACCTGAGTCTGGACGATGCGCTGATGCGCATCTTTGCCGGTGACCGCGTGCGTGCCATCATGGACCGGCTCAAGATGCCCGATGGTGAGGCCATCGAGGCCGGCATCGTCACGCGCAGCATCGAGAGCGCCCAGCGCAAGGTCGAGGCGCGCAATTTCGATGTCCGTAAGCAGCTGCTTGAATACGACGATGTGGCGAACGACCAGCGCAAGGTGATCTACCAGCAGCGCAATGCCATCCTCGACGCTGAAGTGCTGTCGACGCAGATCGCCTCGCTGCGCGAAGGCTGTTTCACCGACCTGGTGCGTCAATTCGTGCCGGCAGAGTCGGTGGAAGAGCAATGGGATCTTCCGGCGCTTGAAAAAGTGTTGCATGACGAATGGCAACTGGACTTGTCCCTGCAAAGCCTGGTGCAGGATGCCAGCGCGATCAGTGACGAATACGTCCTGGAGAAGGTGATCGCCGCGGCGCATGCGGCTTACGAAGCCAAGGTGACACAGGTTGGCGCCGGCAATTTCACCCAATTCGAGCGCATGGTGCTGCTGCAGAGCATCGACACACAATGGCGCGAGCATCTGAGCGCATTGGACTACCTGCGCCAGGGCATCCACCTGCGCGGTTACGCGCAGAAGCAGCCCAAGCAGGAGTACAAACGCGAGGCTTTCGAGTTGTTTGGCCAGTTGCTGGATTCCGTCAAGAATGAAGTGACGCGTGTGCTCATGACGGTGCGCGTGCAGTCTAGCGAGCAGATCGAGCAGGCGGCCGAGGCCATGGAGAGCAAGGCTGAACACATCGCCAACGTGACCTATACCGCGCCGTCGGAAACCGGCGAAGTGGTGACCACTGTCGACGCTGCAACCCAGGTGGCTGCCGTGGCGCGTGTGGGCCGCAACGAACCCTGTCCCTGCGGCAGCGGCAAGAAGTACAAGCATTGCCATGGCAAGCTGAGCTGAGGCCTTCCTCGTATCCCTCATCGTTCACGAGTCGCACCATGCCCGTCAACCTGTCTGCTCCCAATCCGGCTGAACTCTTTCCCATCGCAGGGGTGCGCATCGGCGTTGCCGAAGCCGGTATACGCAAGGCCCATCGAAAAGACCTCACGGTTGTACTGCTCGATGAGGGCGCTTCGGTGGCCGGTGTCTTTACGCAAAACCGTTTCTGTGCCGCACCGGTGCAAGTCTGTCGCGAGCATCTTGCCGCGGGCCGCGGTATCCGCGCGATGGTGATCAACACGGGGAATGCCAACGCGGGCACCGGGCTGGAAGGTCTGGCACGTGCGCGAAGCACCTGTGCGGCGTTGGCCAAACAACTGAAGATTGCGCCGGAGCAGGTGTTGCCGTTCTCGACGGGCGTGATCATGGAGCCCTTGCCCCACGAGCGTATCGAGGCCGGCTTGCCGGCGGCACTGGCCGATGCGCGCCAGGACAACTGGATGCGCGCGGCCGAGGGGATCATGACCACTGACACCATGCCCAAGGCCTTTGGTGCACAAGTCACCATCGCTGGCACCAGGGTCAGCATCACGGGCATCAGCAAGGGGGCCGGCATGATCCGCCCGAATATGGCCACCATGCTCGGTTATATGGCGACCGACGCCTGTGTCAGCCCGGCCGTGATGCAGCAGCTGGCGCGTGAGTTGGCAGAGGGATCGTTCAATCGCGTCACGGTTGATGGCGACACGTCCACCAACGACTCCTTCGTTGTCATTGCCAGCAACAAGGCGGCCCATCCGGTGATCGAATCGCTGGACAGCGCCGAGGGCCGGCAGCTCAAGGCGGCCATGCTCGAGGTGGCGCGCAAGCTAGCCCAGGCCATCGTGCGCGATGGCGAAGGGGCCACCAAATTCATGACCATCCGCGTGCAGGGCGGCAAGAATGCCGAAGAGTGTCGCCTGGTGGCCTATGCCATTGCCCACTCGCCGCTAGTCAAGACGGCTTTCTATGCCAGCGATCCGAATCTGGGGCGCATCCTGGCCGCGGTGGGTTATGCCGGCATCGCCGACCTCGACCAGAGCCGCATCGATCTTTTTCTGGACGATGTGCATGTCGCCGTACAAGGTGGGCGCAACCCGTCCTATCGCGAGGAAGACGGCCAGCGCGTGATGAAACAAAGCGAGATCACAGTGCGTGTGGTGCTGGGGCGTGGCCAGGCCGAGGATACGGTCTGGACCTGTGACTTCAGCCATGAGTACGTAACCATCAACGCGGATTACCGTTCCTGATCTTCATGCAGTCCCAACTCGAACGCCTGCTGCTCCGCGCCGAGCACCTGATGGCGCGCATCGAATCCATCCTGCCCCAGCCTTTGAGCCAACCGGACTGGGAGGCATCGATTGCCTTTCGCTACCGCAAGCGCAGCTCGGGCCACGGCGTCATCGAGCCGGTGCGCCACGTGGGCGCGATGAAGCTGGAGCATCTCAAGGAAATCGATCAGCAGAAAGAGAAGATCCAGCGCAACACCGAGCAGTTCGTGAACGGCCTGCCGGCCAACAACGTGCTGCTCACCGGGGCGCGCGGAACGGGCAAGTCCTCGCTGATCCGGGCCTGCCTGCATACCTATGCCGAGCAGGGTTTGCGCCTGATCGAGGTCGACAAGTCCGATATGGTGGATTTGCCCGATATCGTTGAGGTCGTGTCGCAACGTCCCGAAAAGTTCATCGTCTTCTGCGATGACCTGAGCTTCGAAGACGGCGAACCCGGCTACAAGGCATTGAAGTCCATCCTCGATGGCTCGGTATCGGCCACTACGGCCAATGTGCTGATCTACGTGACGAGCAACCGCCGCCACCTGTTGCCCGAGTACATGAAGGACAACCTCAGCTACAGCCACACCGAGGACGGCGAGATCCATCCCGGTGAAGTGGTGGAGGAGAAGATCTCCCTGTCCGAGCGCTTCGGCCTGTGGGTCAGTTTCTACCCCTTCAGCCAGGACGAGTATCTGAGCATCGTGGCGCAGTGGCTGTCGTCCTTCGGTGTCTCTCAGTCCGCCATCGCAGCCGCCCAGCCCGAAGCGCTGGTCTGGGCACTTGAGCGTGGTTCCCGCAGCGGTCGCGTGGCCTACCAGTTCGCCAAGGACTATGCCGGCAAGCATGTTGGCCAGGCATGAGCAGCCGGCCCCTGGTCGCTGATGGGGACCGCCCGCGTGAGGGCGGGTCAGACCGGCCGGTGACCGAAGTCGCCGTTGGTGTGTTGATCCAGCCGGATGGACGCTTCTTGTTGACCTCCCGTCCTGACGGCAAGGTCTATGCCGGCTACTGGGAGTTCCCGGGCGGCAAGCTGGAGGCTGGGGAAGGCGTGGCGCAGGCGCTGGAACGCGAGTTGCATGAAGAACTAGGTATTGAAGCGTTGGAGATCCAGCCCTGGAAGAGCGAACTGGTCGACTATCCGCATGCGCTGGTGCGCTTGAACTTCTGCAAGGTCACGTCCTGGCGTGGCGAGCTGCAGATGCGCGAAGGCCAGTCCTTTGCGTGGCAGCAACTGCCGGTCCAGATGACCCCCGTGCTACCTGGCGCCGTACCGGTGTTGCAGTGGCTGGCCGAAGAGCGCGCTTATACAGGCGCTATCCGCGCCTCAGTCTGAACTCCGGCGCGCAGGCTATTGCAGCTTGGGGTCGCCGAATTCCTGGTCATCCGGTGGTGCGTCGGCCGGCATGCGGAAGTTTTCACTGGCCCAGGCGCCGAAATCCATTTTCTTGCAACGCTCGCTGCAAAAGGGCCGGTAGGGATTGCTGGGGGCGTAAATGCTGTCGCCGCCACACGTCGGGCAGGGTACCCGTCTTGCCTGGTCTGCTGACGTGTCAGTGGGACGTTGCATGGTGCAATGGCGTTACTGGGACTGAAGTCTCAGGAGCACAGAGTCAGGTCGAACGAAGCGTCCTGGTTGCTGGCATGCAGACGGTCATCGGCTTCGAGACGCATCAGACGGATCGAGACGATCAGGCGATTGCCACTGATTTCCGGAATCAGACCCAAGGCAGGGTCGATAGTCAGGCGCAGCAACTGGAAAGTGCGTCCCTGGGGCAGGGGCTGCTGGTACTGGCCACCCGGTGCCATGACTTTTTGCGGTACACCCGCGTCCCGCAGCAGCGTCAACAGCAGGCCGATGGCATCGGCGATGGGGGTCAGGGTGGCAATCCAGCGCTGCAGGTCGGTGCGGCGCTGGTCGCCCGTTTGGTGTTGCCAAGCGAAGTATGCCGGCAGATCAAAGGCGCACGTACCCCCCGGAATGCCGATGCGGCTGCGGATGCTCATGAGCCAGTCGTTCTCGGTCAGGTGGTGGCCTGCCTTGCCGGAGAGGTTGTTGAGCTGGCTGTAGCACTGCTCGACCTGCTGCAGGACTTCGTCGAGCACGGACTGGGCAATGCTCGGATTACCCCGGTAAGCATTGAGGATCTGTTTTTGCCGGTCCAGGTCACGCAGCACATCGGATTTGAGGTCGGCCCGGGCGCCTACGTCCATGACTTCGAAGAGGCTGGCCAGGGCGTAGTGGTGGTCCAGTGCCTCGTCGCGCGCGACCAGCTCGAGCAGTCGGCGGAACAGGTTCTCCAGACGCAGATAGGTCCTGATGCGCTCGTTGAAGGGATATTCGTAGGTGATCACGCTGGTACTTCCGGACGGCGAATCATAGCCCGAAGCGACGTGCCAGGAGCCCGACCAGACGTGCCAGTTCAGGCAGGTCCAGACCGTCGTTGCAGATCACGTGGTCGGCCGCCTGCAGGCGCAGGTGACGGCTCACCTGCTGCGCGAGGATGCGCTCGACCTCGTCGCGGCTGAGCCCGTTGCGCCGCATCACCCGTTCGATCTGGGTCTCGGGTCGGCAGTCCAGCACCAGCACCTGGTCGAGCCGGGCGCGCCAGTGGGCGGATTCGACCAGTAGCGGGATATCAAAGACGATGCAGGGGTAGCCAGACGCGATGGCTGCCTCGGCCTGGCGCCTAGTTTCCAGACCGACCAGCGGGTGCACGATCTGTTCCAGCCGTCGGCGTGCCGTGGGGTCGCTGAAGGCCAGGGCGCGCATGCTGTCCCGATCAAGCGCGCCTTCGGGGGTGATGAAGGCCGGACCGAAGGCCTGCCGGATGGCATCGATGGCCTGGCCACCTGCCGCCGTGGTCTGGCGGGAAATCGCATCGGCATCGATGATCGCGGCCCCGCGCTCGGCCAGCATCCCGGCTACCGTGCTCTTGCCGCTGCCGATGCCGCCGGTGAGGCCGAGACGTGTCACGCCCCGCATCGTTCACAGCCCGACAGAACGCAGGATGCTTTGCGGCCCGAAGATCATGGCGGTCAGCCCGGCGGCAGCCAGAAAGGGGCCGAAAGGCACATAGCCGCCTTCACGCAAGCCAGCGCTGAATTTCAGGGCGATGCCGATGATGGCGCCGATCACTGAGGCCATCAGGATGATGGGCACCAGTGCGGTCCAGCCGAACCAGGCCCCCAGGGCCGCATAGAGCTTGAAATCGCCAAACCCCATGCCTTCCTTGCCGGTGACCAGCTTGAAGCTCCAGTACACCAGCCACAAGGCCAGATAGCCGGCGACGGCGCCCCAGAGGGCGTCTGCCAAGGGCACGTTGTTCCATTTCAGTGTCGCCGCGATGAGGCCGGCCCAGAGCAGGGGCTGGGTGATGCTGTCGGGTAACAGCGTGGTGTCCCAGTCGATCAGGGCCAGGGCGACGATGGCCGCCGAGAAACCACACCAGACCAGACCCATCGGGGTGGCACCCCAGCTCCAGACACAGTAGAAGAACAGGGCGCCGGTGGTCAATTCGACCAAGGGATAGCGCGGGCTGATCGGCGTGCTGCAGGCCGAGCATTTGCCACGCAGAAAGAGGTAGCTCAGCACGGGGATGTTTTCGTGCCAGCGGATCTGATGGCCGCACTTCTGGCAACGTGAACGCGGCAGCACCAGGTTGAAGGTTTCCGTCTGCGGCAAGTCCTTGCCGGCGAGTTCGGCGCACTCTTCAGCCCACTGCCGTTCCATGATTTTTGGCAGGCGGTAGATCACCACATTGAGGAAACTGCCGATCATCAGCCCCAGCACGCCGGCCAGGCCGGCATCAAACACCTGCGAGACCAGCATCAGACCACCTGGCCCAGCTTGAAGATGGGGAGGTACATCGCGACCACGATGCCACCGACGATGGTGCCGAGGAACACGATGATGATGGGTTCCATCAGGCTGGAGAGGCCGGCGACCATGTCATCCACCTCGGCTTCATAAAAATCGGCCGCCTTGCCCAGCATGTGGTCGATCGAGCCGGACTCTTCGCCGATGGCACACATCTGCAGGACCATGCTCGGGAACAGATGCGCATTGGCCATGGCCGCCGTCAGGCTGGTGCCGGTGGAGACTTCGTGCTGGATCTTGAGGGTGGCTTCTTCATACAGCCAGTTGCCTGCGGCACCGCCCACGGAGTCCAGGGCTTCCACAAGTGGCACACCGGCCGCGAACATGGTGGAGAGCGTGCGGGTCCAGCGCGCGATGCAAGATTTATCGATCAGTGCACCGAAGACGGGGATCTTCAACATCAGCCGATCCATGGCCTGCTGCATCTTGCGGTTGCGCTGCCAGGCCTGGAAGAAGAAGTAGAGGCCGCCGCCGATGCCGCCGAAAATCAGCCACCACCAGGCGACGAAGAATTCACTCATGGCGATGACCATCAGCGTCGGGGCTGGCAGGTCGGCGCCAAAGGAAGAGAAAACCTGCTTGAAGGCCGGAACGACGAAGATCATGATCACGGCGACCACAACGAAGGCCACCACGACCACCGAGATCGGGTACATCAGCGCCGACTTGATCTTGGACTTGATGGCCTGGGTTTTTTCCATGTAGACCGCCAGGCGGTCCAGCAGCTGATCCAGGATACCGGCCTGCTCGCCTGCTTCGACCAGGTTGCAATAGAGGTTGTCGAAGTAGATCGGGTACTTGCGGAAGGCGGTGCTCAACGATGTGCCGGTCTCGACGTCGTTGCGGATGTCGTTGAGCAGCCGTGTCACGCTCGGGTTGGCATTGCCGCGACCCACGATGTCAAAGGCCTGCAGCAGGGGCACGCCGGCCTTCATCATGGTAGCCAGCTGGCGCGTGAACAGGGTCAGGTCCTTGGCGGTGATCTTCTTGCCGGATCTCATCCGGCGTTTCTTGACCTTGCCGGGCATGATGCCCTGGCGGCGCAGCGAGGCGAGCACCTGGTTCTCGCCGGCGGCGCGTATCTCCCCGCGCACCATCTTGCCGTTGCGATCCTTGCCTTCCCACTCGAAGACCACTTCCTTGGCGTTCTTGGATTGTGCTGTTGCCATGCTGTCCCCTGAAGCTCCCGCTTGTTATTCGTTGGTGACGGCCAGGACTTCTTCGAGCGAAGTCAGGCCCTGCTTGACCTTGTGCAGGCCGGACAGGCGCAGCGAGCGCACCCCCTCGGCCTGCGCCTGCTTGGCGATTTCCAGGGCGGAGCCATCACGCAGGATGATGCGCTGCAGCTCCTCGGTGATCGGCATGACCTGGTAGATGCCCACACGTCCCTTGTAGCCGTTGTTGCAGGCGGAACAGCCGACCGGGCGGTAGTTGATCCAGGAGCCGTCCAGCTCGTCCGGCTGGAAGCCCGCATCGAGCATCGTCTTCTTGGGGATCTCGGCCGGTGCCTTGCAGTTCGGGCACAGGCGGCGCGCCAGACGCTGCGCCGTGATCAGGATCACGCTGGAGGCAATGTTGAACGGGGCGATCCCCATATTGCGCATGCGCGTGAGGGTGGTGGGCGCGTCATTGGTGTGCAGCGTGGACATCACCAGGTGACCGGTCTGGGCCGCCTTGATGGCGATGTCGGCGGTCTCCAGGTCGCGGATTTCGCCGACCATGATGATGTCGGGATCCTGGCGCAGGAAGGATTTGAGCGCGGCGGCGAAGGTCAGGCCGGCCTTGTCGTTGACGTTGACCTGGTTCACGCCCGGCAGGTTGATTTCGGACGGGTCCTCGGCCGTGGCGATGTTCACCCCCGGCTTGTTCAGCAGATTCAGACAGGTGTACAGCGACACCGTCTTGCCCGAGCCGGTGGGGCCGGTGACCAGGATCATCCCGTAGGGACGGCTGATGGCCTTGAGCAGCCGTTCTTTTTCTTCCGGTTCGTAGCCCAGCGCATCGATGCCCAGCTTGGCGCTGTTCGGGTCCAGGATACGGATCACGATCTTTTCACCGAACAGCGTGGGCAGCGTGCTGACCCGGAAATCGATGACGCGTTCGGGGCCGACCTTGAGCTTCATCTTGCCGTCTTGCGGCACCCGCTTCTCGGAGATGTCCATCTTCGAGATGACCTTGATGCGCGAGGCCAGCTTGTCCTTGATGGCCACGGGCGGCGAGGCGATCTCGCGCAGTTCGCCGTCGATGCGGAAACGCACCCGGTAGTTGTGCTCGTAGGGCTCGAAATGCAGGTCCGAAGCGCGCATGCCGATGGCATCGATCAGCATCTTGTGCAGGAACTTGACGACCGGCGCGTCGTCCACCTCGGAAGTGGCGGACTCGGCGCTGTCGCTCACGGCCTCGGTCGTGAACTCGTCGAATTCGATATCACCACCGACGATGTTGTCGATGGCTTCCGAGGCCGAGGTGGCGTGGACTTCCACCAGCTTGAGCAGCTTGTCATATTCCGCAATGACCCAGTCCACGCCCATCTGGCTGGCAAACTTGATCTTTTCTGCGGCGGCCTGATCAGAGGGGTCGGCCGTGGCGACCACCAGCCGGTTGGTGCGCTTGCCCAGGACCACCACGCGGTAGTCATGGCAGATCTTGGGGTCCAGCAGTTCCTTGGGCAGGCGTTGTGTGTCGACGGCGTCCAGGTCGATCAGCGGGGCGGCGAATGCCGCTGACATGGTGTGGGCCAGATCCGCAGCAGAAACGGCTCCCGAACCCGTGAGTTCGGCGATGAAACTGGTGCGGTTGCTGGACGCCTTGCGGAACAGTTCCTCGGCCGACTTCTGCTCCAGCTTGCCAGCCAGAATCAGGGCGCGCCCCAGTCCGGGCAGGGCAACGGGAGCATTTTCGCGGTGGATGGCGGTATCTACGGCGGCCATGGACTGTGGTTTTTTCGAAATTCCGGGGGTGAGGAAACCCACGGATCATCGCCGATTGCCCGGCTGATGTAAACGAAAGCACGGCGCCATTTTGCAAGCAGACGTAGCGGCGCAACATGGAAAAGATGCAGTGGGAAGGCCTTACCGGGCTACCCAGGGGGATACCCGAGCCCCTCGGGGCTGGAGCAAGGCAAGTGATTGGTCGGAATGAGAGGATTCGAACCTCCGACCCCTTCGTCCCGAACGAAGTGCGCTACCAGGCTGCGCTACATTCCGATGTCCCGAACTGCCGGGTGGGCGTCAAGACTGACGCGCCAGCAGCTGAGACGCCAATTGTATCAAACTGGCGGCATGGGGTCCGGCGGGCAGGCACTGCGCTGCCGCAACGGCGCGCTCTGCTTCGCGGGCAGCGGCCTGGCGTGACACGTCCAGCGCCCCGGTGCGCCGCACGATGGCGATCACCTGGTCCAGTTCCTCCACGGAGCCGTGTTCGATGGCGTCGCGGATCAGCTTGCGCTCCGGGTCCGTGCCGCGCTGCATGGCGGCGATCAGCGGCAAGGTCGCCTTGCCCTCGCGCAGATCGTCCCCCAGGCTCTTGCCCATCACCGTGGCATCACCGGCATAGTCCAGCACATCGTCGATGACCTGGAAAGCCGTGCCCAGTGCCTGGCCGTATTCGGCGCAGGCCTCTTCCAGGGGGGTCTCGGCCCCCGCCAGGATGGCGCCGCAGCGGGCGCTGGCCTCGAACAGCTTGGCCGTCTTGGAGCGGATGACCTGCAAGTAACCGGCCTCGTCCAGGTCGGCGTTGTGCATGTTCATGAGCTGTTGTACCTCCCCTTCGGCGATGACGTTGGTGGCGTCGGCCAGCACTTGCATGATGCGCATGCTCTGTGCGTCCACCATCATCTGGAAGGCGCGCGAATAGAGAAAGTCGCCCACCAGCACGCTGGCAGGGTTGCCAAAGGTCTCGTTGGCCGTGGCGTTGCCGCGGCGCAGGGTGGAATCGTCCACCACGTCGTCGTGCAGCAGGGTGGCCGTGTGGATGAACTCGACCACGGCCGCCAGGTTGTAGCGCTGCTCACCACGGTAGCCCAGGGCGCCACAGGCCATCAGCAGCAGGGCCGGGCGCAGGCGCTTGCCGCCGGCGCTGATGATGTAGCGCGCCACCTGGCCCACCAGAGGGACCCCGGAATCCAGCTTTTCGGCAATGACACGGTCCACCTCTCGCATGTCGTCGGTTATCAGGGCAAGCGGGGCGGCGGGGTGGGGGGCGTTCACGAGTGGGATGGAGGTAAACCGGTGCGGGATGGCCCGATTATAGGAAGATGGCCCCCCGCCCTAGGCGGCCTCCAGGATGGCCATGTCAGTGAGTGCAAACCGTGCTACAATATTCGGCTCTGCGGAAATCCGTCTGCAGAGGCTCAATTCAAGAGGTCATTCATGTACGCGGTCATAAAAACCGGTGGCAAACAGTATCGTGTTGCTGCTGGCGAAAAAATTAAAGTAGAACAGATTGCTGCGGACGTAGGCCAGGAGATCGTCATCGACCAGGTTCTGGCAGTCGGCAACGGCGCTGAACTCAAGGTCGGTACACCCCTGGTGTCCGGCGCGACTGTCAAAGCCACGGTCGTGGCTCACGGCAAGCACGACAAGGTTCGCATCTTCAAGATGCGCCGTCGCAAGCACTATCAGAAACGTCAAGGGCACCGCCAGCAGTTCACCGAACTGCAAATCGGCGCCATCTCCGCATAAGGAGCAAGAGACATGGCACAGAAAAAAGGCGGCGGCTCTACGCGAAACGGGCGCGATTCGCAGCCCAAGATGCTCGGCGTGAAGGCCTTCGGTGGCCAGCAGGTCAGCGCCGGTTCCATCATCGTGCGCCAGCGTGGCACCAAGTTCCATCCCGGCACCAATGTCGGCATCGGCAAGGACCACACCCTGTTTGCACTGGTCGACGGCCAGGTGTCGTTTGCCATCAAGGGCGAACTCAACAAGCACACGGTGAACATCACCGCTGCTTGAGGCCCCACTGGCTCCCGCACGAAACCCTGCGCCTCAAGCGCAGGGTTTTTGTTTTCAGCCCACCGTGTTTGACTTGCGCATCGCGAAGTTAGCCTGTAACGCAAGCCGCCAGCGGCTTGTCATCTGGGAGAATCATTCTCATGAAGTTCGTTGACGAAGCCTTTATCGACATCGCCGCCGGCGATGGGGGGAACGGCTGCGTCTCGTTCCGGCATGAGAAGTACAAGGAGTTTGGCGGCCCCAACGGCGGCGATGGTGGCCGTGGTGGTCACGTCTTTGCGGTGGCCGACCCCAACCTCAACACCCTGGTGGATTTCCGCTTTACCCGTCGTTTCGATGCCAGGCGCGGTCAGCACGGCATGGGCTCGGATATGTTCGGCGCCGCCGGCGAGGACATCACGCTCAAGATGCCCGTGGGCACCATCATCACCGACGCCGAGACCGGTGAGGTGCTCTACGAGCTGCTGACGCCGGGCGAGGTCATCACCATCGCCAAGGGCGGCGACGGCGGCTTCGGCAACATGCGCTTCAAGAGCGCCATCAACCGTGCCCCGCGCCAGAAGACGCCGGGCTGGCCGGGTGAGAAGAAGAACCTCAAGCTTGAGCTCAAGGTGCTGGCCGACGTCGGCCTGCTGGGCCTGCCCAATGCCGGCAAGTCCACCCTGATCACGGCCATCTCCAACGCCCGTCCGCGCATTGCCGACTACCCCTTCACGACCCTGCACCCGAATCTGGGCGTGGTGCGCGTCGGCCCCGAGCAGAGTTTCGTGGTGGCCGACCTGCCGGGCCTGATCGAGGGGGCGTCCGAAGGCGCCGGCCTCGGTCACCTGTTCCTGCGCCATCTGCAACGCACCCGTCTGCTGCTGCATGTGGTGGACCTCGCGCCCTTCGACGACAACGCCGACCCGGTGGCCCAGGCCAAGGGCATCGTGGCCGAGCTCAAGAAGTACGACGCGGGGCTGTACGAGAAGCCGCGCTGGCTGGTGCTCAACAAGCTGGACATGATCCCGCTCGACGAGCGCGAGGCTCGCGTCAACGATTTCATCAAGCGCATGAAGTACAAAGGTCCGGTGTTCCAGATCTCGGCGCTCACGCACGAAGGTTGCGACCACCTGGTCAAGACTGTCTACAAGCAGGTCAAGATCCAGCAGGTGGCCGAGCAGCCCCCCGTGGCCGAGGTCGATCCACGCTTCAAGGACATGCCGGACGAATCGTGATCGTCCACGCTCGTCACTGCGTGGGCTGCGCTGCCCCCTGAGAGGGCGAGTCCGCCTTGGGGCGAACTAGAATCCCCGGATTGCCTCTATCGCTGCCGACACCCCTCGTGCAGCTGCTGCCCTCAACATGAATCAGAAATCCGCGACAGCTGTCATGCGCGCCGCCCGGCGCATCGTGGTCAAGGTCGGCTCCAGCCTCGTCACCAACGAAGGGCGCGGGCTGGACGAAGCCGCCATCGAGGAGTGGAGCCGCCAGATTTCCGTCCTTATTCGTGAGGGGCGCGAGGTCATCATGGTTTCCAGCGGCGCCATCGCCGAAGGCATGAAGCGCCTGGGCTGGACCAGCCGTCCCAAGGAAATCCACGAACTGCAGGCCGCTGCCGCCGTCGGCCAGATGGGCCTGGCGCAGATGTACGAGACGCGCCTGCGTGCGCACGGCCTGGGCAGCGCCCAGGTGCTGCTTACGCACGCCGACTTGGCCGACCGCGAGCGCTACCTCAATGCCCGCTCCACGCTGCTGACCCTGATCCAGCTGGGCGTGGTGCCGGTCATCAACGAAAACGACACCGTCGTCACGGACGAAATCAAGTTCGGCGACAACGACACCCTGGGCGCCCTGGTGGCCAACTTGGTCGAGGCCGATGCCCTCATCATCCTGACCGACCAGAAGGGCCTGTACACGGCCGATCCGCGCAAGGACCCGGCCGCGCAGTTTGTGCACGAGGCCCAGGCCGGCGACCCGGCCCTTGAGGCCATGGCGGGTGGCGCTGGCTCCAGCCTGGGCAAGGGCGGCATGATCACCAAGATCCTGGCGGCCAAGCGCGCCGCCGGCTCGGGCGCTTCCACCGTGATCGCCTGGGGCCGCGAGCCTGATGCGCTGGTGCGCCTGGTGCAGGGCGAATCCATCGGTACCCTGCTGGTGGCGCAGACCGCCAAGACCCAGGCACGCAAACAGTGGATGGCCGACCATCTGCAGCTGCGCGGTGCCGTGGTGGTGGATGCCGGAGCGGCACGCAAGCTGGTGGAAGAGGGCAAGAGCCTGCTGCCGATCGGCATGACGGCCGTGGAAGGCGAGTTTTCCCGAGGCGAGGTGATTGCCGTGCGCGACGAACAGGGCGCCGAGATCGCCCGCGGCCTGGCCAACTACGCCAGTTCCGAGGCGCGTCTGTTGTGTCGCAAGCCCTCGGGCGAGTTCGAGAAACTGCTGGGCTACATCGCCGAGCCCGAGATGGTGCATAGGGACAACCTGGTCCTGATGCGCTAAGGGCACACCGTCAGGGTCGCCTTACTGCCCCTGCGGTTCCGTGCGATCCTTGCTGGCTTGATCCGATTGCGGGTCGGGGTCAAAGCTGGCGCCGGGCGGCAGTTCCATGCCATGACCGTCGACCGTCGAAACGTGGTGCAGGTGATCGCCCTCGCGCGGGCGATGGCCCTGGCGCAGGAAACGGTTGCGCTGGTCGTTGCGGGGCATGAAACGCGCCAGCTCGGTCAACGCCATTTCGTAGACGCCGCGCTTGAACTCCACCACCATGTCCAGCGGCACCCAGTACTCGTTCCAGCGCCAGGCGTCGAACTCGGGGTGGTCGGTGGCACGCAGGTTCAGGTGCCAGTCCTGGCCCGTCAGCTGCAGCAGGAACCAGATCTGCTTCTGGCCCTTGTAGTGGCCACGTGCTTCGCGTCGGATGTAGCGATCCGGCACCTCGTAGCGCAACCAGTCCCGGGTCCGGGCCACGATGCGCACGTGCTCGGGCTGGAGCCCGACTTCTTCATGCAGCTCGCGGAACATGGCCTGTTCCGGGGTTTCGCCCCGGTCGATGCCACCCTGCGGAAACTGCCACGAGTGGGTGCGTATGCGTTTGCCCCAGAAAACCTGATTCTTCTGGTTGAGCAGGATGATGCCGACATTGGGCCGAAAGCCGTCCCGGTCAAGCATAATCAAACCCCAAATTTTGAACTGTTTCCATTATGCACGGCACTTGCCGCGCATCAAGGGAATCAGCCTGCATCCGTCAGAAAAAGCACGCCATGAAAGCCTCCCAATTTCTCATCTCCACCCTCAAGGAAGCACCGGCCGACGCCGAGGTGGTGAGCCACAAGCTCATGATGCGCGCCGGCATGATCAAGAAGCTGGGCGCCGGCATCTACAACTACATGCCCATGGGCCTGCGCGTGATCCGCAAGGTGGAGGCCATCGTGCGCGAGGAGATGAACCGCGCCGGCGCCGTGGAGCTCACCATGCCTGTGGTGCAGCCCGCCGAGCTGTGGCAGGAGACGGGCCGCTTTGCCAAGATGGGGCCCGAGCTGCTGCGCATCAAGGACAGGCACGACCGCGACTTCGTCATCCAGCCCACCAGCGAAGAGGTGGTGACCGACATCGCGCGCCAGGAGATCAAGAGCTACAAACAGCTGCCCAAGAACCTGTACCAGATCCAGACCAAGTTCCGCGACGAGCGCCGTCCGCGTTTCGGCCTGATGCGCGGGCGCGAGTTCATCATGAAGGACGCTTACAGCTTCGACCGTAACCAGGTCGCGGCCAAGGCCAGCTACCAGGTCATGGCCCAGGCCTATCGCAAGATCTTCGACCGTTTCGGCCTCACCTACCGTGCCGTGGCGGCCGACAGCGGCGCCATCGGTGGTGACCTGAGCGAGGAGTTCCAGGTGATCGCCGCCACCGGCGAGGACGCCATCGTCTACTGCCCGGGCAGCGACTACGCGGCCAACATCGAGAAGGCCGAAGCCCTGGCGCCGCAAGCGCCACGTCCAGCCGCTGCTCAGGCCATGCAGAAGGTGGCCACGCCGGGCAAGAGCACCTGCCCCGAGGTGGCGGAGCTGCTGGGCCTGCCGCTGGCGCGTACCGTCAAGTCCATCGTGCTGGCCACCGACGAAATCACCGACAAGGAAGAAATCGGCAAGACCAGCGTCTGGTTGCTGCTGCTGCGCGGCGACCACGACATGAACGAAGTCAAGGTCGGCAAGCTGCCGGGCATGGAAGGCGGCTTCCGTTTTGCCACCGAGGTCGAGATCGTCGAGCACTTCGGCAGCAAGCCGGGTTACCTGGGGCCCGTGGGCCTGAAGAAGCCGGTCCGTGTGGTGGCCGACCGCGAGGTGGTGGTCATGGCCGACTGGGTCTGCGGCGCCAACGAGGCGGGTTTCCACAGCACCGGCGTCAACTGGGGCCGCGACCTGCCCGAGCCCGATCTCGTGGCCGACATCCGCAACGTGGTGGCCGGTGACCTCTCGCCCGACGGCAAGGGTGCGCTGGCCATCGAGCGCGGCATCGAGGTGGGTCATGTGTTCTACCTCGGCACCAAGTACAGCCGCGCCATGAACGCCACCTTCCTCGACGAGAACGGCAAGCCGCAGTTCATGGAGATGGGCTGCTACGGCATCGGCATCACGCGCCTGCCGGCCGCCGCCATCGAGCAGAACCACGACGACAAGGGCATCATCTGGCCCGACAGCATCGCCCCCTTCACCGTGGTGATCTGCCCCATCAACCCGGATCGCAGCCCCGAGGTGAAGGCCGCCTCGGAGCAACTCTACGCCGAGTGCATGGCCGCCGGCCTGGACGTGATCCTGGACGACCGTGGCGAGCGCCCCGGCGCGATGTTTGCCGACTGGGAGCTCATCGGCGTGCCGCACCGTGTCACCATCGGTGACCGCACGCTCAAGGAGGGCAAGGTCGAGTACCAGCACCGCCGCGACGCGGCCGCCACCCCGCTGCCCCTTGCCGAAGTCACCGCACTGCTGAAGTCCAGGCTCGGCGCCTGACCATGGCAGCACCGGGGCCCGCCATGCAGCGACGCGCTGGGCTGCAGGCCTTGCTGGCCGCCGCCGGGCTGTTGCTGCTGCCGTCGCGTGCCCGTGCCGGCAGCCAGATCGAGGAGCCGCTGGCCGACTCGGTGCGCACGGCCCTGAGTGCGGCCATCGCCAATACCGCGCCGCCGGTGCCCGAATTCACGGACACGGAAACGCGCCTGGCCTACCTGCGCTGGCTCGGCGCCATGAGCGATCGCCTCAAGGGCAAAAAGCCGGACTGGCCGGATCGCCGCGACTTCCTGCAGACGGTCTGGTACGAGAGCCGGCGCGCCGGGCTGGACACCGCGCTGGTGCTGGGCCTGATCCAGGTCGAAAGCAATTTCCGCCGGTTCGCCATTTCGCGCGTGGGGGCCCGCGGTTACATGCAGGTCATGCCCTTCTGGCTGCGCCTGATCGGTGACGGCGACGGCGACGCCGGCCGGTTGTTCCGCATGCAGACCAATCTGCGTTTTGGCTGCGTCATCCTGCGCCACTACCTGGACCGGGAGCGGGGCGACCTGTACCTGGCCCTGGGCCGTTACAACGGTTCGCGCGGCAAGCCGCACTATCCGAATGCCGTTCTCGCTGCGCAGCGCAAGTGGTTGTACAGCGATGCGCCTGCGGCGCGTTAGCCGGCCCTGGCGGGCAGCCGCGTCACCATGACCTGGTCGATGCGGTAGCTGTCCACATCCATGACCTCGAAGCTGTAACCCTCCCACAACACGCGGTCGGTTCGGCGCGGCACACGACGCAGCATCACCATCAGGAAGCCGGCCAGGGTCTCGTAGTCCTCGGCGTGCGGCAGTGTTTCCAGGCCCAGCGCGCGCTGCACGTCGGTCATGGGGGTCATGCCGTCGATCAGCCAGGAGCCTTCCTCGCGTAACACGATCATTTCCTCGTCGGTCGGCGCCACCAGGTCGCCCATCACCGTGCTCATCACGTCGTTCAGCGTGACCACGCCCACCACCAGGCTGTATTCGTTGACGATGACGGCAAAGTCCTCGTGCGCCTGGCGGAACTGCGCCAGTACCTCGGTCAGCGTCAGCCGGTCAGGCACCACCACGGCCTTGTGCAGCAGGGCCGGGTCGTCCAGGCGGATGGGCTGGTTTTTCATGACCCGCTGGAACAGGTCCTTGGCGTCCACGTAGCCGATCACGTGGTCGATGTTGCCGTCGCACACCGGGTAGGTGGAAAAGGGCTCGGCCGTGATGCGGGCGCGCACGATGGCGTCGCTGTCCTGCTTGTCGAACCAGGCGATGCGGTCGCGCGCCGTCATGGCGCTGCTCACGGTGCGGGTGTCGAGCTCGAAGACGTTGGCAATCACCTGCTGCTCGTCGCGCGCCAGCACGCCGGCCTGCGCGCCGGCCTCGGCCAGGGCCAGGATGTCGTCGGAGGTGACGCGGTCGTCGCGCTGGGTCGACAGGCCCAGCAGGCGGAACAGCGCATCCGTGGTGCGGCTGTAGACCCAGACCACCGGCTTGAAGACGCGCATGCACAGGCGCATGGCACCGTTCAGGCGCAGGGCCAGCCGCTCGGGCTCGGCCATGGCCAGGCGTTTGGGAAAGAGGTCGGAGAAGACGATGAAGAGCGAGGTCACCAGCGCAAAGGACAGCACGAAACCCGTGGTCCCGGCGGCCGGGGCCGGCAGCCAGGCCTGCAGCAGCCGGCCCAGCAGCGGGCTGAACGCGCCTTCGCCCACGATGCCGCCCAGGATGGCTACCGCGTTCTGGCCGATCTGCACCACCGTGAAGTAATGCCCCGGCTGCTCCTGGATGCGCAGCACCGTTTCGGCGCGTGCGTCCCCCTCGTCGGCCAGCTGGCGCAGGCGCAGGCGGCGCGAGGCGGCCAGCGACATTTCCGCCATGGAGAAAAAGGCGCTGACGGCGATCAGCAGGGCGATGACAAGGAGGCTTTGCGTGAGACTCATGGGGCGGCGCCCGGCTGCAGGACCGGGGTGCCTGGCTAGTGTAGCGGGGGGCTCGCCCCCGGGCTACTGGAGGAAGCCCACGCGCGTCTTGCTGCCGCCAGCGCGCGGCAGGTCGGCCGCCTGCAATTCGTCGCGCCCGGCCAGGCGCGCATTGCCAAAACCCGTCATCAAGGCGCGGCGCATCTCGCGCGGCGCCAGCTCGGCCAGCCCGTCCAGCACCTCCTCGCCGGGTTCGGGCGCAAAACGCTCGCCCCAGCCGTGCTCGCTGCGCAGGCCCTGGTAGAGCCGCAGCGCGATGGCACGGGCCTGCTCGCGCGTGGGCGCCGGCACCTCGAACACGTTCATGCGGTTGAGGATGGGCTCGGGGATGGCGCGCTCGTCGTTGGCCGTGGTGATCCAGATCACCTGGCTGGCGTCGATCGCCACCTCGGCGAACTCGTCCACGAAGCTGTGTGCCGTGTCGTGCTCCAGCAGGCTGTAGAGCGCGCCCAGCGGGTCGTACTGCGCGTCGCAACTGGCCTTGTCGATCTCGTCCACCACCAGCACCGGGTTGGCGTACTGCCCGTCCACCAGGGCCTCGAAGACCTTGCCCGGGCGCGAGCCCTTCCATTGCGAGGACGAGCCGGAGAGCAGCCAGCCCGCCGTCATCGAACTCATGGGCACCAGGTTCATGCCCGTGCCCAGCAGGGCGGCCAGCTGGCGTGCGAAATGCGTCTTGCCGATGCCCGGCACGCCCAGCAGCAGCATGGGGGTGAGCTCCAGGCCGTCGCGGCTGTCCTGGCTCAGCGCCACGTGGCGCTTCACGTCGTCCAGCACCTCGGAGAAATTGGGCAGGTCGTCGTAGAGACCACTCATGTCGGGCACGCCGGCCGGTTTGACCTGGAAGCGTTCGGGCCCGCGCTCCAGCATGCGCTGGTAGGTGCTGCGCAGGCTTTCATGCTCGCGCTCGGGCAGCTTGGCCAGCTTGCGCTCCACCTCGTCGGGCTGGAACACGCTGCGCATGCGGGCGATGGGCAGGCGGAAGGGGTGACCGTGCGGAACCAGTGAATGCGACTCCATCTTTCACTCCATGCAGAGATTCACTCGCATGAAACCATTCAAGCACAAGCCGTGCCTGCACTCAAGACGGGAAGACCACAAACAAAGGCCAGTCTGTCGCGTTTTTCTCACGATGGGCGCAGACATGAAAAAACCACCGGCAGCGCAGCGCTGGCGGTGGTCGGATGCGAAGCTGAAAGAATCAGGCCTGGGTGCCCAGCACCTTCTGCAACTCGCCGCTCTCGTACATCTCCATCATGATGTCCGAGCCGCCGATGAACTCGCCCTTGACGTAGAGCTGGGGGATGGTGGGCCAGCTGCTGTATTCCTTGATGCCCTGGCGGATGCCGTCATCCTCCAGCACGTTGACGGTCTTCACGGCCTTGGGGTCCACGCCGCAGGCCTTGAGGATCTGGATGGCGCGGCCGGAAAAACCGCACATGGGGAAGCTGGCGCTGCCTTTCATGAAAAGGAGCACTTCGTTCTGTTTGACGAGGTCGTCGATGCGTTGCTGGGCGTCGCTCATGGCATGAATCCTTGAAATTGGCAAAAACGGAATGGCATGACGCGATTATTTCACCTTCGTCCCGGGTCTGCAGGCAGGGGGGCGCCGGTAGCCTGGCAGGCTTGCCGGAAGCGGCGGCTAGAATGCATCGCAAAAAGGGGAGGACACGCATGAATGACGCAGTCATCGGCGCGCCGGCGCTCAAGCCGGCCTCGGAACTGTCGCAGGCCATCGTCAGGAACATCGAAAAGGTCCTGGTCGGCAAGCATCAGCAGGTCGAACTGGCGCTGGCTGCCGTGGTGGCCGGCGGCCATCTGCTGATCGAAGACGTGCCCGGCCTGGGCAAGACCATGCTGGCGCGGGCGCTGGCCACGTCGGTCGGCCTCAAGTTCCGCCGCATCCAGTTCACCGCCGACCTCATGCCATCGGACATCGTGGGCGGCCCGGTCTACAACCCCAAGGACGGCAGTTTCGTGCTGCGCCCCGGTCCGGTGTTTGCCAACTTCGTGCTGGCCGACGAAATCAACCGTGCCAATGCGCGTGCCCAGTCGGCGCTGCTGGAATGCATGGAGGAAGGCCAGGTCACGCTGGACGGGCAGACCTTGCCGCTGCCGCAGCCTTTCGCCGTGCTGGCCACCCAGAACCCGATCGACATGGCAGGCACCTATCCGCTGCCCGAGGCCCAGCTCGACCGCTTCCTGATCCGCCTCTCGCTCGGTTACCCCGACGCCGCCACCGAGGCCAGCCTGGTGCAGGTGCAGCAGTTCGCGCACCCCATCAGCAGCCTGCAGCCGGTCTGCCAGCCGGAGCAGTTTGCACAACTGGTCAGTGCCGCGCGGGCCGTGCAGATCTCGCCCGAGGTGGCGCAGTTCATCACCGCCATCGTCGGGGCCACGCGCCACCATGCCGGCATCCGTTTCGGCGCCAGCCCGCGTGGCACGCTCGCCCTGGCCCGGGTGGCGCGCGCGCTCAGCTGCATGCGCGGCTACAACTACGTCGATCCTGCCGTCGTGCGCGAACTTGCCGTCCCGGTGCTGGCGCACCGTGTCATCGTGCAGGCGCAGGGCTCGGTCCAGGCCCAGAAACCGGCGGCAGCGATGATCGAGGACATCCTGCAGGCGCAGAAAACGCCTCGCTGAAGCCGCGTCCATGGAACGCTGGCTGAGCAAGTCCCGGGTGCTGCTGGCCCTGTGCGGCGTGCTGCTGATGGCTGCGCTCAACCGGCAGGACCCCATGGTCTACGCCATGTTCCTGTTCCTGGCCGTCCTCAGCCTGTTGGGTTTCGTGCTGCCCTGGGTCTCGCTGCGCGGCATGCGCGTGCATGCGGCCATGGCCCCGGGCGGCAGCGGCCAGGTCGTGGAGGGCCAGCCCTCCAGCCTGCAGCTGCTGATCCACCGCCGGGCCTGGTGGCCGGCCTTCATGGTGGACGTGGAAACCCGCTGGCGCTGGGCGTCCCGCGAGATCGTGTTGCGCCAGACCGTGCCGGTGATACGCGGTGGCCGCCAGCTCGACCTGGGGCGCGAGTTGCGTTTCCCCTGCCGCGGTGACTACCGCCTGGTCGGCGTGACGCTGACCAGTGGCTTCCCGCTGGGCCTGATGCGGGCCAGCCAGACCATCGCCCCCGACGACGTGCGCCTGCTGGTGCTGCCGCAGGCCCAGGCCGTGCAGCAGGCACTGGACTGGAGCGTGTCGGAAGACCCGCAGGGCGAGTTGACCACGCGCCGCACGGGCCAGTCCTTCGAACTGGGCATGCTGCGCAAATACGAGGCGGGTGAGTTCCTCGGGCGCGTCAGCTGGCGCGCCTCGGCCCGCATCGGCGATCTGGTGATCCAGCATTTCCAGCAGAGTGCCTCGCCACTGCTGCGCCTGGTGCTGCAGATCCCGCCGGCCGGCGAAGCCGGCGACCCTGCGGCGCCCTCCGAGCAGGCCCTGCGGCTTGCGGCCGGCCTGTGCGAACGCGCCCTGGCCGAAGGCGTGCGCCTGCGCGCCTACCTGCCCTCGGCCCCGCAAGCCGTGCAGGACATGGCGCAACTGCTGCCGGCCCTGGCCCGTGCCGAGCCGGGTACGCTGGATCTGTCGCAGGCCATGCAGCGCGCGGCGCAGGACATGACGGCCGGGGAGCAACTGGCCGTGGTGGTCGGGGCGAACTATTCGGCGGTCACGCTGCTGCAGGAGCTGGCGACGGCCGGGCTGCAGAACTGGCCGGTGCGCGTGCACATCGCCTGTCCGCCGCGAGCGGCCGCGGCACTCTTGTCTGCCGCGCAGGACCTGCAGCTGCGCCTGCAGCAGTTCGGCATCGCCGCCCACACCGAACTGGCATGAGCACGACGACCGCCGCCGCACCGGCCGACCAGCCCCTCACCAGCCGCGCCGTCGTGCTGCTGACGGCCTGCAGTTATCTGTGTGTCTGTCTGTCCTTTTCCTACCTGGACCGGCGCTACGGAAAATTTGGCTTCGAGAGCCTGCTCTGGCTGGTCTGGACCGCGCTGGGCTTTGGCGCTGCCCTGTTTTATGTCGGCAAAAACAGCCGGGCCGCAGATACCCACTGGAAGGTGCAAGGCACGCTGGGCATGCTGCTGGCGCTGTTCCCCGGTTTCCTCATGTTCAACCTGCTGCGCTGGGCCAGCCTCTCGCTGCTCATCGTCCTCTCAGCCCGCGCCGTGGTCATGCGCACCCGGCGAGATTTCTACATGAACCTCACGGTCATCTTCGTCGTCAGCCTCATGGTGGCCACCTACATGACGGCCGACTGGACCGTCTGGTTCTATCTCGCCCCGGCCTGGCTTTTCGCCGGCCTGGCCCTGGCCTGGGAGCACGCCACCGGCACGGCCATCTCGCGCTGGGCCAAGGGCGGCCTCACCGTGGCCTTCATCGGCCTGTCCTTCCTGCTGGCCATGCTGCTTTTCCTGCTGGCGCCGCGGCCGCCCACCCTGGGCTTCGGTTTCCTGCCGCCGGGCACGGACACCCCCAATCTGGTGAAGCAGGAGGCCGGCAGCCAGGGGCAGGGCCGGGGCGAGGGGGGCGATGCCAGCAGCCGTGGCGGGCGGGCCCCCGGTACGCAGGCCGGTGCCGGGGCCGACCCCTGGCAGCAGATGTTCGACCGCATGCGCCGCGACCTCCAGGACCGCCACATGCCCGACTGGCAGCGCCAGACCCTGCAACGCCTGACCGGTTGGGGCGAGATCCTCGCCGCCGCCTTGACGGGCAGGCTGGTTCCCGGTTCTGGCGTGCCAGCCACGGGATCCCTGGAGGAACTGCTGCGCGAGGCCGGCGAATACTGTGTCGAGAAAATCATCCTGCCCTGGTGGCCCTTTCTGCTTCTGTTCCTCCTCCTGCTCTGGCTGATCTTCCGGCTCTGGCCGCGTCGCTACGGGCTGGGTGCCGCCGGCCTGCTGCAGGTGGCCGATTTGCTGGCGCGCTGGCAACCCATGCTGTCCATGCGCCTGTCCGCCCTTGCGCTGAACTGGTGCCTGCGCCAGCAGGGGCATGGCCGTGCCAGCGGCCAGTCGGTGCGGGAGCATCTGGCGGGTGCTGCCTCCGTGCCGGATCTGCCGCGGCGCTGGCTGGGCTATGCTGTCGACCTTTATTGCGAGACACGTTTCGGGAGCACGGCGGCCACGCGCCAGCGTGCGGCTAATATGCACAAAGCCATCCACGGCGCCAGTCAGATCCTGGCGGGCGCCATGCCCGAGTTGAAGCGTGCCTGAGCCCTGGCCCACACGAGATTCCGGAATCCAACATGAAGATCACCAAAGACACCGCCGTCACCATCCGCTACCGCATCAGCGACGCCACGGGCAAGCTGCTGGAAGACGGCAAGGAACCCACGTCCTACCTGCACGGCGGTTACGGCAACACCTTCCCCAAGGTGGAAGAGGCGCTGGAAGGCCGCGAAGCCGGTTATCAGGCCAGCCTGGACTTGCAGCCGGCCGACGCTTTCGGCGAGCGCAACGAAGCCCTGGTGCAGGTCATCCCCAAGACCCAGTTTCCGCCCGGGGTCAAGGTCGGCGGCCAGCTCGAAGGCCGCGGCGAGGACGGCCACACCCATGTCTTCACGGTGGTAAAGATCAAGGGCCCCGAAGTGCACCTGGACGGCAACCACCCCCTGGCCGGCAAGGCCCTGCGCCTGAACGTCACGGTGGTGGAGGTGCGTGCCGCCAGCGCTGAGGAAATCGCCCACGGGCATGTGCACGGCGCCCACGGCCATCATCACTAAGTTGCGGGCGGCCGGAGGCCGCCAGACTCAATAACCGGTCTTGCGGCCCTGGATGACGGGCAGCGCGTCCTGGCTGATCAGGGCCCAGATCACGCGCACGATGGTTTCCGAGGCGATCACGGTGTGCGCGTTCTTCGATGCCACCAGCTTGTCGCGCAGTTCGCGCCGTACATCGGGCAGGCCGGTCAGATCGAAAATCACGTCGATGCGGTTGCCCAGCGCCACGATGTCATCCAGCGACTTGATCGCGATGCCGGATTTGGCCGCGAGCTGGCGCCCGGGCGTGTCGGCCGCCTCGGCGGCGCAGACCAGTTCGATGCCCTGGCTGCGCTTTTGCAGCATCTGGCTCAGGAAAGCCGAACCGATGCGGCCCAGGCCGATGATGGCGATGCGTTGCTGTTCCAAGGGGTGTCCTTTCGGGTTTGACCGGTGGCTGGTGCCAGCGTATGCGAACCATGCTAGCCCACGCGTCTGCCCTGTCTCATAATGGTTATCACCAAGGACCACCGGGGAGAAGACGCATGTCGCAGGTGTATGTCGCAGACGATCCGCAGGGGGGCCGCGTGGAATATCGCGATCGCAAGCGTGCCTGGTGGCTGCTCTCGGTGGTGTACCCGCTGCTGCCCTTCACCGGCATGGCACTGCACGCGTACACCGGCGCGCAGATCGCCCTTGGGCTCCCCCTGCTCATCAGTTACGGCCTCATGCCGCTGCTGGACTATCTGCTGGGCGAGGACGAGAACAACCCGCCCGAGGCCGTGGTGCCCCAGCTGGAGCAGGACCGCTACTACCGCTGGCTGACCTGGGCCACCGTGCCCCTGCACTTCGTGGCCCTGGTGGGCTGCGCCTGGTGGGTGGGCACGCAGGATCTGGCCTGGTGGGCCGTGCTGATGCTGGCCTACATCGCCGGCACCGACTCTGGGCTGGGCATCAACACCGGCCACGAGCTGGGCCACAAGTACACGCGCACCGAGCAGTGGCTGGCGCGCCTGGTGTTGGCCGTACCCGCTTATGGCCACTTCACCGTGGAGCACGGCCGCGGCCACCACCGCTGGGTCTCCACGCCCGAGGACCACGCCAGCGCCCGCATGGGCGAGAACATCTACCGCTTCGCCCTGCGCGAACTGCCGGGCGGCATCCGCCGCGCCTGGGCGCTGGAGAAGGAACGTTTGCAGAAGGAAGGCCGCAGCGCCTGGAGCCTGCACAACACCATGCTGCAGTCCTATGCCATCACGGCCGTGCTGCAGCTGGGGCTCGTTGCCACCTGGGGCTGGGTCATGCTGCCCTTCCTCGCCGTGCACAACGTGGTGGCCTGGTGGCAGCTGACATCGGCCAACTACGTGGAGCACTACGGCCTGCTGCGTGATCGTTTGCCCAGCGGGGCCTACGAAACCCCGCAACCCCACCACTCCTGGAACGCCAACCACCTGGTCACCAACCTCGCACTCTTCCACCTGCAGCGCCATTCCGATCACCACGCCTATCCTTCACGGCGCTACCAGTCGCTGCGCCATTTCGAAGACCTGCCGCAGCTGCCCAGCGGCTACTTCGGCATGTTCCCGCTGGCCTACATTCCGCCGCTGTGGTTCAGGGTGATGGACCCGCGCCTGCTGGCCCTGCCGCATGTGCGGGGGGATCTGGGCAAGGTGAACATCGATCCGGCGCGGCGTGAGGCCATCGTGGCGCGGTACGGCGTGCCCCGGCATTGACGCGGAACCCATGGCGGTGAGCATGAAGCTGATCCCCTGCACCCACGAGTTGCATGCGCAGCCCATCCTCGACATCCTGAACGAGGCCATTGCCAACTCCACGACGATCTATGATTACCAGCCGCGCATCCTGGACACGCCGGCGCAGCCGGTGGACGGCTGAGCGGAGCGCCCGATGATCGTGCTGCAGACCATCACCTACGTGCCGGGCCTGCGCGGCCAGGAGATCTACGATTTCCTCACCCACCCGGACGATCGCAGCTACCAGCGCTGGTGGCTGGGCACGCACCTGCAACTGCATCTGGTCGGCGGCGCGGATCGTGGTGAGGGCGGCGTTGGCAGCGAAATCCATATGGACGAATACGTCGGGAGGCGCCGGGTCCGGATGAATGCCGTGGTGACCGAGGCGGTGCCGGGACGGCGCATGGTCATGCGCATGAAGAAGCTGGTGCGGCTGCCCGCCACGCTGACCCTGGAGTTCGACGACGCCGGCGGCGGCGTGCGCATCGTGCATACGCTGCGCGCCGGCTACGCGGGGCCGGGCCGTTTGCTGGACCCGTTGCTGCGCCTGCATTTCACGCCGGCCTTCGCGCGCGACCTGGACGCCCACGTGCACACCGAGTTTGCGAAGCTGCGCGAGCTGCTGCACGGTGGCGCGCCCGGCGCGGTCTGAGCATGCCCATCCCGTCCGATTACCAGCGCGCCTCGCTCGACTTCGAGCGCTTCATGGTCGACGCGCGCGACGCGGCTGGCCTGGCCACCACCAACATGGCCTGGAACATGGTGGTGGGCGTGCTGCACACCTTCCGCCGCCGGCTCAGCGTGGCCGAGGCGCTGCGTTTTGCCGATGTGCTGCCGCCCGTGCTGCGCGCCATCTTCGTCAGCGAATGGCAGCCGGACGCAGCGCCGCTGCCCTTTGCGGACCGCGCCGCGCTCACGCGCGAGGTGCGCTCGCTGCGCCCCGCGCACAACTTCTCTCCCGACGACGCCATCCGCGCCGTGGCGCAGGCCCTGCGCCGGCAGGTGGACGAGGCGGCGCTGGAGCGCGTGCTGGCTACCCTGCCGCCGGGCGCGCGCGAGTACTGGGCCGTTTAGGGGCGGTGTACTCCGGCGGGCGATTCGCAGTTTGTCATGCGCTCGGGCCTACGGTATATTGGTTCGCATTCTTCAGACAAAACAAGCACGCAGCTTGCAGCAAGGGGGCACTTGGATGAACGTCCGTCCATGTTATTTCGCATTTTTGCGGTCCATATCACGTTAGACAGCTCATGCCAGCGCTTCCCCGTGAGGTAGTCCTGACGTTCTGCCAGCACTGCGATTGGGCTGAGCAGTGTTGGCAACTCCGAAAGTACCTGTTCGATGACAATCCGGACCGTCAAGAGCTGTTCGAACCGAGGCACAACCACTTCTTCAATCGGCTGGCTCTCATTCTTCAAGAGTATTGGCTACAAGAGGTCGCGAAGCTGCACGATCCTGCACGGCAAGCTGGGCGATCGAATCTCACAGTTGATTACGTCTTCGAGTACGGAGAGTGGACGGATGAAGATCGCGAGCGGCTGTCAGCTATCCGAGCCCGTTTGGCAGCCTTGGCCGGTGCCATTCGTGAAGTGAGGAACAAGTTGCTCTCTCACCACGATCTGGGTGTGATTCTGAGTGAGCAGTCGCTGGGGGCGTTCGCGGAAGGGATGGACGTGGCCTACTTTGAAGCTCTTCGCGAGTACGCTTCTGTGGTCCACGAGGCAGTGCTGGGTTCTCCGTACGAATTTGACGACCTTACACCAAACGATGTGGACGCGTTCATGGCGCAGTTTCGGAGAGGAACTTTCTAATATGGCAGTCAACACGGACGTCCTCGCGGCTGGCTTTCGCCAGCCTATGGGCCGCCCGTTACTTCTACGTCGGGCATCACAACAAGGGGAGATCGCACGTGACCAAAGCACTCATTACTGAGCAGAGCCTTATTGACGCAATAAATTTGGCACTTCGCCATGACTGGCCCCACAAAGACTGCCACTGTGAAGTCTCGGCCTTAAGGAAAGCGAATTACCCGGAACGGAACTGGGAGGTTGAGTTCAGCAGCATGGGCGGTACGAACCTTCTTCATACAGAAGAATGTGAACGCCTCTTGGGCAGAGTGTTGAATGAGCTAGTCGGAAAGTATGAAGTCCAGTGGACAACGTAGTGCAGCCAAACCCGTCAGCCGAGAGAGGCGCTTCGCCGGCAGGCCGGCTTCGCGTCGCTGAGCTTGCGCGTTGAGTCCGAGTGGTTTCAGGCCTTCAGCAAGCCGCGTGTCTCGATGAACTTCACCACCTCGTCCACACCCGCCAGGGTCTTGAGGTTGGTCATCACGAAAGGCTTGAGCCCCTGCGCATTGGTGCGCATGCGCTCGGTATCCGCCTTCATCACATCCAGGTTTGCGCCCACGTAGGGTGCGAGGTCGGTCTTGTTGATCACGAAGAGGTCGCTCTTGGTGATGCCGGGGCCGCCCTTGCGCGGGATCTTTTCGCCGGCAGCCACGTCGATCACGTAGATCGTCAGGTCGCTGAGCTCGGGGCTGAAGGTGGCGGCCAGGTTGTCGCCGCCGCTTTCGATGAAGACGACGTCGGCGTTGGGGAAGTCCACCAGCATGCGGTCGATGGCTTCCAGGTTGATCGAGGCGTCCTCGCGGATGGCCGTGTGCGGGCAGCCGCCCGTCTCCACGCCCATGATGCGTTCGGCCGGCAGCGCGCCGCTGACGGTCAGCAGGCGCTGGTCTTCCTTGGTGTAGATGTCGTTGGTGATGGCCACCAGGTCGTATTTCTCGCGCATGGCCTTGCACAGCATTTCGAGCAGGGTGGTCTTGCCCGAGCCGACCGGGCCGCCGATGCCCACGCGCAGGGGGGGCAGGGGTTTGCTGCGGTTCTTGATGTGGTGCAGGGAAGGTGCGTTCATGGTCAGGAGCGGAAAAGTCTTGAGTACTGGGTCTCGTGCCGGCTGGAAAGGATGGCCAGCATGGGGCTGAAGGCCTGGCGGTCATCGTCGTGTAGCGCCAGGGCCTGTTCGACGGCGACGGGAATCTCGCTGGCCAGGCGCGCCAGGATGCGCTGGCCCGAGGTCTGACCCAGGGGCACGGCTTTCAGCGCGGCCTGCATCATGTTCTCGGCCCAGCCGAAGGCGTAGCTCAGCAGCACGTCGCGTTCGCCCGCGCCGCTGCCGGCGGCGGTGAGCGCGAACAGCACGGGATAGGTCGGCTCCAGCGCGGCGGCGAACTCCAGCGTGGCCGGGCTGGCCAGTGGCAGGTTGCGCAGCCACTCGCGCAGGGAGCGGCCCATCTGCTCGGTCTGCAATCTCAATTCGGCGGTCTCGCGGGTCTGCAGCAGCCAGGCATTGAGTGCGCGCACACGCGCGTGGTCACCCTTGCGCCAGGCAATCAGGGCCTGGGCGATCACGGGCAGGTCGGCGCGCGCCAGCGTGAGGTGCAGCTGTTGCACCAGCCAGTCGCTGGCGGTGGCTTCGTTGCTCACCAGTCCGGCGTCGACCGCGGCTTCCAGCCCTTCGGAATAGGAGAAGCCGCCCACGGGCAGCGCCGGCGAGGCCAGCCAGATCAGCTGCAGCAGGCTGGAGGGTGCGAGCGGCTCAGTGAGGGTGTTTGTGCGCATGTCCATGGTCATCTCCATGGTCGTGGCCGCAACCGGGGCCGTGCTCATGGCCAGGGTCGTGCGGGTGTGCATGACCGTGTGTGTGCTCGTATGCATGGTCATGGCCGTGATCGTGTTCGTGCCCATGCGCGTGACCGTGTCCGCCCGCGCTGTAGGCACCGCCTTCGGGTTCGAAGGCTTCCTGCGCCTCGACCACGGTCAGGTGCATGGTGCGCAGCATGTCGGCCAGCACATGGTCGGGTTCGATCTTCAGGTGGTCCGGCTTGAGTTCGATGGGTACGTGGCGGTTGCCCAGGTGGTAGGCCGCGCGGGTCAGGTCGAAGGGCGAGCCGTGCTGGGCGCAGGCCGTGATGCGCAGCACCGCCTGCGGCGCCGCGATCACGCGGATCAGCGAGCCGTCTTCGGCCACCAGCACGTCACCGCCGCGCACCAGGGTGCCGCGCGGCAGGAAGACACCGAGTTCACGGCCCAGGCTGTCGGTGGCGGCGAAACGGCTTTTCTGGCGCACGTCCCAGTCGAGTTCGACGGAGGAGGCGCGTTTGAGCAGCACGGGCGCCAGGCCCTGGCCTTGGGGGAGCAGTTTGGAAACGGTGAGCATGCCGAAATTAGAACAGGAAGTAGCGCTGCGCCATTGGCAGGCTGGTGGCCGGCTCGCAGGTCAGCAGCTGGCCGTCGGCGCGCACGTGGTAGGTCTGGGCATCCACCTCCATGCGCGGCACGTAGTGGTTGTGGATCATGTGGCGCTTGCCGACGCCGCGGATGTTCTTCACCGCCGCCAGCGTCTTGCCCAGGCCGTAGCGCTGGCCCACGCCGGCGGCCAGGGCGGCCTGCGAGACGAAGGTCAGCGAGGTCCGCGCCAGGGCGCCGCCGTAGGCGCCGAACATGGGGCGGTAGTGCACGGGCTGCGGCGTGGGGATGCTGGCGTTGGGGTCGCCCATGGCGGCGAAGGCGATGAAACCGCCCTTGAGGATGAGCGCGGGTTTCACGCCGAAGAAGGCGGGCTTCCAGATCACCAGGTCGGCCCACTTGCCCGGCGCGATGCTGCCCACCTCGTGGCTGATGCCGTGGGCGACAGCCGGGTTGATGGTGTACTTGGCGATGTAGCGCTTGACGCGGAAGTTGTCGTTGCGCACACCGTCCTCGTCCAGGCGGCCGCGCTGCGCCTTCATCTTGTGCGCGGTCTGCCAGGTGCGGATCACGACCTCCCCCACGCGGCCCATGGCCTGGCTGTCGCTGCTCATCATGCTGATGGCACCCAGGTCGTGCAGGATGTCCTCGGCCGCGATGGTCTCCTTGCGGATGCGGCTCTCGGCGAAGGCCAGGTCCTCGGCAATCGCCGGGTCCAGGTGGTGGCAGACCATGAGCATGTCCACATGCTCGTCCAGCGTGTTCACGGTGTAGGGACGTGTGGGATTGGTGGAGGAGGGCAGCACGTAGTCTTCGCCCACCACCTTCAGGATGTCGGGTGCGTGGCCGCCGCCCGCACCTTCGGTGTGGAAGGTGTGGATGGTGCGGCCCTTGAAGGCGGCGATGGTGTCTTCCACGAACCCCGATTCATTCAGCGTGTCGGTGTGGATGGCCACCTGCGTGTCGGTGGCCTCGGCCACGTTGAGGCAGTTGTCGATGGCCGCGGGTGTGGTGCCCCAGTCTTCGTGCAGCTTCAGGCCAATGGCGCCGGCAGCGATCTGCTCGTGCAGCGCGGCCGGCAGGCTGGCGTTGCCCTTGCCCAGGAAACCCAGGTTCATGGGGAAGGCGTCGGCCGCCTGCAGCATGCGCTCCATGTTCCAGGGGCCGGGTGTGCAGGTGGTGGCGAAGGTGCCGGTCGCTGGCCCGGTGCCGCCGCCCAGCATGGTGGTCACGCCGCTGCAAAGCGCCTCCTCGATCTGCTGCGGCGCGATGAAGTGGATGTGGCTGTCGATGCCGCCGGCGGTGACGATATTGCCTTCGCAGCTGATGATCTCGGTGCCCGGGCCGATGACCATGTCCACCCCCGGCTGCGTGTCCGGGTTGCCGGCCTTGCCGATGGCGGCAATGCGCCCGTCCTTCAGGCCGATGTCGGCCTTGACGATGCCCCAGTGGTCGATGATGAGCGCATTGGTCAGCACCGTGTCCATCGCGCCCTCGCTACGAGTGCGCTGGCTCTGCGCCATGCCGTCGCGTATGGTCTTGCCGCCGCCGAACTTCACCTCTTCGCCGTAACCGCCGGCGCGCAGGGTGTAGTCCTGCTCCACCTCCACGATCAGGTCGGTGTCGGCCAGGCGCACGCGGTCACCCTCGGTGGGGCCGAACATCTCGGCGTAGGCGCGTTTGGGGATCATGTTCATAACTGGACTCCCGTCGGGCCGCCCCAAGGGAGGCCACGGCCCCCTCGGGGGGCAGTGAATACACGAAGTGATGAACGTGGGGGCTTCATAGCTTCCCTTGCACCAGGCCGCGAAAACCGTAGACCTTGCGCTCGCCCGCGTAGTCCACCAGTTCCACCGTGCGCTGCTGGCCCGGCTCGAAACGCACGGCCGTGCCGCTGGCGATGTTCAGGCGCATGCCGCGCGCGGCCTTGCGGTCGAAGTCCAGCGCGCCGTTGGTCTCGGCGAAGTGGTAGTGCGAGCCGACCTGGATGGGCCGGTCGCCCGTGTTCTTCACCACCACGGTCAGCGTGCGCCGGTCCGGGTTGAGCGTGTGCGCGCCGTCGTCGATCAGCAGTTCGCCGGGGATCATGGCCTGCGTCCCGATCTACTTGCGCAGGGTCCAGATCGCCACGGCGATGAGCACGGCGACGATGACGAAACCCAGTACATCGGTGGCATGCCAGTGGGTGCCGCCCAGGCCATGCCCCTCGTGGGCCCGTGCCAGCAGAGGCAGCAGCGTGGCGCAGCCGGTGATGTGTGACAGCAGTCGTTTCATACGGGAGTCTCCGGTTGGAATGTCGGTTTCACTTGCGCAGGTGCCAGACCAGCATGCCGCCCAGCACACCAAAGGCGATGAAGCCGATGATGTCGCGCAGCGGCAGTTGCAGCGGCGCCAGGGTATTGCCATCGCCCGCCACCGTGGCGCTGGTCATGAGCAGGGCGAGCAGGCAGAGGACGAGTTGGCGCATGGTCTGGCAGCTTTCAGACGATGGGTTGGTGCACGGTGACGAGCTTGGTGCCGTCGGGAAAGGTGGCTTCGACCTGGATGTCGGGAATCATCTCGGCGATGCCGTCCATCACGTCGGCGCGCGTCAGCAGGGTGCGGCCCTCGCTCATGAGCTGGGCCACGCTCTTGCCGTCGCGCGCGCCTTCCATCACCGCGGCGCTGATGTAGGCCACGGCTTCAGGGTAGTTGAGCTTGAGCCCGCGCGCCATACGCCGTTCGGCTAACAGGGCGGCGGTGAAGATCAGCAGCTTGTCTTTTTCACGGGGCGTGAGTTCCATATCGCTTCGCTTCAAAATCAGACCGTGCGGCCGTTAAGGCCGGCCGAACGCGCGGCGTGAGTTCCATGGTCGTGCGTGGTGTGTTGTGTCCTGCTTATGCAATAGCCGTGCCGTCGTGCCCGCGCGGCGCCATGCCCGGATTTGTGCCTGGGCCCGCAGTTTCGCCTGTTTCGGGTGCACCGTCATCCCGTTGCGCACCGCCATGAGGCAATTCACCGGTTCAGATGCCTGTTAACCGTGCATGCAGGGCACTCAGCTGGCGTGGCAGCCGGGCCGGCGTTTCGGCAATGCGGTAGTTTCCGGCCCCGAAAATCCGGCGCGCATAAGCGGCTGCACCGGCATCCACGGCCAGGCCGCAGACCGGCAGGCCCAGGCGGGCCGCTTCCAGCACGGCGGCGCGTGCGTCCTCGACCAGATAACGTGCGTCGTGCACATCCACATCCGACGGCGCACCGTCGGTCAGTACCAGCAGGGCGCGCCGCTCGGCCGGTTCCGCCGCCAGCAGGGTGCTGGCGTGGCGCAGGGCGGCGCCCAGGCGGGTGGACCAGGCCGGGCGCAGGGCCAGCAGCCGGGCCTCGGCCTGCGCGTCCAGCGGCGCGCCGAAATCCAGCAGCCGGTGGTAACGCACCCGGGCCCGTGTGTCCGAGCAGAAAGCGTGCAGGGCGATGCGTTCGCCCGCGACCTGGGCCGTGCGTGCCAGCAGCAGGGCGGCCTGCTGCTCCACCTCCAGCAGGCTGGGGGCCGCTGCGCCGGCGCGTTCGCCGGTGGACTGGGAAACATCGAGCAGTACCAGCAGGCTCAGGGGCCGGGCCTGCGGGCCCGGGCGCTGGAAGAGGCGGCCCGAAGGCGCCCCTGCCAGGCGGCGTTCGACGGCGGCCTCGATGGCGGCGTCCAGGTCCAGCGTTTCGCCTTCCCACTGGCGGCGCAGGCGCCGGCCGTGCAAGGGGCGGTGCCGGTGCACGAGGGGCAACAACTGGTGTGCGGGCGCGGCGGCTGCGCCGGCCTGGAGCAGGGGCCGCAACTCGTACAGGGTGCACCAGTCCTGTCGCAGCACGGCACTGCGCGCGTCCCATTCGGGGTAGTGGTGGACGGCGATGAAGGATTCGACGGTCTGTGCCGCTGCGCCACCCGCAGGCGGCTGCTCCTGCAGCGGGGCCTGCAGGGCCTGGGCCTCTTCATCACGCGCCACGCCGTGGTCCCAGAGGTAGCTGTTGTCGTCGCGGTAGGTGGCGGGCACGGCGTACTGCTGCGGCTCGAAACGCACGCGCATCTGGCCCAGGTCGTTGGCCAGCACGGCGGCCAGGCGGCGAAAGGCCGTGCAGTCCTGCAGGCCGTGCTGCGCGCGGGCAGCGGCAAAAAGCGAACGCCCCTTGTCCACCCAGGCGTTGCCGTCGGCATAGTCCTCGTCGTGCAGGGCCAGGCTCAGGCGCGAGACCAGGGCCGTGAAGCTCAGGCCCTGCGGCTGCAGGCTCTCGCGCAGACCGGCCAGGAACCAGGGGCGTATCCCCGGCAGCTGAGCCATCAGCAGCTGTTCGACACGTGCATCCTCCACGGCTGCCACCACGGCCTGCGCGAGCGGCTTGAGTGTGGAGGAAGCCTGCGCCACGGGTGAGTGCAGCAGATGCGCCGCGGCATGGGCCACGGCAGCGCGCTGCTGTGCCCAGTCGCCTGCCGGCAGCAGCAGATGGGTGGGCGTGAGGATGGCGCGCGCAGGGGGCGTATCGGGCGGCGCCGCGGGCAGGGTCTGCAGCTGCAGCTCACGCCCGCTCAAGGCCTGCAGCAGCAAAGCGAGCGCCGGACGTGGCGCTTCAGGGGAAACTGGCATCGACCAGGGCGCGCAGGGCGGCGCTCATGTCGGGGTCGTCGGTCAGCGCGCGCGTCATGGTCATGTCGCAGCTGTCGCGCGGGTCCACGCCGTCGCGGATCAGGGTGCCGGCATAAACCAGCATGCGCGTGGACACGCCTTCGTCCAGGCCCCGTTCGCACAGGGCGCGCGAGCGCCGCGCGATGCCCACCAGGCGGGCGGCCAGTTCCGGCGCGATGCCGGCCTCGTGCGCCACGATCTCGGTCTCCACGGCCTCGGGCGGGTAGTCGAAGGCCAACGCCGCGAAGCGCTGGCGCGTGGACGGTTTCATGTCCTTGGCGCGGCTCTGGTAACCCGGGTTGTAGGAGACCACGAGCTGGAAGTCCGGGTGCGCGTGCACAAGCTCGCCCTTGCGGTCCAGCGGCAGCATGCGCCGCGCGTCGGTCAGCGGGTGGATCACCACCGTGGTGTCCTGGCGCGCCTCCACCACCTCGTCCAGGTAGCAGATGCCGCCATGGCGCACGGCCAGGGTCAGCGGGCCGTCGTGCCAGGTGGTGCCGCGTTCGTCCAGCAGCCAGCGGCCCACCAGGTCGGAGGCGCTCATGTCCTCGTTGCAGGCCAGCGTGACGAGCGGGCGCCCCAGCTTCCAGGCCATGTACTCGACGAAACGCGTCTTGCCACAGCCCGTCGGCCCCTTGAGCAGAAGCGGCAGGCGCTGCGCGTAGGCGTGTTCGTAAAGCGCCACCTCGCGCGCCGCCGGGCGGTACCAGGGCTGCGTGCGGATGCGGTAGACGGCCAGCGGATCGCCTGGGCTGTCGGACAGGTTCATGGTGTGCTGCGTGCCGGGGTGGCCGGCACCCTGGGTTCAGCGATGCACGGGCGGCGTGTTCGGAATGCCCTCGATGGGGCACTCCGGCGTGCCCACGGTGGAACGCGTGAAGGACTCCACCTGCTTGCGCGTGCCCTCGGGGTCGCTGATCCATTTGCCGTAGAACTCGTAGGGGCAGGCCGCCACACCGGTGTCGCCTTCGCCCGAGTTGATCTTGCCGGTATAACCGCGGTGCAGCAGCTTGAACAGGTGGTTCTCGCTCTGCCCGTTCTTGCGGAAGTCGCGGATCAGGCTCTTGGACAGGGCAGCGTACTGCACGCCGTATTCCTCCTCGCCGCATTCGCCCAGCGTGCGGCCGTCGAAGCCGATCAGGGCCGAGTGGCCGAAGTAGCTGTAGACACCGTCCCAGCCGGCCGCGTTGGCCACGGCCACATAACTGTTGTTGGCCCAGGCCATGGCCTTGGCCATGAGCACCTGCTGGTCCTTGGCCGGGTACATATAACCCTGGCAGCGCACGATGAGCTCGGCACCCTTCATGGCGCAGTCGCGCCAGATCTCGGGGTAGTTGCCGTCGTCGCAGATGATGAGGCTGACCTTGAGCCCCTTGGGGCCGTCGGAGACATAGGTGCAGTTGCCCGGGTACCAGCCTTCGATGGGCACCCAGGGCATGATCTTGCGGTACTTCTGCACGATCTCGCCCTGGTCGTTCATGAGGATGAGCGTGTTGTAGGGCGCCTTGTTCGGGTGCTCTTCGTGCCGCTCGCCGGTCAGCGAGAACACGCCCCAGACCTTGGCCTTGCGGCAGGCCTCGGCAAAGATTTCAGTTTCTTCACCGGGCACGGCAGCGGCGGTCTCGTACATTTCCTTGGCGTCGTACATGATGCCGTGGGTGCTGTACTCGGGAAAGATCACCAGGTCCATGCCGGGCAGGCCCTGTTTCATGCCGACCAGCATGTCGGCGATCTTGCGGGCATTGGCCAGCACTTCGGCCTTGCTGTGCAGGCGGGGCATCTTGTAGTTGACGACTGCGACGCCTACGGTGTCGTTGCTGCTGGAGATATCGCCGTGGATCATTTCGTTTCTTCCTTGTCTATTGGGTGTTTCTGTTCAGGTGGTGGGCTGAGAGAGTTTTGTAACCACCCCCTATCCCCCCCCGCCCCCTTCCCACCCTCGCCAGGGCGGGAAGGGGGAGCCGATTTGGTGGTTGGTGGAGGGATACGCTTCTACGACGCATAGGTCGCCACCGGTTTTGGATTGCCTGCATTTCAGGCTGGCGGTCGTAGAGACCGCGAAGGGATGTGCGCACCCCTGGCTGGCAGCTGCGCGCCAGCGAACGAGCCATTGACTACGACCGTAGCCCTCTACTCTCGGCAAGCAGAAGCAGTTCGCGACCTCACCCTTGTAGAAGCGTAGCCGGCGCGACGAAACAAAATCGGGCTCCCCTTCCCGCCCTGGCGAGGGTGGGAAGGGGCGGGGGGATAGGGGGTGGAAGAAGAGGCGTACATAACAAGTACGGCAAAAAAGAAAATCAGTGACTGATCATCCAAGGCCGCTTACCAGCAAAGGACTTGCTCCCATCCGCCGCCGTCACGGTAGAGCCACGCTTGCCACTGGTAGAACAACACCCACACCCCGCCGGATGCTTGAGCCGCCCATACGCCCCATCCCGCGAGGACCGCGGAGCATGAGAGGCACGCTCATTCGTCTCGTGCGCAGCCCGTGTCTCGCTGCTCAGGCAAGCCAGACGCGGTGCGCTGACGAACACGCGCGTGCTCACGGTGCCGCAATCCGGGCAGCTGCAGGGCTCGTTGCGCTGCGCCAGGCTGCGCAGGGCCTCGAAGCCCCCGCAGTCCGGGCAGTCGTAGTCGTAGGTAGGCATGCGGGGCTCCTGTGCGCTTACTTCACGTCCTGCGAGATCGGCATCTGGATGCTGCCGTCGATCATCTTCACCGGGCCGGCGGCCGTGGGGTTGATGTCGAAGTCGAAGATCTCGGTCGGCAGCCACAGGGTGGCGCAGGCGTTGGGCACGTCGACCACGCCGCTGATGTGGCCTTGCACCGGCGCCGTGCCCAGGATGGAATAGGCCTGGGCGCCGCTGTAGCCGAACTTCTTGAGGTACTCGATGGCGTTCAGGCAGGCCTGGCGGTAGGCCACGTTGACGTCCAGGTAGTGCTGCTTGCCGGCCTCGTCCACCGAGATGCCTTCGAAGATCAGGTAGTCCTTGTAGTTGGGCGTGATCGGGCTGGGCTTGAAGATGGGGTTCTTGATGCCGTACTTGGCCATGCCGCCCTTGATCAGGTTCACGCGCATGTGCACCCAGCCGGCCATCTCGATGGCGCCGCAGAAGGTGATTTCGCCGTCGCCCTGGCTGAAGTGCAGGTCGCCCACGCTCAGGCCCGCGCCGTCCACGTAGACCGGGAAAAACACCTTGGAGCCGCGCGACAGGTCCTTGATGTCGCAGTTGCCGCCGTGTTCGCGCGGGGGCACGGTGCGCGCGCCTTCGGCGGCGACCTTCTTGGCGGCTTCGCCCGTGAGCTTGCCCAGGTGGGCGGTGGCGGCGAAGGGCGGGTTGGCCAGGCCGGGCACGCGGGTGGGGTCGGTGTCGATCAGTTCCTGCTCGCGTGCGTTCCAGGCATCGAGCATCTTCTTGTCGGGCAGGCAGCCGATCAGGCCGGGGTGGATCAGGCCGGCGTATTCGACGCCGGGCACATGGCGGCTCTTGGTGAACATGCCGTTGAAGTCCCAGATGGACTTCTGCGCCAGCGGGAAGTGGTCGGTCAGGAAACCGCCGCCGTTCTTCTTGCTGAAGAAGCCGTTGAAGCCCCAGGGGCTCTCGTCCTTGGCGCCGATGTCCAGCAGGTCCACCACCAGCAGGTCGCCGGGTTCGGCGCCCTTGACCCCCACCGGGCCGGTCAGGAAGTGGACGATGGACAGGTCGATGTCACGCACGTCGTCGGCGCTGTCGTTGTTCTTGATGAAACCGCCGGTCCAGTCGTAGGTTTCGAGGATGAAGTCCTCGCCGGGGTTGACCCAGGCCGCCATGGGAATGTCCGGGTGCCAGCGGTTGTGCACCTGGGGGTTGCTGTAGGCGGACTGCTTGAGGTCGACTTTGATGAGGGCTTCGGCCATGGTGCTTCTCCTAAAGGTCAGGGTGAAAAAATGGGGGAGGGGTCAGACGGAAAGGTAGGACTTGATGCGCTTCACATCGGTCTGGTCACGCGCGGTCTCGTGCACCAGGCGGCCGCCTTCGATCACGAACAGGCGGTCGGCCACGTCCATCGCGAAGGACAGCACCTGCTCGGAGACGATGATGGTGATCTCGCGCAGCTTGCGGATCTCGTTGAGCGCCTTGGCGATGTCCTTGATGATCGAAGGCTGGATGCCTTCGGTGGGCTCGTCCAGCAGCAGCACCTTGGGGTTGGTCACCAGCGCGCGGGCAATCGCCAGCTGCTGTTGCTGTCCGCCCGAGAGGTTGCCGCCCTTGCGCCGGCGCATGTCCCACAGCACGGGAAACAGCGCGTAGATCTCTTCGGGAATCTGCTTGTGCCTGGCGTTCTCCAGGCCGGTCTGGATGTTTTCCTCGACGGTCAGCGTCGGGAAGATCATGCGACCCTGGGGTACGTAGGCGATGCCCTTGGCAACCCGGCGGTAGCTTTCGTCCTTCGAGACGTCCTGCCCGTCGACCAGGATCTGCCCGGACTTGAGCGGCAGCACACCCATCAGGCTCTTGAACAGCGTGGTCTTGCCCATGCCGTTGCGGCCCATGATGGCGACCGTCTCGTTCTTGTTGCTTTCGAAAGAGATGCCGTGCAGGGCCTCGCTCTGGCCGTAGGCCGTGTACATGTCGGTGACTTTGAGCATGGTTGTTTCTCCTGGGGAATCAGTGACCGAGATAGACGTCGATCACCTTGGGGTCGGCCTGCACCGTGGCCATGGAGCCCTCGGCCAGGATCTTTCCCTGGTGCATGACGGTGACCTTGTGCGCGATCTGCTTGACGAACTCCATGTCGTGCTCGATCACGATCACCGAGCGGTTCTTGCAGATGCGCTTGAGCAGCTCGGCGGTGAGTTCACGCTCGCGTGCGCTCATGCCGGCGATGGGTTCGTCCAGCATCAGCAGCTCGGGGTCCTGCATCAGCAGCATGCCGATCTCCAGCCACTGCTTCTGCCCGTGCGAGAGCAGGCCGGCCTCTTTCTCCAGCGTGTCGGCCAGGCCGATCTCCTCGGCCACCACCTGCACGCGGGCCTTCACCTCGCCGGTGCACTTGAAACCCAGCGCGCCGAAGACCGAGCGGCCCGTGGGGTAGGACACCTCCAGGTTCTGGAAGACGGACAGGTTCTCGTAGATCGACGGCGTCTGGAACTTGCGGCCGATGCCGCGGCGCACGCGGATGTGCTCGTCCAGTTTGGTCAGTTCCTCGTTCTTGAACTTGATGCTGCCGCCGCTGGCCTTGGTCTTGCCGCAGATCAGGTCCAGCAGCGTGGTCTTGCCCGCACCGTTGGGGCCGATGATCACGCGCAGCTCGTTCTTGTCGATGTAGAGGGTCAGGTTATCGATGGCCTTGAAACCGTCGAAGGAGACCGTCAGGTCTTCCACGGCCAGGGCGAAGTCGGTATTGCTCATGGTGTGCTCCTGTGTCGGGGGGTCAGGCGCTCTGGCCACTCAGCTGGGCTGGCGTGGGTCGTGCCGCGGGGCTGGCCTGGGTGACCGGCGTATCGGTGGCCGCGTCGGCCGCTACCGCGGCGCGGATGGCCAGGCGCTCGGCCTGCTTGCGCTGCCACCAGGGCTTGACTTTCTTGTCCCACAGACCGGCCAGGCCGTCGGGGAAAGCCATGGTCACGCCTATGAAGAGCGCGGCCATCAGGAAGAGCCAGAGGTCGGGGAAGCTCTCGGAGAAGTAGGTCTTGCCGAAGTTCACGAGCAGGGTGCCGTAGACTGCACCCACCAGGCTCAGGCGCCCGCCCACCGCGGCGTAGATCACCATCTCGATCGAGGGCACGATGCCCACGAAGGACGGCGACATGAAACCCACCTGCAGCGTGAACAGGGCCCCGCCGATGCCCGAGAGCGCCGCCGCCAGACAGAACACAAAGACCTTGAACATGGCCACGTCGTAGCCCGAGAAACGCACCCGGTCTTCCTTGTCGCGCATGGCCAGCAGCAGGGTGCCCAGCTTGCTCTTCTGGATCCACAGGCACAGCAGGATGCCGCCGATCAGCAGGAAGGTGCAGAGGTAGTAGAGGATGTACTTGGCGCTGTCGGTGCGCGTGTCCCAGCCCAGCACGGTCTTCAGGTCGGTCATGCCGTTGACGCCGCCCGTGTAACCCTGCTGGCCGATGATGAGCACGGTGAGGATCAGCGCCACGGCCTGCGTGATGATGGCGAAGTACACCCCGCCCACACGCCGCTTGAACATGGCGTAGCCGACGATGAAGGCCAGCAGCGTCGGCACCGCCACCACCGCGAACAGCGCGAAGGGCAGGTACTCGAAGGGCTGCCACCACAGCGGCAGGGCCGTGAGCTGGTTCCAGTCCATGAAGTCCGGGATGCCGGGGGTGGACTGGATCTTGGTGGTGATGGGGTCGGACGCTTCGAGCTTGAGGAACATGGCCATGGCGTAACCGCCCAGGCCGAAGAACACGCCCTGGCCCAGGCTCAGCACGCCGCCGTAGCCCCAGAGCATCACGAGCCCGAGGGCGACGAAGCCGTAGGTCAGGTACTTGCCCACCAGGTTGAGGCGGAAGATGTCGAAGACCAGCGGAAAGACGACGGCCAGCAGCACGGCCAGGATGAGCACGCTGCCCAGTCCCTTGCTGGCGATCCACGCGTTGAATTTGTTCATGGGGTGACTCCGGAAGTAAGAAGCAGGATCAGCGACGCACCTTGCTGGCGAACAGGCCTTGCGGGCGGATCATCAGGATCACGACGATGATGGAGAGCGTCAGCACCTTGGCGTTCGAGCCGCTCATGAAGAACTCGCTGATCGACTGTGTCTGCGCGATGCCGAAGGCCGAGGCCACCGTGCCCAGCAGGCTGGCCGCCCCGCCGAAGGTCACGACCAGGAAGGAGTCCACGATGTAGAGCGAGCCGCTGGTCGGGCCCGTGGAGCCGATGGTGGTGAAGGCCGCGCCCGCCACGCCGGCGATGCCGCAGCCGATGGCGAAGGTCAGGCGGTCGGTCTTGCTGGTGTTGATGCCGATGGCGTTGGCCATGGTGCGGTTGCTCACCGTGGCGCGCACCCGCAGGCCCCAGCGGCTCTTGTACAGCGCCAGCAGCACACCGCAGGTCACGAAGGTGGTCAGGCCCAGCACGAACAGGCCGTTGATCGGGATGTCCAGGCCCTCGTGCGGCGACCAGGAGCCCATCAGCCAGTCGGGCAGCGTGGGGCTGACCTCCTTGGGGCCGATGGCGGTGCGGAAGATCTGCTGGATCGCCAGGCTCAGGCCCCAGGTGGCCAGCAGTGTGTCCAGCGGGCGCTTGTAGAGAAAACGGATCAGGCCCCACTCCACCAGCCAGCCCGCGATGAAGGCCAGGCAGAAGGCCACCGCGATGGCGACCAGGAAGTAATAGGGCATCAGATTGGGGGCGAACTTCTCCACCAGCGTGGAGAAGAGGAAGACCGTGTAGGCGCCGATGGTCATGAACTCACCATGCGCCATGTTGATCACGCCCATCTGGCCGAAGATGATGGCCAGGCCCAGGCCCATGAGCAGCAGCACCGAGAACAGGCTCAGCCCCGCGAAACCCTGCATCAGGGTGATGTTGAGTATTTCCGAAAATTCCATGGCGTCACCTGCCTGTCTGTGTACGAATCACGGGTGGCGGCCCCCGGGTCAGCGGGCGGCCGCCACCTTCTTTCCCTGAGCGGATCTGATTACTGGTAGCCCTTCGGGAAGGGATCGGGTTCGATCAGCTTGGGCGACTCGGCCACCACCTTGAAGGTGCCGTCCTTGTTGCCGATGGCGATGCGCGACTTGCTCCACAGGTGGTGGTTCTCGTGCAGCTTCACGTAGCCTTCGGGTGCGGTCTTGAGCTCGATGCCGGGCGATGCGGCCACGACCTTGTCCACGTCGAAGCTGCCGGCCTTCTCCACGGCGGCCTTCCACAGCCAGGGGCCGAGGTAACCGGCCTGCGTCACGTCGCCGATCACGGCGTCCTTGCCGTACTTGGCCTTGAAGGCCGCGACGAACTTCTTGTTGTTCTCGTTGTCCAGCGACTGGAAGTACTTCATCGAGCTGTAGAAGCCGGTGAAGTTCTCGCCGCCCACACCGGTCATTTCGTCTTCCGTCACCGACAGGGTGAGCAGGAACTGCTTGTCACCGGTGATGCCGGCGGCCTTGAGCTGCTTGTAGAAGGCCACGTTGGAGCCGCCCACCACGGCCGCGAAGATGCAGTCCGGCTTGGCCACCTTGATCTTGTTGATCAGGGAGTTGAAGTTGGTGTTGCCCAGCGGGTAGTACTCCTCGCCGACCACCTTGCCCAGCTTGCCCACGGACTCGATGTGCTTGCGCGCGATCTTCATCGAGGTGCGCGGCCAGATGTAGTCCGAGCCGACCAGGAAGAAGGTCTTGGCTTTCTTTTCCTTCGAACCCCAGTCCAGGCCGTAGATGATCTGCTGCGTGGCTTCCTGGCCCGTGTAGATCACGTTCTTGCTCTGCTCCAGGCCTTCGTAGAAGGTCGGGTAGTAAAGCAGGCCGTTTTCCTTCTCGAACACCGGCAGCACGGCCTTGCGCGAGGCGCTGGTCCAGCAGCCGAAGACGGCGGCCACGTGGTCGTTGACCAGCAGCTTCTTGGACTTCTCGGCGAAGGTCGGCCAGTCGGAGGCGCCGTCTTCCTTGATCACCTTGATCTTGCGACCCAGGATGCCGCCCATGGCGTTGATCTGGTCGATGGCCAGCTGCTCGGCCTGGATGGAGCCGGTCTCGGAGATGGCCATGGTGCCGGAGGACGAGTGCAACTGCCCCACGATCACTTCGGTGTCGGTCACGGCCAGCTTGGTCGTGTTGACCTTGGCGGTCGGGAACTGCTGGGCCGCGGCCAGGGCGGGCACACCGGCCACGGACAGGGCGCCCATGGCCTGCAGGACCTGGCGGCGCTGCAGGCCGGTGGCCAGCGGGTGGGAGGGGGCAGACGGTTTCTTCATGAGGCACTCCAGTTAGAGGAAGAGGGAACCAGGAAACACCTGCGGGAGGTGCGGGCAACACGGTGTCACCACGGCCTTGAGATTAGGGAGAGGAGCGCGTACGGCCCATACGTCAATCAACGTATCGGTGTCGCATCGCGATCCGAGAACAGTTCTTGCATGTGCACCTGCATGGGTCCTGCGCACACCAGAAAGAGGCGCCCTGGCCCGCACGCACCTTTATGAAGAACGCACCGCAAAAAATCTTCCGCATCCGCCGCGACTACAACTCCTGGGTGGCCAACGAGACCCTGGAGGACTACGCGCTGCGCTACACGCCGCACAGCGCGCGCAAGTGGAGCGAATGGCGCGTGGCCAACACGGCCTTCGGCGGCATGTCCTTCCTGGCGTTGGAGGCCATCGGCGGCGCCATCGCGTTGAACTACGGTTTCGACAACGCGCTGTGGGCCATCCTGGTCATGGGGCTCATCACCTTCCTCACCGGCCTGCCCATCGCCGTCTACGCCGCGCGCTACGGCCTGGACATGGACCTGCTCACGCGCGGCGCGGGTTTCGGTTACCTGGGCTCCACCGTCACCTCGCTGATCTACGCCAGCTTCACCTTCATCTTCTTCGCGCTGGAGGCGGCCATCATGGCGCTGGCGCTGCAGCTCGTGCTGGACTGGCCGCTGGTGTGGTGCTACGTGCTGTCCTCGCTGGTCATCATCCCGCTGGTGCTGTACGGCATCACCTTCATTTCGCGCCTGCAGACCTGGACCCAGCCGCTGTGGGTGGTGCTGCTGCTCTGGCCCTTCCTCTGGTTCGCCGTGGCCCAGCCCGAGCTCTACCGGGAATTCACCGGCCTGTCGGGCCTGAGCTCGGGCAGCAGCGAGTTCGAGCCGCTCATGTTCGGCGCGGCCGCGGCCGTGGCCTTCTCGCTGGTGGTGCAGATCGGCGAGCAGGTGGACTACCTGCGTTTCATGCCCGAACGCACCCGGGCCAACCGCTGGCGCTGGTGGGGTTGCGTGCTGGCCGCCGGGCCGGGCTGGATCGTGCCGGGCATGCTCAAGATGCTGGGCGGCGCTTTCCTGGCCTTCGTCGCCCTGCAGTACGGCGCGCTGCCGGGCCATGCGGCCGAACCCACGCAGATGTACCTGGTGGGTTACAGCCAGTCGCTAGACAGCCCGGTGCTGGCCCTGTGGCTCACCGTGCTCTTCGTGGTGATCTCGCAGGTCAAGATCAACGTCACCAACGCCTACGCCGGCTCGCTGGCCTGGAGCAACTTCTTCGCGCGGCTCACGCGCAGCCACCCGGGGCGCGTGGTCTGGCTGGTGTTCAACGTCATCATCGCCATGCTGCTCATGACCCTGGGCGTCTTCGGCGCGCTGGAGAAAGTGCTGGGCCTGTACGCCAACGTGGCCATCGCCTGGGTCGGCGCCCTGGTGGCCGACCTGGTCATCAGCAAGCCCCTGGGCCTGTCACCGAAGGGTGTGGAGTTCCGCCGTGCCTACCTTTACGACCTCAACCCCGTGGGCCTGGGCGCCATGGGCCTGGCCGTGCTGCTGTCGGTCACGGCCCATGCCGGGCTGCTGGGCGAATACGCGGCGGCCTTCTCGCCCTTCATTGCGCTCTTCACCGCCATGCTCGCCGCGCCGCTGCTGGCCTGGGCCACCAAGGGGCGCTATTACCTGGCGCGGCACGACGCCTCGCCCTGGAAACCGGGCGAGGTGCTGCGCTGCAGCGTCTGCGAGAACCAGTTCGAAAGCGCCGACATGGCCAGCTGCCCGGCCTACGGCGCGCCCATCTGCTCCCTGTGCTGCTCGCTCGAATCACGCTGCCACGACCGTTGCAAGAGCCAGTCGCGCGCGGCCGACCAGCTGCGCGTGGCCTTGGCCGCCTTCCTGCCGGCCAGCCTGAACAAAAGCTACAACTTCCGCGTGGCGCAGTACTTCACGGTCTTCCTGGGCCTGTGCGCGCTGCTGGCCTTCGTGCTGGGCGTGGTCTACGTGCAGGAGAGCCTGCAGACCCCGGCCGAGCAGTTGCGCGAACCCTTCATCAAGGCCTTCTCCCTGCTGGCCCTGCTGGCCGCCGTGTGCGCCTGGTGGGTGGTGCTGGCCAACGAGAGCCGGCGCATGGCGCACGACGAATCCGAGCGCCAGACCCAGCTGCTGCAGAAGGAGATCGACGCCCACCAGCGCACCGACGAAGCCCTGCAGGGCGCCAAGGAGGTGGCCGAGGCCGCCAGCCAGGCCAAGACCCGCTACGTGGCCGGCATGACGCACGAACTGCGCACCCCGCTCAACAGCATCCTGGGTTACGCGCAGATCCTGCTGCGCGGCAAGGAGCTGCAGGGCAGCCCGCGCGAGATGGTCACCACCATGCAGCAGAGCGGCCAGCACATGCACGCGCTGATCGACGGCCTGCTGGACCTGGCCCGCATCGAGGCCGGCCGCCTGCGCCTGGACCCGGCGCCCCTGCCTTTCCCCGAATTCCTCTCCGAACTCGCGCGCATGGTGCAGCCGCAGGCCGAGGGCAAGGGCCTGACTTTCCGGCTGGAGACGCAGGGCCGCGTGCCGGCCTGGGTGCAGGCCGACGCCAAGCGCCTGCGCCAGATCCTCATCAACCTGCTGGCCAATGCCGTGCGCTTCACCGACCGCGGCGGCATCGTGTTCCGGGTGGACTGCCGGCACGAGGTGCTGCGCTTCGAGGTGGAAGACAGCGGCATCGGCATCGCCCCGCAGGACCAGGAGCGCATCTTCCAGCCCTTCGAGCGCGGCAGCGCCGGCCGGCGCACCAGCGAATCGGGCACCGGCCTGGGCCTGACCATCACGCACCTGCTCACCGAACTCATGGGCGGCGAGCTCACGCTGCGCAGCGCCGTGGGCGAGGGCAGCACCTTCAGCGTGCGCCTTTATCTGCGCGAGATCGATCCGCCCGCCGTGCCCGCGGTGCGCCACCTGCGGCCCATCGTGGGCTACCTTGCGCCGCGCCGCACCCTGCTGGTGGTGGACGACCAGCCCATCCAGCGCCAGCTGCTGGCCAGCCTGCTGCTGCCCCTGGGTTTCATCGTGCGCGAGGCCGCCAGCGGCCGCGAGGCGCTGGAGATCCTGCAGCAGCACCAGCCCGACGCCGTGCTGCTCGACATCACTATGGACGACCTCAACGGCTGGCAGACCGCACAGCTCATCCGCAGCAGTTGCCCGGCGCAGCTGCCCATCATCTTCGTCTCGGCCGACCCCTTCGAGAACCGCCCCGAGCTGCTGGCCGCCGTCGGCGCCCAGGGTTTCGTGAGCAAGCCCGTGATCGAGTCCGAGCTGCTGGACCTGCTGGCGCGTGTGCTGCAACTGGAATGGGTGCACGAAACCCAGCGCCTGGCCGCCTCCCCCACCGCACCCGACGGCGCCACCGCCCTGCCGCTGCCCGCCGAACTGCGCCAGCGCCTCATCGCCCTGGCGCGCCTTGGCAATGCCAGCGGCCTGCGCAGCCTGCTGCGCAACAGCGCCCAGGAGGCGCCGGCCATCGCCGACGTGCTGCAGGCCCTGGTGGTGCACGTGGACCGTTTCGACTTCACCGCCCTGATCGCCCGCCTGAAAGAGACCGAAGATGAATCCGCCTGAGCCCCTGCCCCCGTCCGCCGTCTCCAGCGTGGTGCTGGTGGTGGACGACGCGCCCGACACCCTGCGTTTGCTCTGCGACGCGCTGGCCATCGAGGGTTACACCGTGCTGGTGGCCCGCGACGCCATCGAGGCGCTGGAGCGCTTCGAGATGGCCGTGCCCGACGCCGTGCTGCTCGACGCCATCATGCCCGGCGACGACGGCTTCACCCTCTGCCGCCGCCTCAAGGGCGAACCCTCCTGGGCCCATGTGCCCGTGATCTTCATGACCGGCCTGGCCGAGACCGAGCAGATCGTCGAGGGCTTTGCCAGCGGTGGGGTGGACTACGTCGTCAAGCCGCTGAAGATCCCCGAGGTACTGGCCCGCCTGGCCACCCATCTGCGCAACGCCCACGTGAGCCGCCTGGCGCGCGAGGCCGTGGACGTGGCCGGCCTGGGCGTGCTGCTGCTGGACACGCAGGGCCGTCTGGCCTGGCGCTCTCCCCAGGCCATGCGCTGGCTGGCCCAGGCCCTGGGCCCGGAGCAAGACGACACGACCCAGCGCCAGTGGCTGCAGCAGGTCGTGCACCAGGGCGAGACCCTGGCTCCGCTGCCCGACGGCAGCCAGCTGCAGGCGCGTTACCTGGGGCAGGGCGGCCCCGGTGAAGTCATGGTGCTGCTGCGCCGTGTCGCGCTGGCGCTCGACCCGGCGCAACGCCGCCTTTCCGTGGCCGCGCTCACCCCGCGCGAGACCGAGGTGCTCTCCTGGCTGGCCAAGGGCAAGACCAACCGCGACATCGCCGACATCCTGGGCATGAGCCCGCGCACGGTGAACAAGCACCTCGAACACATCTTCGAGAAGCTGGGCGTGGAGACACGCACGGCGGCGGCGGCGATTGCTAGCAGTTTGTTGCAGGAGGGTTAAGGGCCCTTGCAGCCGGGTGTTGGGCGCCATTCTTTATGTCGAATATATTTGACATTAATGGAGACCTGTCCTAGAGTGTTGCCATGTCCACCCTGGCAGAACTCAGCACCGTCGTCCGCACCCGTCGCGCCGACATGGGCCTCACGCAGGCCGCGCTGGCGCGGCTCAGCGGCCTGTCGCGCGCCACAGTCAACCAGCTGGAAGCCGCCAGCCTCCAGGATCTGAGCTTGCTGCGGGTGAGTCGCCTGCTGGGTGTGCTGGGTCTGTCCGTCACGGTGGCGCCGCAGCCGACGGTGGGCAAGACTCCGGCCCTGGAACTCGCAGCGCGCAGCGCCAGCGTGAGTTACCGCCAGCCGCTGACGGCCAGCGTGCTGCGCGCGGCCCTGCTGCAGGGGCGCGTGCCGGCCGCCTTCCAGCCGCACGTGGCCACCCTGCTGGACGAGGCCACGCCCGCCCTGCTGGCGGCCGTGGTGGAACAGTTGCATGCGCAAGAGGGCGTACCGCGTGCCGAGGTCTGGGCACGGATGCGTGAGCTGGCGCGGGGTTTCAAGAGTGCGCGGGGTTTGTGGGCATGAGTTCCAGGCTTGACCTCAACCGTCCCGGCGTCTGGCGTGAGCTGTGGCCCCAGGCGCTCGGCCTGATGACGCATCTGGAAGGCATGGTGCATCAGCCGCTGTGGACCTTTGGCGGTGGCACCGTGCTCATGCTGCGTCACGGGCATCGGCTCAGCAAGGACATTGACCTCTTCGTGCCCGACCCGCAGTACCTGGGTTATGTGAACCCCAGGCTCAGCGATGTGGCCGAGGCGGTAAGCGCGGACTACGAAGAGAACGCCGAGTTCATCAAGTTCTACCTGCCGCAAGGCGAGATCGATATCGTGGTGGGCATGGCACTGACGGCGCAGCCCTACGAGGTGGTGCGGCATGCGGGGCGCGAGATCAAGGTGGAGCGCAGCGCGGAGATCATCGCCAAGAAGATGTGGTTTCGGGGTGACCAGGCGAAGGCGCGCGACCTGTTCGACCTGTGTGCCGTGGCTAATTTGGAGCCGAAGGCGATCGCAGAGGCCAGTCCCTTCTTCGTGCGACACGGTGATGCCTTCCTGCGCCGCTTGCAGGAGCGGGCGGAACTGGCTCGTGCGGAATTCGAGGCGATCGATGCGCTGGACTTCCAGCAGTCGTTTGACGAATGTCTGCAGCAGGCGCGGGGACTCCTGGCGCCACTGCTCAAGCGACGTGGCTAGGTCAGCTCGGTGTGGGGGCACACAGGGGCTAGGTGAGTCGGGGGAAGGCTGATATAAATCAGGCACTTAAAAACATCAGGGGAGGCGCCATGAACTTTGTGATGCCGACAGATTTGCAGCCCATATTAAGCTAGGTCGTATAAATATGGACTTGCTTGAGCACGCAGATGATCCGATGCCGACCGCATCGGAGGTCGAGCACATCCAGGCTCTCACGGCCGAACAGGTGGCCGAAATCGACGCGGTTGTGCTCTCGAACGTAACACCAGCGTGGCGAAAGGTCGCATTGATCGTCGCCAAGACCCTCCGTCATTTCCAAGATGCGCAGCCTGAGTTGCCGGATGTCTACTACGCCATGCGTATTGCCGAGCTTGTGCAGCGAGGGGAATTGGAATCGCAAGGGAACTTGCGGCGTATGCGTTTTAGTGAAATTCGGCTTTCACAACGGACGTAACGCTAGGCGTCCAAACGGAGGCAAACGATGACACGAGTTCGTGTTGAGGGCTTCACCATCTCGCTCGACGGATACGGAGCAGGCCCGAATCAGGACCTCAATCATCCGCTCGGCGTGGGCGGGACGGAACTGCACCAGTGGCTGTTTCCAACACGCACCTTGCAGCGGGCCTTGTTCGGCAAGGACGGCACGACCGGCGTTGACGATGATTTCGCCGCCCGTGGCTTCCAGAATGTCGGGGCCTGGATACTCGGAAGGAACATGTTCGGACCGGTACGCGGTCCCTGGCCCGACATGAGCTGGAAAGGCTGGTGGGGCGACAGCCCGCCCTATCACGTTCCAACTTTCATCCTGACGCATCACGCACGCGAGCCCCTCCAGATGGAAGGCGGCACGATATTCCACTTCGTCACGGGCGGCATACACGAGGCGCTGGACCGGGCGCGCGAGGCAGCCAAGGGCAAGGATGTACGCATAGGCGGCGGAGCCAACACCATCCAGCAATATCTGCGTGAGGGCCTCATCGATGAGCTGCACGTCGCCATCTCGCCGGTTCTGCTGGGCGCGGGAGAGCGACTGTTCGAGGGGATGGACATGCGCGCTCTGGGGTACGAATGCGTGCAGTTCGTGGCGTCGGAGAAAGCCACCCATGTGGTACTCCGGCGCCAGGGGAACAAGGATGCCTGAGCGGAGCGTTAGCCGCCAAAACGAAGTGCCGCAGGGCCGGTGTGCAGAAGCAGGAATTTCTGTCCAATGGAGAAGTGACATGACAACACCAGCAAAGAACACGATTTGCCTTTGGTACAAGGGCGGTGCTGAAGAAGCGGCACGGTTCTACGCCGATACCTTTCCAGACTCCTTCGTCGGTGCCGTGTTACGCGCGCCGGGAGACTTTCCGTCGGGGAAGAAGGGAGACGTGTTGACCGTGGAGTTCACGGTCATGGGCATCCCCTGCCTCGGGCTCAACGGCGGGCCTGCCTTCACGCAAAGCGAGGCGTTTTCCTTCCAGGTGGCGACCACGGACCAGGCCGAAACGGACCGTTACTGGAACGCGATCATTGCGCATGGTGGCCAGGCAAGCGCTTGCGGCTGGTGCAAGGACAAGTGGGGGGTGTCCTGGCAGATCACACCGGTGGTTCTGACCCGGGCCATTGCTGATCCCGACCCGGCTGCCGCCAAGCGCGCCTTCGATGCGATGATGGACATGACAAAAATCGACATCAGCGCCATCGAGGCGGCGCTACGCGGCTGAGCGACACCTGCATTTACGCCAGGCAGATTCCGCCCCACCCCGGGGCATGGCACGGAATCTGCACTCTCCCGGGGCATGAACGCCCCGGAATCCCTGGCCCCTGACCTTGCTGCGCCGCCGCATACGCCGGCGGCCGTGCAGTCCATCGTCAAGATCCGGCGCGACTACAACTCCTGGGTGGCGCGCGAGACCATGGAGGATTACGCGCTGCGCTACACGCCGCAGCGTTTCCGCAAGTGGAGCGAATGGCGGGTGGCCAACACGGCCTTTGGCGCGGCCTCCTTCCTGATCCTGGAGGCGGTGGGGGCCACGCTGCTGGTGCAGTACGGCTGGGCCAATGCCTTCTGGGCCATCCTGGCCACGGGGCTCATCATCTTCCTCGCCGGCTGGCCCATCAGCGTCTACGCCGCGCGTTATGGCGTGGACATGGACCTGCTCACACGCGGCGCGGGTTTTGGTTACATCGGCTCCACCATCACCTCGCTGATCTACGCCAGCTTCACCTTCATCTTCTTCGCGCTGGAGGCGGCTGTCATGGCCTATGCGCTGGAACTGGCGCTGGACATTCCACCGCGCTGGGGTTACCTCATCTGCGCGCTGGTGGTCATCCCCCTGGTCACGCACGGGGTGTCGGCCATCAGCCGCCTGCAGGTCTGGACGCAGCCGCTGTGGCTGCTCATGCTGGTCGTGCCTTTTGCCTATGTGCTGGCACTGGACCCGGACGCGTTTTCGGGCGTGGTGCACTACAAAGGGGAGAAAGGCGCGTCTTCAGACTTCGCCTTGCCCCTCTTTGGTGCCGCCTTGACGGTGGGCATTGCCCTGATCACGCAGATGGGCGAGCAGGCCGACTACCTGCGTTTCATGCCGGCCCGCACGGAGGCCAACCGCAAGCGCTGGTGGTTCGGGGTCATGGCGGGCGGGCCGGGCTGGGTGCTGCTGGGCGTGGTCAAGATGCTGGGCGGCGCGCTGCTGGCCTACCTGGCCATCACGCATGCCGTGCCCATCGAACGCGCGGTGGACCCGAACCAGATGTACCTGGCCGCTTATGAATACGTGTTCCCGAACTACGGCTGGGCCGTGGCGGCCACCGCGCTTTTTGTGGTGATCTCGCAGCTCAAGATCAACGTCACCAACGCCTACGCGGGTTCGCTGGCCTGGAGCAACTTCTTCTCGCGCCTCACGCACAGCCACCCGGGGCGGGTGGTGTGGGTGGTGTTCAACACACTGATCGCCTTCATGCTGATGGAGATGAACGTCTTCCAGGCCCTGGGCGACGTGCTGGGCCTGTACAGCAACATCGCCATCGCCTGGATGATGGCCGTGGTGGCCGACCTGGTGATCAACAAGCCCCTGGGCCTGTCGCCCAAGGGCATCGAGTTCAAGCGCGCGCACCTCTACGACATCAACCCCGTGGGTGTGGGTGCCATGGTGCTGGCCTCCATCCTCTCGGTCACGGCCCACCTGGGCCTGTTCGGCCCGCTGGCCCAGGCCTTCTCGGCGGTGATCGCGCTGGGCACGGCCTTCATCGCCGCGCCGTTGATCGCTTGGGCCACACGCGGGCGTTATTACATCGCGCGGCAGAGCGAGCTGGCTCCCGAGGCCCAGGCCAACGCAGGCCCCTATGCGCGCTACGGTGTACGCCGCTGCGTGATCTGCGAGGGCGACTACGAAGGCCCGGACATGGCCCACTGCCCCGCCTACCAGGGGCCCATCTGTTCGCTCTGCTGCACGCTGGACGCGCGCTGTGGTGACATGTGCAAACCCCAGGCCAGCCTCTCGGCGCAGTGGATAGGCATGTTGCAGCGCCTGCTGCCGCGCAGCCTCTGGCCCTATCTGGATTCGGGGCTTGCGCATTTCCTCCTGCTCATGCTGGTCACCGTGCCGCTGCTGGCGGGTGTCTTCGGCCTGTTCTACCAGCAGGAGCTGCAGGCCCTGATGCACGTCTATGCCGACAGTGAACTGCCCGCTTTCATGCAGGCCGCCTTGCGCGGCGGCTTCCTCAAGACCTATATGGCCCTGCTGCTCATCGCGGGCATGGCGGCCTGGTGGGTGGTGCTGGCGCACAAGAGCCGCCAGGTCGCGCAGGAAGAGTCCAACCGCCAGACGGCATTGCTGATGCGTGAGATCGAGTTGCACCAGCAGACCGACGCCGCCCTGCAGGAGGCGCGTCGCACGGCCGAGCAGGCCCAGCACCAGGCCGAGCAGGCCAACCAGGCCAAGAGCCGCTACATCAGCGCCATCAGCCACGAGCTGCGCACGCCGCTCAACAGCATCCTGGGTTACGCGCAACTGATGGGCGAGGACCCGCAGGTGCCCAAGCACCGCAAACACGCGGTGCAGGTGATCCGCCGCGGGGGGGAACATCTGCTCTCGCTGATCGAGGGCACGCTGGACCTGGCGCGCATCGAATCGGGCAAGCTCACGCTCGACGTCAAGCCCATGGCCTTCGCCGACACCGTGCACGAACTGGCCGCCATGTTCGAGCTGCAGGCCGCGGCCAAGGGCCTGGCCTTCCGTTTCGCGCCCCTGTCCGTGTTGCCCGAGCGCGTGCGTGCCGACGAGAAACGTGTGCGCCAGATCCTCATCAACCTGCTGGGCAACGCCATCAAGTTCACGGCCCAGGGCGAGGTGACTTTCCAGCTGCGTTACGCGCGCGAGATGGCGCACATTGACATCCGCGACACCGGCCCCGGCATGACGCTGCAGGACGTGGACCGCCTCTTCGAGCCCTTCACGCGCACCGCCTCAGCCCAGGGCACACCCGGCGCCGGCCTGGGCCTGACGATTGCCAAGATGCTCACCGACCTCATGGGCGGCGAACTCACGGTGCAGAGCACACCGGGCCTGGGCTCGGTCTTTCACGTCAAGCTTTTCCTGCCCGAGGTGCATGCCGCGCTGCCCTCGGCGCGGCCCGCCGTACCCAAGCCGCCACGTCGTGGTTACACGGGCGCGCGCCGCCACGTGCTGGTGGTGGACAACGAAGAGCCCGACCGCGAGATGCTCAGCCAATTGCTCGTGCCCCTGGGCTTCGTGCTGCGCACCGCTGCCAGCGGGCACGACGCGCTGGACCTGCTGGCCGCCGGTTACCGGCCCGACGCCGTTTTCATGGACCTGGCCATGCCCGGCATCGACGGCTGGGAAACCATACGCCGCCTGCGTCGTTTGAACGGCCTGGACAAGCTGCCCGTGGCCGTGGTCTCGGCCAATGCCTTCGACAAGGGCCTGGAGAACGACGTGGGCATCACGCCGGCGGACTTCATCACCAAACCCATACGCCACAGCGAGCTGCTCGACTGGCTGGAGCAGCGCCTGCAACTGCAGTGGACCGAACGTGTGCTGCCCCCCGAAGCGCCGCCCGCACCGCCCGGGCCCCTGCTGCCCCCGCGCGCCGAGCGCCTGGCCGAGCTGCGCGAGCACACCAGCCTGGGCTATTACCGCGGCATCGTGCGCCTGCTAGACGAGATCGAGGCCGAAAGCCCCGCGCACCACAGCTGGGTGGAGCAGGTGCGCGGCCTGGCGCGGGCCTACCGTTTCGACGCCATACTTGCCTTGCTGGACACCAGCCCGGAAAAGACATGAACGACACCCTGGACCAGGCCCTGAACCGCGCACAGAGCGACGTGGTGCTCATCGTCGATGACGTGCCCGACAACCTGTCTCTGCTGCACGACGCGCTGGACGAATCGGGCTGCACCGTGCTGGTGGCGCTGGACGGCGCCTCGGCTCTGCAGCGCGCCGCGCAGGCGCGCCCCGACATCGTGCTGCTCGACGCCATGATGCCCGGCATGGACGGCTTCGAGGTCGCGCGCCGCCTCAAGGCCAATGCTGCCACCGCCCACATCCCCATCATCTTCATGACGGGCCTGACCGAGACCGAGCACCTGGTCGCCGCGCTGGAAGCCGGCGGCACCGACTACGTGACCAAACCCATACGGCCGAAGGAAGTGCTGGCGCGCATGCAGGTGCACCTGCAGGGCGCGCGCGAACGCCGCCAGGCCCGCAACGCGCTCGACGCCTTCGGTTACGCCAGCATCACCGTGCGTGCGAGTGATGGCCGGCTCATGTGGCAGACCCCGCTGGCGCGTGAGCTGCTGCAGCGCTACTACGGCGCCAGCGGCCCGAACGTGCCCGAGCCCGTGCTGTCCTGGCTGCACCGCGGCGTGGCCCACCTGGCCGAGGTGCAGGCCCGCGGCGACACCCTGGCCGAACCGCCCCGCCTCTCGGTGGAGCAGGGCGCCAAACGCCTGACCTTCCGCCTGCACCAGCGCAACGACGACGCCCCCACGCCCGAAGCCGGCGGCGACTGGCTGCTCATCATGCAGGAGGCCTCGGACGAAACGGTGATCGAAGCCATCTCCCTGAGCTTCCGCCTCACGGCCAAGGAGGCCGAGGTGCTCTACTGGGTCATCAAGGGCAAGATCAACCGCGACATCGGCGACATCCTGGGCAGCAGCCCCATGACGGTCAAGAAACACCTGGAGCGGGTCTACGCCAAGCTCGGCGTGGAGACGCGCACGGCGGCGGCGGCGCTGGCGCTGGGGCGGATACGGCAGTTGCATCCGCAGTTCGAGGGTTGAGGACTGTGGTGGGGTGACCCTTTTGGGGGGTGGCGCTCGGGTTGCTGGCTTTCTAGAATGATCAGGACACGATGCGAAGCTTCGCTCGCTCAATCCTTTTTATGATGAGTACATTCGCTAATGCTTGGTAAATCTTCGCTGCACCAAATAACCGATCATTCGTTGATGGCTGCTCTGCGTTCGCATTGGAAGACTTGGCTACCGTTTTGGTTGTTCATAGGTGTGTGGGTTTTTCTAGGATTCGCAACCTCGTTTGGTTTGCGTCTACCTGACGCAACCTTCTGGATTGCCATGCCATTCTTTTTTGGTACATGGTTTTGGGCTATTGGCCCCTATATGCGAAAAGAGGTCACGTTTTGGCAGCAGACTTTCTGGCTGCTACTGACTCCTTTTGGAATTACCGCCCTTCTGTTCGTGCTCAGGTGGTTTGTCGAGCTTGCACGCTAGCGTATTGATTCCATGGCCACTCAGTACTACACCGCCACCAGCCTCGACGGCCACATCGCCACCGAAGACAACTCCCTGGAATGGCTGTTCCCGCTCGGCGACGTGAACGACACGAGCTACCCCGATTTCGTCGCCAAGGTCGGCGCCCTGGCCATGGGCTCGACCACCTACGAATGGATGTTGCGCCACGCCGAGATTGTGCAGAAGGAGACCGGTTCGCCCTGGCCCTACACGCAGCCCGCCTGGATCTTCTCCAGCCGCAAGTTGCCGGCCATCCCCGGTGCCAATCTGCATTTCGTGCAGGGTGATGTGCGCCCCGTGCACGCGGCCATGCTGCAGGCTGCGGGCGGCAAGAACCTATGGGTGGTGGGCGGGGGCGATCTGGCGGGGCAGTTTTTTGACGCAGGCCTGCTGGACGAGATGATCGTGCAGGTGGCCTCGGTGACGCTGGGCCAGGGCAAGCCCCTGTTCCCGCGCCGTCTCACCAGCCCGCCTCTGCGGCTGGAATCCGTGCGCCAGGTCGGCACCGGTTTTGCCGAGCTGCGCTACACGGTGCCCCGGCCGGCGGCCTGAGCCTTCACTGCCGGCGCGTTGGCCATGCGCGCAGCGCGACAGTCGCCCTGGAAGGACCACGGGCGTCTGTGAAACCTTGTTGACAACCAGGCCTGACGTTTTCCACACGGCGTGTCCGGTTGTCATCAAACTGAATGCTTCTCTGCCCATACTTTTCAGCACGGCAAACGCAAGAGTGTCGAGCGGATGCCGCTGGAAACGGGAGAGCCGATTTGATGCATGTTCTGAAGATGGACCCACGGGGATCCACCATCCATCACACCAGGATCGTCGAGGTCATCGCCCTGAGCCGGGTCTGGCTGGGCGTCGCCGAGGTCAGCAAGATACGGGAGTTGTCGGAGCTGGCGCCGGAGCGGGTCTTGCAGGCGCTGCAGGCCGGGGAGCGTGTGTTGTGGCAGGGCTGGACGCTCAAGACCCTGCCGCCACGGCGCATCGGCCTGCCCCTGCAGACCTCGGAATGGGCCGCGGGGATTCTGGCGCTGTCAGCGTATGGGCTGCTCAGCGAACTGCGCGTGGATGCCGAGTGCGTGCAGCGCATCTGCCAGCGCATGCAGGACATGGAGATCCGCCAGGCCCGGGCCCGCAAGGACGAGGCCCAGGACGCAGGCTGCCAGGCCTCGGAGCTGGAGGACGGCTAGTTCTCTGTCCAGCCGTAGGTGACGGGCCGGCTGCCCAGCCGGGCGCGTGCCTGGCCGAGCCGCTGCGCCCAGAGATGAGGTGGCCGCTGCTCTTTCCTTCTTTCGCCATGGGGCAGCACGCTGGCCAGGAGCTGTCCGTGTTCGACCTCTTCTTTCAGCTGGACCACGACCGGATCGTCGGGGCCATAACGATCGGACAGATCGTTGTACACGGCAGTGAGTCTGGCAAGCTGTCTGGACATGGCGCCCTCTTTCTTTGGTGACCTGGCGCGACTTTAGCCCGGCCCCGGGGGCGCCCGCCGGGCAAACTCGACTGTTTTGCTGGGCTGCTCAACTTCATGCCCGGTGTAGGCCGGCGTACAGCGTCTTGTGGTGGCGTGACCCTTTTGGGGGATAAGTCGCAAGGTGCTTGCTGCCTAGAATGGCTTCAATCCCTGGCCGGCTCGTTCTGAATCTTGATAGGAATAGACATGGGTGCAAAAACCTGGATGCTCGTACTGGCGGAATCGAACGCACGTGATGCCCTAGCTGCACAACCCCGGCTGGACCGGGAGGCGACCCGGCAACTTGCCAATCTCCTCTTCCCCGGAGAGAGGCTTGAGCTGCTGGGGGAGGATGGCGATCTTTCCTATACGTGTCCGCCGGATGACGAAGTCCATATCGGCTGTTTCCCCGGGGTGTCTGTCATTGCGGCCAAGGAATTTGCCAACGATTACCCCTCCAGGCTGCCACAGAGGTTCATTGCTGCAGGAGGACATGGGACGGCAACACTCCATGTCATGCACAGCGTCGTCGACTGGTTCGCGTATGCGGTCTGGAAGAACGGAAGTTTGCAGCGCTCTCTGAGCCTGTCGCCGGACAGCGGCATCCTGGAAGATATCGGGCCGCGGCTGGATTTCGAACAGCCTTATTGGGACGGTGCACATCCCGTGGGGGATGAAGACGAAGAGGAGGACGCTTATCCTTTTCCGTTTCATCCCCTGGAGCTCGGTGAAGAGGTCTTGAAGAACCTGTTTGGCTACCAGCTGGAAGGTTATGTCGATGCTTCACTGCTGCAGCCGGAGTCTGTGCCTTTGCTGCGCTACAAGCGTATTCGTCGTTCCTGGTGGAAGTTCTGGTGAATTCACCATCGGCCAGGCATCTGTCGGGTGCAAGCGGGGAGCCGTCCGGCCAATGGCCTGGCTGATCAGACAGGGCAGAACCACTGGCAGAATCAAGCCATGCACCACCTACCGCCCCTGATCGCCCCGCAAGAGTTCACCGACGCGGCCGCCGCGCTGGCCCATGTGTGCCGCATCTACGACAGCAGCATCGCCCACCTGCGTGCGGGCATGCAGCGCTTCGTGGCCGGGGACGACAGCGCCGGCCCGGTGCGCGCCTTCTACCCCTTGGTGCGCATCCGGACCGACACCGTGCTGCGCCAGCCGGCCGGTGCGAAGGAGCGTTTGAGTTACGGTTTCGTGGCGGGGCCGGGGGTGTACGAGACCACGCTCACGCGGCCCGACCTGTTCAACAACTATTACCTGGAGCAGTTCCGCCTGCTGCTGCTCAACCACGGCGTGACGCTGGAGGTGGCCACCAGCAAGCAGCCCATACCCGTGCATTTCTCCTTCGCCGAGAACGAGCACATCGAGGGCGAGCTCGGCGCCGGGCGCCGGCAGATGATGCGCGACTGGTTCGACCTGCCCGACCTGGGCGCCATGGACGACGGCATCGCCAACGGCACCTACGAGCCGCAGCCCGGCAGGCCCTTCCCCCTGGCGCTGTTCACCGCGCCGCGTCTGGACTATTCCCTGCACCGCCTGCGCCACTACACGGGCACGGTGCCCGAGCACTTCCAGAACTTCGTGCTCTTCACCAACTACCAGTTCTACATCGACGAGTTCATCCGCCTCGGCCACGAGCTCATGCAGGACGCCGGCGGTGACTATGCCGCCTTCGTCGAACCCGGCAATGTGGTGACCCGCCGTGTGGGGGAGGCCGCCCAGCCGGGTGATGCGCTGGGCAAGGCCCCGCCCAGATTGCCGCAGATGCCGGCTTACCATCTGGTGCGCCCGGACGGCAACGGCATCACCATGGTCAACATCGGCGTGGGCCCGGCCAATGCCAAGAACATCACCGACCACATCGCCGTGCTGCGTCCGCACGCCTGGCTGATGCTGGGCCACTGCGCCGGCCTGCGCAACGGCCAGCAGCTGGGCGACTACGTGCTGGCCCACGCCTATGTGCGTGAAGACCACGTGCTGGACGAAGAGCTGCCCCTGTGGGTGCCCATTCCCGCGCTGGCCGAGGTGCAGGTCGCGCTGGAGCAGGCCGTGGCCGAGGTGACCGGCCTGCACGGCGCGGAACTCAAGCAGATCATGCGCACCGGCACGGTGGCCACCACCGACAACCGCAACTGGGAGCTGCTGCCCGACAACCAGCCCCAGCGCCGCTTCAGCCAGAGCCGCGCCGTGGCCCTGGACATGGAGAGTGCGACGATTGCCGCCAACGGCTTCCGCTTCCGCGTGCCCTACGGCACCCTGCTGTGCGTGAGCGACAAGCCCCTGCACGGCGAGATCAAGCTGCCCGGCATGGCCAACCATTTCTACCGCGAGCGCGTGGACCAGCACCTGCGCATCGGCATCCGCGCGCTGGAGCTGCTGCGCCAGGGCGGTATCAACCAGCTGCACAGCCGCAAGCTGCGGAGTTTTGCGGAAGTGGCGTTTCAGTAAGCGTGTGTTTATGACCCTTTTGGGGGATAGGCAGGGGGCGTGGGGCCCGCTAGGATGCAGCGCAGATACCAGTAACTTGTCTGACGGATTCCCCAGCCACTTCCATCACCTGCTGCATGCTTGAGTTGATTTTTGAGGTCCTTGGCGAATTTCTGCTTCAAGCCGTGGGGGAAGCCCTCTTCGAGCTTGGCTTCCACTCACTGGGGGAGCCCTTTCGCCGTCCGCCCAACCCATGGTTGGCGGCCTTGGGCTATACACTTTTTGGGGCCATCCTGGGTGGGCTGAGTCTTCTGGTCTTCCCCGACAATCTGGTCCCCGAGGCATGGCGCATCGCCAATCTGGTGCTGACGCCCTTGGCGGTAGGCGCAATGATGGCCGGCATGGGTGCCTGGAGAGCGCGACGCGGACAGCCTGTCCTGCGCATCGACCGCTTTGCTTACGGTTACCTGTTTGCCCTGTCGCTGGCACTCATCCGTTTCTATTTCGCGGCATGACGCGCAAGTCTTCCATCCACCGGACATGTCCTGGAAAACCGGGACATGCTGGTCATCTCAAGCGGTAGCCTGCACTTATGTGGCTCGGAATGTTTCTATTGCTTGCGCTTGCTGTCTTCATCGTCTGGGATTCCCGCCGTCTGCGTGATAAGGCGCCAGAGCCCCTCTCGCGCGAGCGCCTAGAACAGGGATTTCTTCCGCGAGGCTTCGTTCCTTGGCATTTTCACCTTGGGCTCAGTGGGGTGCTGGCCCTGCTTGCCTTGCTCGAATGGGAAACCCCATCCCAGCCCCCGTTCACGGGGCGGTGGTCTTGGCTGCATCACGCTGTCTTCGAGATTTTCGGTGAGCGCGGTCTGTTTGCATGGTGGTTGGTATTGGCCGGGCTCATGCTGGTGGTGGGCGTTGCCCAGCTGCGTCGGGCAAAAGGTAAAAGCCGCGGTGTCTGAGTGGCAGCTATACGGCGCTGTCAATAGCGGATCGCTTTTGGCATGCATTTACTTCCAGTGATAGGTGCCAGCATGCGTATCTTGTCCATACTTACCTGGCTGCTGTTTATTCCCATGCTCGCAGTAGCGGCGGGAACGGATCGACCCACGGGCAAGAACTGCAATTTGGCGTCTCCTCCTGCTGCTGCAGGGGAGGATTTCAATCACGGCATCACTTTGCGGATATATCCACGGGCCAAGGACATAGACGCGCATTACAGCGGATGCCAGGTCCTGCTCATGCCAGAGGGTGAGAAGTGGGTCACGGTTTCGTTGACTGAGGTGATCGGTGGTGACCCGGTCCGGGGTTGGTCAGCCTACGAAAAGGACCCAGCTGTCCTTGCTTGTCGATTCAAGCGAGGCAAGGTGATTCAGGGTGACCCTAGCAAGTGCCCAGTGCCTGAGTTCATCCTGTTGAAATCAGTGCCACGTGCTTGTGTGGACAAGATGAAGAACGCCGCCAACCAGGGAACCCAATGGCCACCCAAGGGTTGTGAGTACGAGTAAGGTGCCGGTTTTTGACCTACGGCCTCCGGCGTATTCCGCTCCAGGCCCTCTCGTCCTACAGTGAGTCCATCGCGGTCTGCGGTTCGCGCAGGATTTTCCGCATGCGCGCCTGAGCGCCCTTCCCTGCATTCCTGATCGCATCCGTCCGTCTTGTTCCTGTTTCCGTACAAGACGAACGGCAAAACCATCTGCGTTCATTGGCATACATGTTGCATGTCTACATGTATACAAGACCGAATGCAGCAAGATGGTGCAACCCACAAACCCAGTTCCCGGTGCTCAAGCGCAGGCCCAGCCCGCGGCTGCGGCGCAGGCCTGGATCTCCCGTTATGAGACGGCGCTGCCGGGGGCGAACGCAGGACCGCTGAGTGGGCTGCGCTTCGCCGTCAAGGACAACATCGACGCGGCCGGCCTGCGCACCACGGCAGCCTGCGAGGCCTTTGCATTCCAGCCCGCCGCGCATTCCGCCGTGGTGCACAAGCTGCTCGACGCTGGTGCATCGCTGCTGGGCAAGACCAACCTGGACCAGTTCGCCTGCGGCCTGAACGGCACGCGTTCGCCCTGGGGGCCGGTGCCCAATGCTTTCGACCCCCTCTATGTATCCGGTGGTTCGAGCTCGGGCTCGGCCTATGTGGTGGCCACGGGGCAGGCCGACTTCTCGCTGGGCACGGACACCGCCGGTTCGGGCCGGGTGCCCGCGGGCCTGAACAACATCGTCGGCCTCAAGCCTTCCAAGGGGCTCATCAGCACACGCGGTGTGCTGCCTGCTGCACAGAGTGTGGACTGCGTGTCCATCTTCGCGCGCACCGTGGGCCTGGCCGCGCAGGTGCTGGCCGCGGCGCGGGGTTACGACCCGCTGGATCCGTACTCGCGCGAGCTCGACATGGCGTCGCAGCCTTTCCCCGCGGCCTTCCGTTTCGGTGTGCCGCAGCAGCTGGAGTTCTACGGTGATGCGCTGGCCGAGGCGGCCTTCCAGGAGGCGAGGGCGCAGCTGCGTGCCCTCGGCGGTGTGGAAGTGCGCATCGACTTCTCGCCGTTTTCTCAAGCTGCCACGCTGCTGTACGAGAGCGCGCTGGTGGCCGAGCGCTACGCGGCCATCCGTGCTTTCTTCGACGCGCACGAGGCCGAGGTCATGGAGCCGGTGCGCAGCATCATCGGCAAGGGCCGGGCCTACAGCGCGGCCGATCTGTACGAGGCGCAGACCCAGCTGCGCGCCCTGGGCCAACGCGCCGCCGAGGTCTGGAAGGGCATGGACCTGATGTGCGTGCCCACCGCGCCCACGCACTACACCATCGCGCAGATGCAGGCCGACCCGGTGGTGCTCAACCGCAACCTGGGTGCCTATACCAACTTCGTCAACCTGCTGGACTACGCGGCGCTGTCCGTGCCCAGCTGCATCCGCAGCGACGGCCTGCCTTTCGGCATCACGTTGATCGGTCCCTGCGGGAGCGACTGGCAGCTGGCCGAACTGGGCCAGCGTTACCACCAGGCCACCGGCCTCACGCAGGGCGCCACCGGCGAGCGTCTGCCGGCCCCTTCTGCGATCCCCGGCATCCGCCCGCGCGCCATGGTGAAAGTGGCCGTGGTGGGCGCCCACCTTTCGGGCATGCCACTCAACAGCCAGCTGAGCGAGCGCGGTGCGCGTCTGCTCGCGGCCACCGAGACCGCGCCCGACTACCGCTTCTACGCCCTGGCCGGCACCGTGCCGCCCAAGCCCGGCCTGCTGCGCGTGGCGCCGGGTGAGGGCGCACGCATCCAGCTCGAACTCTGGGAGATGCCCGTCGAGCACTACGGTTCTTTCGTCGCCCTCGTGCCTGCGCCGCTGGGCATCGGCACGCTGACGCTGGCCGACGGCAGCAGCGTGCAGGGTTTCCTCTGCGAAGCGCAGGCCCTGAGCGGCGCGCTGGACATCACCCATTTCGGCGGCTGGCGCGCCTACCTGGCTTCGCTCCAGGGCGCACCGACCCCGTTGACCCATCCCTTCCCTTAACCCCTAGCAGGAGCGCCTCATGAAAGACCAGACCCTCACTTCCCTGTCCGCCACCACCACGCGCCGCAAGCTCATGCAGGCGGGCGGCGCCGGCCTGGCGCTGGCCGCGCTGGGCGCACCGGCCCTGGTGCGCGCGCAGAGCGGCCCCAAGATCCGCATCGGCTACTGGCCCATCGCGGCCGGCCTGCCCTTCTACGCCGCCATCGAGAAGGGGTACTTCAAGGAAGCCGGCCTGGACGTGGAGGCCCTGCGTTTCGCGGGTGCCCAGCAGGTGATGGAGGCCGTGCTGTCCGACCGCGCCGATGGCACGTCCAACGGTACGGGCTCGGCCAATATCGCCATCGGTGAACTGGCCGCGCCGGGCACCTTCAAGATTTTCTGCTCCAACCCCAGCAATGTGAAAAACGTGCTGGACGAGATCATCGTCCCGGCCGCCAGCCCGGCCAAGACCCTGGCCGACCTCAAGGGCAAACGCATCGGCTCCGGCCCCGGCATCCAGAACGTGACCCTGGCCAAGACCGTGCTGGAGCGCGGCGGCGCCACCGGCGCCACCGTGGTGGAGCTGCCCATCGGCCAGCACGTGGCCGCACTCGCCGCGGGCCAGCTCGACGGCTGCTACACCCTGGAGCCCACGGGAACCATCGGCCGCCTGAACGGCACCACGCGTGTGCTCGAAGCCGGCGTGATCTCGAAATACGTGCTGGGGGATGCCATGGCGCCCTGGTTCGGCGGCTCGGCCTCGCTGTCCTCGGCCTTCATCAAGAAAAACCCGGAAGCGGCCAAGAAGTTCATCGCCGCCTACGGCAAGGGCGTGGACTACGTGCGCAAGAACAACGTGGAAGCGCGCCAGTACCTCAAGGGTTACACCGCCATCGAAGGCGCGCTGACCGCCGAAGTGCCGCTGGCGGCCTACATGATGTACAACGAGTTCAAGCCCTCCGACGTGGCGCACTTCCAGAAGTTCTTCGACCTGTTCTCGGAGAAGGGCATCTTCTCCTCGCGTCTGATGGTCGACAGCATGCTCTACAAGGGCTAAGCACCATGTTGGCGGACTCCACCACCACCAGCGCCGCTGCACCGGCCGCGCCCTGGTCCCCGCCGGCGGTGCCGGTGGCGGCCGCGCCGCGCAAGGTCAACTGGGGCAAGGCCCTGCCCTTCATCGGCCCGGTGCTGCTCTTCATCGTCTGGGACCTGACGGTGCGCTTCGGCGCCATCAAGGCCATCCTGCTGCCGCCCCCGGCCGAGACCGTGACCACGCTGATCAACGGCCTGGCCGGTGGTCCGCTGCTCAAGGACTTCATCGTCACGCTTTGGCGCACCGCGCAGGCCTTCCTGATCGCGGCCGTGGTGGGGGTACCCCTGGGCGTGGTGCTGGGCAGCGCCGAGAAGGCCTACCGCAGCGTGGAGTTCCTGATCGACTTCTTTCGCTCCACGCCGTCCTCGGCGCTGATCCCGCTGTTCCTGATGATCTTCGGTGTGTCCGACATCAACAAGGTGGCCATCGCCGCCTTCGGTGCCCTGCTCATCGTTGTCTTCAACAGCGCCTACGGTGTCATCAACGCGCGCAAGCAGCGCGTGATGGCGGCCAAGGTCATGGGTGCTTCGCGCTGGCAGATCTTCAAGGACGTGCTGGTCTGGGAAAGCCTGCAGCCCAGCTTCGTGGGCCTGCGCTCGGCGGTCTCCATGGCGCTGGTGATCGTGATCGTGGCCGAGATGTTCATCGGCTCGGACAGTGGCCTGGGCAACCGCATCATCAACTCGCAGCAGGTCATGAACGTGCGCGACATGTACGCATCCATCCTGGCGGCAGGCGTGCTGGGTTATGCGCTGAATATCTTGTTTCTTGTTGCCGAGCGCCGCATCGTGCACTGGAGTGGAAGATGAGCGCCGTACTGAATGCACCCGTTGTCGCGGACGTACCCGTGCCGCCCTTCAAGCCCGGCCCGGCCGGCACCCACATCACCATCCGCGGCCTGACCAAGTACTTCGCGGGCTGGCCACTGTACGAGAACTTCGACCTCGACATCCCCAAGGGCAAGATCGTCTCGGTCTTCGGGCCCAACGGCTGCGGCAAGTCCACGCTGATCAACATGATCGCCGGGCTCATCCCCATCGACAGCGGCGAAATCCTCTTCGACGGCAAGTCGCTCAAGGACACCAAGATCGGTTACGTCTTCCAGAACTACCGCGAGGCCATGTTCCCCTGGATGCGCACCATCGACAACATCGCCTACCCGCTCAAGCTCGAAGGCAGGAGCAAGGCCGAGGTGGACCGGCGCATGGCCGAGCTGGTGGCCAGCTTCGACGTCAAGTTCGACCTGAACCGCTACCCCTACGAACTCTCGGGCGGCCAGCAGCAGACGGCCTCCATCATGCGGGCCCTGGCGCCCAAGCCCGAAGTGCTGTTCCTTGACGAGCCTTTCTCGGCGCTCGACTTCGAGATGACGCTCTTCATCCGCGAGAAGCTGCAGGAGGTCTTCATGCAGACCGGCACCACCATGCTGCTGGTCTCGCACGATCTGGAAGAGGCCGTCTACCTGGCCGACCAGGTGCTGCTGCTGACCAAGCGGCCCACCAAGGTGGCCGAGATCCTGCCCTACAACGACCCGCGCCCGCGCACGGTGGAAACGTTGTCCGAAGCCAGTTTCATCCGCACCAAGAAACTCAGCCTGGAGATCTTCCAGCGCGAAGTGCGGCGCTGATCAGCTGCTTTCCGATGTCAAGAACGCCGTCACCATCTGCCGTGTGAGTTTCTGATGCACCCTCTGCCACGCCGCCTGCTGCATATCCTTGTTGAAGATGCGGGACAGCGTGTGGACGTGGGCGCGCCCATAGTAGGACAGGCTGACCATGGCCACATAGAGGTGCAGGGCGTCGATGCCGGGCCGCACCTGCCCGCCGGCCACACCACGTGCCAGCAGCTTGCGGAGCAGGCTCAGCACCGGAGAGGACATCTCGGGAATGCGTTCCGAGCGCGCCAGGTGCCGCGCCTCGTTCAGGTTCTCGAAGGCCAGCAGCTTGCGCAGGCGCGGGTGCGTAGCGAAATGGTGGTCCACGAAATCGAAGATGCGCAGCAGGCCTTCCAGCGGGTCCAGCGTGGCGGCGTCGAGCTGCAGTTCGTCGTGCCGCAGATCGGCCAGCACCGTCTCCAGCACCACAACGTAGAGATCGTCCTTGCCGCCGAAGTAGTGGTAGAGCATGCGGATGTTGCTGCCCGCGTGCCGCGCGATGCGTTCGGTACGCGCGCCGCTGTAGCCGTGGCTCGCGAATTCCTCGACCGCGGCTTCGAGCAGGCGCGCGCGTGTGGCTACCGGGTCCCGCCTGGTGGGCGTTTCCTTGCGGGCCGATGTGCGGCCAGGTGAACGCGATGTCAAAACCGTCACTCCTTTGTCGGCAAGAGCGCCACGGCCAGATCCAGCAGGCGTTCGTCCTGCCCGGGGCCGGCGATGAAGGAGATGCCCACGGGCAGGCCCTCCACCTGCAGCAGTGGCAGCACGATCTGCGGCAGGCCCGCGTGGCCCGCCAGAGCGCCGAGGGCCAGGGCCCGTTCATAAAAAGCACCGCGTTGCTCAGCGCTGGCATCCAGCGGCAGGGCCACACCGGGTGCGGCGGGCAGCAGCCAGGCTTCGTCTGGCCCGATGCGCGCCACGAGTTCACGTTTCATCGCTTCCCGCCAGCGGGACCAGGGCGCTTGCAGCGCCGGGTCCAGCGCCAGCGCGCCGGCGAAGCGCGGCGCAATGGCGGGGCCGAAAGCCGGTTGTCGTTCACGGATCCACGGGCCCAGGGCCGCCTGGATCTCAAGCCCTTGCAGCAGGGAGTAAGCCTCTTGCACTTCGCGCCAGGGGCGCACGAAAGCCTGGCGCGTTGCCGTGATGCCCTTCGCCTGGGCCCAGGCACGCAGGGCCTGCGCCACCGCGGGCTCGGCCAGGGCCAGCGCGTCTTCGGCCAGACACAGGCGCAGGGGCTGGGTTGCAACATGGCGCCGCGTGCCGAGCAGCACCTGGCCGGCGGCGCGCAAGAGCGTCGCATCCCGCGCGAACCAGCCCACGGTGTCGTAGCTCTCGGCAAAGGGCAGCACGCCCGCCAAGGAAATGCGACCGTGGCTGGGCCGCATGGCATGCACGCCGCAGAAGGAAGCGGGTACCCGCACCGAGCCGCCGGTGTCCGTGCCCAGGGCGAGTTCGGCTTCGCGTCCGGCCACCGCCACGGCAGAACCGCTGGACGATCCACCGGGCAGCCGGTCCGGTGCCGCCGGGTTGCGTGGTGTGCCGTGGAAGGCGTTCTCGCCCTCCAGGCTGAAGGCCAGTTCGTCGGTGACCGTCTTGCCGACGACACGTGCACCCGCGGCGCGCAGGGCCGCCACGCAGGGCGCATCTTCCATGGGCACCGCGTGGCTGGCCGCCCAGTCGGGGTTGCCGCAGGTGCTGGGTGTGCCGCCTACAGCTATCAGGTCCTTGACGGCCACACGCAGGCCATCCAGCACACCCGTGCCCGTGGGCTCGCGCTGTGCACGCGGCCCGGGCACAAAGGCACCGGAAGGGGATGACGATGTTGCTTTCACTTGGGCAGCGCCTGCAGCACCTGCGTGGAGTCGGTCACGAAGCCGAAGCACTTCTTCACGTTCCAGACCGTGGCCTCGGTGCAGAAGGCGGGCGAGCTGGTGGCGCAGCAGTCTTCCAGCATCACGCAGCCGTAGCCCAGGAAGTTCGCGTCGGTCAGGGTGTGCAGCACGCACTGGTCGGTGTTGCAGCCCGCGAACAGGATGCTCTTGATGCCCAGGTTTTTCAGCATGCTGTCCAGCGGCGTGTCCCAGAAGCCGCTGATGCGGTGCTTGTCCACGCAGTAGTCGCCCTCGATGGGTTTGAGCTCGTCCACCACCGCCGCGGCCCAGGAATCTTTCTCCAGCACGTTGCCGCCGCCACCGGGCAGCGGGTAACCCAGGCCCACGCCGGCACCGCCGTTGTCGTAGAGGTGGATCTGGTTGGGCGGCATATTGGCCAGGTCGGGGCGGTTGCCCCAGTTGACCCAGATCACGGGCACGCCGGCCGTGCGCAGCGCGGGCAGCAGCTTTTGCAGGGGGGCGATGGGCGTGCGGTCGGCCGTGTAGTCCAGGCCCAGCGAATCGACCCAGCCCCCTTTGGCGCAGAAGTCGTTCTGCAGATCGATGATGACGATAGCCGTGCGCCGCAGGTCCAGCACCACGTTCTGCGGCTGCGCCGCGATGCGCGCGGGCACCGGTGCGGGCGGCGCGATCGACATATCCACTTCATGCGCGTTCGCCACCCAGTAGTACTGGTGGCCCAGTCCGAGCGCCCCTTGGGGCCGGGGGTCGGGCAGGTAGGGGTGACGTTTCATGAGGACTCCTGTTGTGTGCGTTCCATGGGCATGCACTGCTGCATGCTGGTGCGCGCGCACCGTTTGCGCGCGCGCAGGCGGCAAAAAACGGCTGTGGCACTGGCATCTTTATTGCAGGACATGGTCGTAAGTAATCAGTTATTTACTTCCCTCCACCACTAAGCGAAAGGCATGCCATGAAGGTTTCATTCCCCTCCCGCCGTATGTTCACCCTGGCCGCCGTTGCCGCAGCTGCGTTCACGCTGGCCGGGCCCGCACAGGCAGCCGATCCGGTGACGGTCGGCATCCTGATCCCCGGCTCCAAATCCGACAAGGGCTGGATGGAGTCCGGCTACGACGGCCTGGTGGCCGCGCAGAAGGAGTACGGCGCCAAGGTCAAGGTGCAGATGATCGAGAACATCAACTACGCCGACATGGAGCAGGCCCTGACCAACCTGGCCAGCAAGAACACGCTGGTGATCGGCGTGGGCGGCCAGACGCAGGCCGCGGTGTTGAAAGTCTCCAAGCGCTTCCCCAAGACGAAGTTCTCCATCGTGGGCGGCAACAAAGGTGAAGAGCTGGCCAACGTGGCGGGTTACGACGTGAAGCAGGCCGAGATCGCCTTCGTGGCCGGCGCTGCCGCGGCCATGCTGTCCAAGAACGGTGCCGTGAGCTACGTGGGCGGCATGGAGATCCCCTCCATCGTCAACGCCGGCAAGGAGTTCGGCAACGGCGCCAAGTACATCAACCCCAAGATCAAGTACTTCGAGAACTACACCGGCGATTTCGACAACGTCGCCAAGTCCAAGGAAGCCACGCTGGCCGCCATCGCCCAGGGCGCCGACGTGCACTATCACATCCTGAACCTGGGCCTGCGCGGCATGGAGCAGGCGGCCAAGGAGAAGGGCACCAAGATCGTCGGCAGCTACACCGACCGCTGCGGCAGCGACCCGCTGTACCCGGCCTACAGCATCACCGGCGTGGGTTACCAGGTGCAGTACGCCATCTCCGAGGCCGTCAAGGGCACGTGGAAGGCGGGTTACAAACCCTTCGGCCTGGCCATGGGCCCCAAGGCCTCCGACATGGTGGTCTGCGGCGCCACGCCCGCGATGAAGACCAAGCTGGAAGAGATCAAGAAGGACATCCAGAGCGGCAAGATCAAGGTGCTGGAAGGCTGAACACCGTGCGCACCGAGGCTGTCACCGGCGAGGCTGCAGGCGCGACGTCGCAAGACGTCGCGCCCCTGCTGCGCATCGACGGCCTGGCCAAACGCTTCGGCTCGCTGCAGGCGCTGGCCGACGTGTCGCTGGCGCTGATGCCCGGTGAGGTGCATTGCCTGCTGGGCGAAAACGGCGCGGGCAAGTCCACGCTGTGCAACCTGGTGTTCGGCGTGCACGGCCCGGACGCCGGCACCATGACGCTGGCCGGTGCGCCCTACACCCCGCATTCGCCGGCCGATGCGCTGGCCCAGGGCATCGCCATGGTCCACCAGCACTTCAGCCTGGTGCCGGACCTGACGGTGGTCGACAACATGCTGCTGGGCCAGTCGCGCGGCGTGCTCGACCGCAAGGCCTGTGCCGCCAGGCTGGAGACCATGCGCGAACGCTACGGGCTCGCGCTCGACCCTTATGCGCGCATCCAGGATCTGTCGGTGGGCGAGCGCCAGCGCGTCGAGATCGTCAAGTGCCTGGTGCGCGAGCCCCGGCTGCTGGTGCTGGACGAACCCACCGCCGTGCTGCTGCCCGCTGAGATCGAGGCTTTGCTCGCGGTCTGCGAGCGTGTGGCCGCGCAGGGCTGCGGGGTGGTGCTGGTCACGCACAAGCTGGCCGAGATCCGCCTGGTGGCGCGCCGCGCCACCGTGCTGCGCGGTGGGCGTGTGGTCGCGCGTTCCGATGCGCCGGCGCAGGAGATCGACCTGCTGGTGCGCGCCATGATCCAGCGCGACCTGCAGGCGCCCGCCAGCACCACGACGCCCGAGCGCAGCGTGAAGCAGGTGGTCCACGAAACACTGCCGCCGCGCGAGATGGCGCTGCTGGCCGATGGCCTGACCGTGCGCGATGCTGATGGTGTTTTGCGCCTGGACAATTTCACGCTGATGGTTGCGCCGGGCGAGATCGTCGCCGTCGCGGGCGTGGAGGGCAATGGCCAGAGTGAACTCGGTGCCGTGCTCTCCGGCATGCTCAAGCCCAGCGAAGGCCGTTTCCACATCTTCGGCGAGGAGATGACGGGCAAGAGCCCCAAGACCCTGACGGCCGCCGGCTGCGGCGTGGTGCCCGAAGACCGCCACGCCCTGGCCTGCGTGACCGGCATGAACGTGGCCGAGAACATGATGCTCGACCGCCTGGGCCGCTACAAAAAATACGGCCTGCTGGACCGCGAGGCCCTGAACCGCGCCGCGCGCGAGCTGATGCAGCGTTTCGACGTGCGCGCCGCCGGCCCCGAGGTGGCCTTCGGCGGCCTCTCCGGCGGCAACCAGCAGAAGGCCGTGCTGGCGCGCGAACTCACGCTCGAACCCCTGCGTTTCCTGCTGGCGGCCCAGCCCACCCGCGGCCTGGACGTGGGCGCGGTGGAAGCCATCTATGGCCACATCCGCGCGGTGGCCGCGCGTGGTGTGGGTGTGCTGCTGATCTCGTCGGAACTGGAAGAACTGCTGGCCGTGGCCGACCGCATCGTCGTGCTCTACCGCGGCCGCCTCATGGGCACTTGCAATGCCGACCCGGCCGAGCGCCCGCGCATCGGCGCCTGGATGGCCGGGCAGGAAACACCGGCAGCGCTGCCTGAGGAGGCCCTGGCATGAGCACCGCACTCACCCTGTGGCGCAGCGTGCGGCCCGGCCCCGCGCTGGGCATGTCGGTGGCCGCCGTCGCGGCGGCCCTGCTGATCGGCGGCGTACTGGTGGCGCTCATGGGTGTGTCCGTGGGCGAGGCCGTGGCCGCTTTTGCCGACGGGGCCTGGGGCTCGCCCTACGCCCTGGCGGCCTCGATCAACCGCGCGCTGGTGCTGATGCTCGTGGGCCTGGGCTTCGTGCTGGCCGAACGCGCCAGCCTCACCAATGTCGGCGGGGAAGGGCAGATCGCCGTGGGCGGCATTGCTGCCACGGCCTTCGCGCTCTGGCCACCGGTGGCCGGCCTGCCCTGGGGCCTGGCCTTCATCGTGCCCATGCTCGGCGCCTGCCTGGCGGGCGCGCTGTGGGGCGGCGTTGCGGGCGTGCTCAAGGTCAAGGCCGGCACCAACGAAGTGATCGCCACGCTGCTGCTGTCTTTCATCGCGGTGTGGCTGGTCTACGGCAGCGTGCAGAGTGAACAGCTGCTGCGCCGGCCCATGACGACCTCGGCCACGCTGCCCGAGTCGCTGGAGATTCCGCTGGCCACCCAGCTGCCGCTGCTGCTGGGGGATGCCTCGGTGCCGCTGCATGCGGGCCTGCCCATCGGACTGGTGTTTGCAGTGGTGGTGGCCGTGGTACTTGGTTTCACGGTGCTGGGCCTGCGCCTGCGCGCCACGGGTTTGAACGCGCGCGCCGCGCGCCGCGCCGGCATGGCGGTAGACCGGCTCACCGTGGGTGTGCTCTGCGCGGCAGGTGCGCTGGGCGGCCTGGCCGGCGCCTGCATGTTGCAGGGCGAGCAGTACACGCTGAAGGCCGGCTTCTCCTCGGGTTACGGTTTCGACGGCCTGGTCGTGGGCCTGCTGGCGCGCGGCTCGGTGCCGGGGGTGATCGCCGGTTCGCTGCTGTTCGGCTTCCTGCGCTCGGGCGGCATCAATATGGAAATGGTGGCGCAGGTGCCCACCGCGCTGGTGGTGGTGATCCAAGGCCTGATCATCGTGATCCTGGCCGGCGCGGCGCTCGCCATCCAGCGCATGGAGGCCCGCCGATGATCGAACCCGAACTCGCCGCCGTCTTCGTCGGCTCCAGCATCCGCCTGGCCGCGCCCCTGCTGCTGGCCGCCACCGGCGAACTCGTGAGCGAACGCGCGGGCGTGCTCAATATGAGTGTGGAAGGCATGATGCTCACCGGCGCCTTCGCGGGCGCCGTGGGCTCCTGGGCCACGGGTTCGCCCCTCATCGGCCTGGCCCTGGGCGTGCTGTGTGTGCTGCCCATCGCCTGGCTGCAGGCTTTCCTGAGCATCACGCTGCGCGCCAACCAGATCGTCACCGGCATCGGCATCAACATCCTGGTGCTGGGCGCCACCACCCTGGGTTACCGCGCCCTGTTTGGCAGCCGATCGCGCGCCGAGATCCCGGGCCTGGACAAGTGGGCTCCGCCCGGCCTGGCCGACATTCCGCTGCTGGGCGAGCATGTGTTCCACCAGACCTGGCTGCTCTACGGGGCCGTGCTGCTGGTGATAGTCGTGGCCTGGGTCATGCGCTCGACCTCGCTGGGCCTGGCGCTGCACGCCGCGGGCACGGCACCGCAGGCGGCGGCCAACTCCGGGCTCAAGGTCACGCGCATACGCTACGGCGCGGTGCTGTTCACCGGTTTCATGTCGGCGCTGGCGGGCTGCTTCCTGTCGATTGGCGACATCCACACCTTCACCGAAGGCATGACCGGCGGCGCCGGTTACCTGGCCATCGCCGCGGTGATCTTCGGCAACTGGAAGCTGGGCCGCACCCTGCTGGCCTGCGGCCTCTTCGGCGCGGCCACGGCCCTGCAGTTCCAGCTGCCCGCCATGGGCGTGCAGGTGCCCAGCGCCCTGCTCATCATGCTGCCCTATGTGCTGGCACTGCTGGCCGTGGGCGGGCTGGTGGGCCGTCAGGTCGCCCCCGCCGCACTCACCCGTCCCTACACAGGCCACTGAGATGAACGAAGAAGAAGTCCTCGCCTACGTCCGCGCGACCGCGCGCGCGCTGGAGCTGCCGCTCGACGAAGCACGCGCCCAGGCCGTGGCCCTGCACCTGGGCCGCACGGCCGCGCTGGCGCAGCTGCTCGAAGCCATGCCCCTGGGGGTCGAAGACGAACTGGCCGAGATCTACCGGCCGGCCCCCTTTCCGCAGCAGGACCCGGCCCCATGAACAGCACCGAACTGTTGCACGTCATCCGCAGCGGCGCCCTGTCGGCCGTCCAGGCCTGTGAAAACGCCATCGCGCGCATCGAAGCCACCGAGCCCCGGGTCAATGCGTTCACCGGCCGCACGTTGGCGCGCGCGCGCGCCGAAGCCGCGGCTATCGACCAGCGCCGTGCGCGCGGTGAGGCGCTGCCCGCACTGGCCGGGCTGCCCTATGCCGTGAAGAACCTCTTTGACATCGAAGGCCTCACCACCCTGGCCGGCTCCAAGGTCAACCACGGCCTGCCGCCGGCCCACGCCGACGCGGTGCTGGTGCAGCGCCTGCAGGCGGCCGGCGCCGTGCTGCTGGGCGGCCTCAACATGGACGAGTACGCCTACGGCTTCACCACCGAGAACACGCACTACGGCCCATGCCGCAATCCGCACGATGGCACGCGCATCGCCGGCGGTTCCTCCGGCGGCAGCGGTGCCGCGGTGGCCGCGGGGCAGGTGCCGCTGACGCTGGGTTCGGACACCAACGGTTCCATCCGCGTGCCGTCCTCGCTGTGCGGCGTGTGGGGGCTCAAGCCCACCTTCGGTCGCCTGTCGCGGCGCGGCAGCTATCCCTTTGTGCACAGCATCGACCACCTCGGCCCGATCGCCGATCGCGTGGAGACCCTGGCCCTGGCCTACGACGCCATGCAGGGCCCCGACCCGCTGGACCCCGGTTGCCATGCGCTGCGCGTGCAGCCGGTTGCGCCCACGCTCCTCAATGGCCTCAAAGGTTTGCGGATCGGCGTGCTGGGCGGCTATTTCCACGAAAACGCCAGCGCCCCGGCACGCGAAGCCGTGGCGCGGGTAGCGCAGGCGCTGGGCGCGCGCGGTGAGGCCAGCTGGCCCGATGCCGCTGCCGGGCGCGCTGCCGCTTTCATCATCTCTGCCAGCGAAGGCGGTAGCCTGCACCTGGCCGACTTGCGCCAGCGCGCGCAGGATTTCGAGCCGCTCTCGGTGGACCGCTTCATCGCCGGCGCCCTGCAGCCCGCGCACTGGTACCTGCGTGCGCAGCGTTACCGCCGTGTCTACCGCGACCGCGTCAACGCCCTGTTCGCCGACTGGGACCTGCTGCTGTGCGCTGCCACGCCGGTGAGCGCGCCGCAGATCGGCCAGGAGTGGATCGAGGTGAACGGCCAGAAACATCCCACCCGGCCCTCCATGGGCCTGCTGACCCAGCCCGTCTCTTTTGCCGGTTGCCCCGTGGTGGCCGCGCCGCTCTGGCCCCAGGGCACGGGCGGCCTGCCCATCGGCGTGCAGATCATTGCCGCACCCTGGCGCGAAGACCTCGCGCTGCGCGCGGCCGCCGCCTTGCAGGCCGCCGGCGTGGCCGGCCCCAAGGAGCCCCCGCTGTGAAGACCATCGCCGCCCAGCCCTTCGCCTACGCCTTCGAGCCCGCGCACACCGCGCTGGTCATCATCGACATGCAGCGCGACTTCATCGAGCCCGGGGGCTTCGGCGAGACGCTGGGCAACGACGTATCGCTGCTCGAAGCCATCGTGCCGGCCTGCCAGTCTGTGTTGCTGGCCTGGCGCGCGGCGGGTGGTCTGGTGGTGCACACCCGCGAGGCGCACCGCACTGATCTTTCCGACTGCCCCCCAGCCAAGCGCAACCGTGGCAACCCGACACTGCGCATCGGCGACGCCGGCCCCATGGGGCGCATCCTGGTGATGGGCGAGCCGGGCAACCAGATCATCCCGGCGCTGGCGCCCATCGCGGGCGAGCTCGTGATCGACAAGCCGGGCAAGGGCGCCTTCTACGCCACCGGCCTGCACGAGATGCTGCAGGCCCGCGGCATCACGCACCTGCTGTTCATGGGCGTGACCACCGAGGTCTGTGTGCAGACTTCCATGCGCGAGGCCAACGACCGCGGCTACGACAGCCTGCTGCTGGAGGACTGCACCGAGAGCTACTTCCCCGCCTTCAAGGCCGCTGCCGTGGAAATGATGCGCGCGCAGGGCGCCATCGTCGGATGGACCGCCGGCAGCGGCCAGCTGCTGGCTGCCCTGCAACGCTGATAGAGTGAGCCTGTGGTCACCACCAGCCGTCGCTCCCCCCGCCAAACTGACGCGCCCGTTTTCCACTCGCGTGCCGAGATGGTCTACGAGCAGCTCAAGCGCGATGTGGCCGACTTCAAGCTCGTGCCGGGCGACCGCTTCACCGAGAACGAACTCAGCGAGCGCCTGGGTGTGTCGCGCACGCCGGTGCGCCAGGCCCTGTTCCGCCTGCAGCAGGAAGGCTACGTCGAAGTGCTGTTCCGCAATGGCTGGCGTGTGCTGCCCTTCGACTTCGAGCAGTTCGAGCAGCTCTACGACCTGCGCATGGTGCTGGAGACCACGGCCGTGCAGCGCCTGTGCGCCGACGACGCCAGGATAGACCGCGAACTGCTCGCGCAGCTCGCGGCGATCTGGCTGGTGCCTGCCGCCGAGCGCAGCGCCGACATCCGCCAGGTGGCGCAGTGGGACGAAGACTTCCACTGCACCCTGGTGGCCGCCGCCGGCAATGCCGAGATGACCCGTGTGCACCGCGACGTGACCGAACGCATCCGCATCATCCGCCGGCTCGACTTCACCAAGCAGGCCCGCATCGACGCGACCTACGAGGAACACGCCAAGATCCTGCGCGCCATCCAGCGCAAGCGCAGCGACCCGGCCGTGATGCTGCTGCGCGCTCACATCCAGACCAGCCAGGCCGAGGTGCGCAAGATCACCCTGCACCAGGTGCACCTGGCGCGCCGCGCCGCCTGAGGGCTCAGGCGCCGATCGCAGCGCGGGTTACGCCATCGGCCGTATGGCGCGCGGTCGGCCGGGCTGACATCTCAGGACAGCACGGCCGGTTCGTCCGGCAATTCATTCGGGTGCCCGCCGCGGTAGGGGAAGTGTTTCTTCAAGGCCTGCGCCACCGCTGCAACGCCCAGCAGCGCGCCCGAGCGGTAATCGGCCTGCCCGAAGGCCGTATCCATCTGCCGGCAGATGGCGCTCCAGGTTTCCGTGCCCTCGTGCGCGTGGATGCCGCGGTCGGCAACGATCTCCACCGCGTGGTCCGCCAGCAGCACATAGATAAGCACGCCGTTGTTGTGCTGCGTGTCCCAGACCCGCAGCTCGGAAAACACGTCGATGGCGCGTTCGCGCGGGCTCGTGCCGCGCAGCAGGGCCCCGGGTTCCAGCGAGGCCTCCACCGCAAAGCGGATCTCGCCGCCGTGCCCGCTTTCCGCGACACGGATCGCCTCGGCAATGGCCGTCATCGTCGCGCGCGGGAAGGCGCGCCGCACGCTCCAGTCGGAAGTCAGCAGGTGTCGGGTCCAGCGTTGCAGGTTCATGCTTACCACCGCCCCGAGGAGCCGCCCCCGCCGAAACCGCCACCCCCGCCGCCCCTGAAACCACCGCCGCCGAAGCCGCCGCCAAAGCCACCCCCGCGATGACTGCCGCCGCCTATGCCGCCGCGCAGCAGGGAGCTCCCACCCAGCAGGGTGACGACGAAGCCGATCACGGCGCCGATCAGCGCAATGAAGATGACACCGGACAGGTACCAGACGATCAGCCCCAGGAGGCCCGCCGCCACGGCAGCACCCGGCAGGCGCCCCAGCATGGCGCGCAAGACCCCGCCTGCCACCACGGCGATCATCAGCAGCAGCGGGGCCATGCCGCCGAGATCGAAGGACGCATCGCCCGCGCGCCGGGCTGGCGCCGGCAGCGCTTCACCGTCCATCAGCTTGATCATCTGCGAGACGCTGGCGTCGATGCCGCCATAAAAGTCGCCCTGCTTGAAGCGGGGCACGATCACGTCGTTGATGATGCGATGGGTGATGGCGTCGCTCAGCACGCCTTCCAGGCCGTAACCCACCTCGATGCGCACGCTGCGGTCATTCTTGGCCACGAGCAGGAGCACCCCGTCGTCCACTGATCTGCGCCCGAGCTTCCACTGCTCGACGACGCGGATCGCGTAGGGCTCGATGGCCTCGGGCCGGGTGGTGGGCACGATCAGCACCGCCAGCTGGCTGCCCTTGCGCTCGTCGAAGGCCCGCAGCCGGCTCTCCAGGCCCGCCCGCTGCTCGGGCGTCAGGGTCGCGGTGAGGTCGGTCACCAGGGCCTGCAGCGGGGGAACGGGGACCAGCTCATCGGCCGCGTGCGCCATCCCCCAGGGGAAGGCCACGAGCCACAGCAGGGCGGCCAGCGTCCCGGCCCAGCGCCGCAGCGCTCGGATGCCTGGGGCGGCAGGGTTCAACGTGCGGCCTCGGGCTGCTTGGCCGGGCCACCAAAATCCACCTTCGGCGGGGTGGCCAGTTCTTTTTCATCAGCGACCGTGAAGCTGGGCTTGATCGAATAGCCGAAGACCATGGCCGTCAGATTGGTGGGGAAGCTGCGCACCGCCACGTTGTACTCCTGCACGGCCTTGATGTAGCGGTTGCGGGCCACCGTGATGCGGTTCTCGGTGCCCTCCAGCTGGGCGCGCAGCTCCTGGAAGCCCTGGTTGGCCTTGAGCTGCGGGTAGTTTTCGCTGACCACCAGCAGGCGGCTCAGCGCGCCGGAGAGTGAGTTCTGTGCGGCCTGGAACTTCTGGAAGGCCTCGGGGTTGTTGACCAGCTCCGGCGTGGCCTGGATGCTGGTGGCCCGGGCGCGGGCCTCCACGACCCGGGTCAGCGTTTCCTGCTCGAAGTTGGCCTCGCCCTTGACGGTGTTGACGATGTTGGGAATCAGGTCGGCCCGCCGCTGGTACTGGTTCAGCACCTCGGCCCAGCTGGCCTTGATCTGCTCGTCGGTAGTCTGGAAGGTGTTGTAGCCGCAGCCCGAGAGGCTGAACACGGCCAGGGTCAACAGCAAGACTTGCAATCTGCGCATTTCGTTTCTCCGGTGAATCCGGCAATGCTAGGACCTTGCCGGTGAGGTGTCCAGTTCCGTTTCACGCCTCGCCGGCGCCGGGTGCTAACGCACGATCGCCACGTAGGCGCGCAGCAGGAGCGAGCTTAGCTTCAGCGGCGCATTCTTCAGCCAGCCCGGCACCCAGGCCGGTGCGTTCATGGAAACGCGCGTGGCCCAGCGGATCACCGGGCGCAGCCAGCCGGGGGTGGGGATGACGCGTTGCGGGGCTTCATGGGGTTTCCGTCGGGTTCGATGCGCCGCCCAAGTTGGCGCGCTTGCGGTCCACATGGTAGACCGTCAGCACCTGGCTGGCCACCATGTCCAGCGCGGGCCGGGTGTTGCCCTGCTTGTCGGTCCAGACCTTGGGCGTCAGCGCGCCAGACAGGGCCAGTGTGTCACCCTCGTCCAGCGCCAGCAGGGCCGCGCAGGCCTCGGCAGCGAAGGTAATCACGTTGACGATCAGGCTCTCGCCTTCACCGGGCGTGGCCTTTACCTTGGCGAGCACGAACGATGTGTCGTTCTTGCCCTGGCGCTGTTCCGCCAGGCCCACCAGGGTGCCGGTTATGAGGCCTTCGATCATTGCTGTCCTAGGAGTTTTTGGGGGGGATTGTCACCGATGGGAGGTGGCCCGTCGTGACGGATCGCGGTCAGGAATCAGTCGCTCCTGCATGTTTCCCCCGCCTTGCTGACCCATCACATGTTCATCATAGGCCACAGCGCTATCATTGAATGGCCTGCAAAGGCGACCAAGTAAGACCATCCGTTGAGTAAAAGGTGAGTCGTGCCTATCTAGGCTGGCGCGCATCAGGGGATCACGATGAAGAAGATAGGCAAGGTTCCAGATCTCCGGGAGATCATTCCACCTCCAGAGGAGGTTATCCAAGCAGGTCTAGATGGGAACTTGGTCCTCTTTGTAGGTGCAGGAGTCTCGCGACTACTTGAACTGCCATCTTGGCAAGGCCTGGCGAAATGCGTGCTTGACGATCTAAGAAAAGAGTCCTTACTCAACTACTCGGAAATCGAGCAACTTCAATCCCTGGATCCGAAACGACAGCTTTCTATTGCAAAGCTAATTTCGGAGCAGAGTGAAATCCCTCTAGATATAGGCAAGCATCTATCTGGCAAGACGGAGGGTAACAGCATCTATAAAGCCATTAACGACATTGGCTGTTCGTGTGTAACCACGAACTACGACGAACTCCTGGCGCCTCGATATTTGAGAAAGTCGGACGGATCGGAAACGCCGGCCCCAACGAATCGGGTCGCAGAGCGCGATAAGTTCTATGCAAAGCTGTTAAATGAAGCTGGAACAGTTGTTCATCTCCATGGGTGCATTAGCAAGCCAGAGACGATGATAGTCACCACAAAAGAGTATCTTGAGCACTACGACCACGGAAATGTCCAAGAGTTCCTGGGCGAGATGTTCGAGAAAAAGACAGTGGTCTTCCTTGGCTACGGTCTAGAAGAGGCGGAAATTCTTGAGCACATTCTGCGCCGCGGTCGGAGCAAAGACACGAAGGACCGCCGACGTTTTTCCATTCAAGGGTTCTTTCGCAGTCAACAACCTCTATATGACAAGCTGCACAACTACTACGAAAGGTCCTTTGGTGTACACCTCCTTGGATTTATCCGAGATCACGAAGACTACTACGGTTTGGTATCCACCATTGAGTCGTGGGCTGCCCAGATTGAGATTCGTGAGCCACCATTAGTGGCTGATGTCGAGTTCATGGACGAGGTGCTGCGCCATGGATGAGCTTTCCGTCAAAGAGAAAGATCTTCTGGAGCGGATAAAGGCAAAACCGGAACTTAGAACTCTATTCTTCAGAAGAGTCAAAGGCCTCAAATGGTTTGATGAGCTGTATGACGCCGGGTACTTCGCGGCAGGCAACATTCCCGCTCCGGTTCCGGCCAAGGAGGAGGGTTACGTCAATATTCCCTACTGGGAGGCTGTGAACTATTTGGTCAGCACGGTTGCGGAAGTGACGGATCAGTCTGCGGCTGTATATGCACCACGTTTCTTGGCGATCATCGCTGATGCCACAGCATATGCAAAAGCGAATGGCTTTAGCAACTATCGTGTGTGGTGGAGCTTTGCTGAAGTGATTTCACAGATCCCAGTGGAGTTCGTAACACTAGAGCATCTCGAAGCGGTTAACTACTGGATGGAAGATAAGTATGACCGTGGTCTTGTTTCGGAAATTGTTGCTACGAAGTGGTTTCCTAAGCTTTTGGAGAATGCGGATAGCCACGCCCTAGAACTCGCCCAAAGGTTGCTGGACGTGCTGTTCGAGATCGATTACTCCATCGAAGAGGTGGCGGGAAGATCGAAGAAGAGGGCGCAGCTCAGATTCGACCATTACCGAGCTGAGAAGATCGCCAAGAAAATTTCTGATCTGGCTGGTCGTCGGCTTGGCGCGGTTGCTGTTCTAGCCTTTGAGCTAAAACTCACACGGTTGTTGCAGGAGTTAGGCAATGACACATGGTCCGCTGTCTGGCAGCCGGCCATCGAAGAGCACGAACAAAATGCTTACCGAGATCGCGCAGAGAATGTCCTTCTTGAGGCCTACAGAGACGCACTCTGCGGTTACATGGATGCCAATGCTGCAGAAGCATGCGACTACGCTCGATCTTTGCTTGAGAAACCGTATCAGACTCTCGTCAGAGTGGCCATTTACTGTATTGACAGGAACTACCGACAGTGTTTGTCCCTCGCTGGGGATCTGATTAACGGGGGGTTTCTACAGGCCAATTTCCGTCACGAAATTTGGCACTTTCTAAGTCGAAACTATGGGGAGTTTGACGCAGCACAGAAGCAGCGTGTGTTGACAGAAATTGCCAAGAAAGTCCGCCTAGATGACAACGGCGCAGTACTGGAGGTCGCCTCGGCCTATGAGAGGTCGACTTGGCTTGCTGCAATTAAGGATCTTGGAGCGGAGGAAGCCGCTCGGTACCAAGAGGCTGTCCGAGTTGCTGGTGTTGAGCCAGATCATCCTGACTTCTCTAGCTATTCGTCAGCAGGGCGGGTTGATCAGAAGTCGCCGTATTCCGCAGAGGAACTTGGTTCTCTTTCTCCGGATGAACTGGCGAAGACACTGCGTGAGTACCGTAGTGGAGGTGGATGGCAAGAGCCGGGGATTGAAGGACTGTCTAAAGCGGTGAAGCAGACGTTCAAGAGCGCACCCCTGAAATACTGTGATCAGCTGGACAGTTTCAAAGAACTCGATTTGGCATACGTATATTCCATCATCGAGGCATATCGTGAATTGTGGAGTGAGAAGGCCGGCTTGCCATGGGACGGGCTTTGGAAGAGCCTTTTAGAGTACATCGCGGCGATTTTGAAGCAGGATCTATTCTGGCAATCTGGAAACGCCGAAAGACGCAAGGAGTTTGTGGCCAATCGATACTGGGTTGTGGGTTCAATCGCACGTTTGCTCGAAGCAGGAGCGAAGTCGGATGATCACGCTTTTCCTGAGAAATATCACACCGATGTAGAAGCTCTGCTAAGACTCATTCTTGAAAGGGAGGAGGGGGAGATCATCGACGCTGATAGTGATGCAGTGTCTGTAGCCATCAACAGTCCACGTGGTCAAACAATCGAAGCGCTAATTAATTTGGCGCTTAGGGCTTGTCGTTTACAGGACCGGTTGAATACCCGTGATCACAGCGAAGCGTGGGAAAGATACCGTTGTTACTTTGATGCAGAGCTAGAGCGCTCGAAGAAAGGTGTCTACGAGTTTGCAGTTCTGGTCACGAACTACTTGCCCAACTTTCTGTACATGTCGAATGAGTGGGTTATTGGAAACTTGTCGCGAATCTTCGACCAAGCGGACTATATGAGATGGTCCTGCGCAATTCAGGGCTACTCTTATGTGAGTACGGTTTATCAGGAGATATACAGTTTTCTAAAAGTACACGGTGATATCTTGCGAGTTCTAGACGACAAGATCATCAAAGATCGAGTCGAGGAGAGGTTCTTACAGCACATCGTGGTTGCTTATGTAAATGATTATGAGTCTCTAGATGACGAGAATGGCCTCATGCGTGCTGTGTTGAATCGAGCAGTCTTCGATGAGTTGCAGCACCTGATCTGGTTTACTTGGACGCTTCGCAAAGAAGATGATGGAAAGACGAGGAAGAAAGTCTATGCACTCTGGCCACTAGTCCTTGGAAAGATGAATTTTTCGAGGAAAGAGGATCGAAAGTTGGCTTCCCACCTTTGTCACTGGGCGGGGTTCGTGGATCATCTCGATGAAGAGCGAAAGAAGCTGCTTGCTGCTATCGCGCCTTATGCTGGCGAAGCTCATAACTCATATGACTTGCTGGTGAACTTGGCACGAATCAGTGAAAGGCAGCCTTTTGAAGCAAACGAGATATGGCGAACGATGCTGCAAGGGGCGGCCGAGGACTACCCTGAGGAAGCTATAAAGAAACTACTCGTCAGCTTGGTGGAGCAAGGCCCTGTCGGTGTTAGGGAAGCGCGAGAGACTGTAAGCCTATATCTCCAGAAGGGGATGATCCGCCCATCTGAGTGGCTTACCGAGATTGTTGAGTCTTCAAAGATTCAATGAGATTCCGTGGCGTGTTGGCGCCATATCTAGGCATCATCGGCTGCCACTGCTCCCGTTCCTCGTTCCCGTAGAGCTCCGTACGCCGTCCGGCGCATTCCCGCTTCCCCCTCCCATTCCTGAAGTGCCTCCATCGCAGCGCCCGGAGCCGGCCAGCGTTCCACGCTCGACGTGCAAGCCAAGTCGGGCTGCCTCGCCCATCCGGCAGCGACGCAGCGCGTGCGGGCTGGCCTTAGCACTGCCGGCCCGGCGCCTCTCTCCCCACCGCCACCCCCCGCAGAAATTCCGCAAGCCCGCGGTTGGCTTCCAGCGTGGTGGCCAGTGTGCTGGCCAGCATGAGGTCGCGGGTCGCGCCCAGGGTGGTCTGCAGGCTGGTCGCCTGTTCGTACCAACGCTCCGTGCGCTGTCTGGGCAGCAGGGGGCGCAGGGACTCGATGGCATAACGTTGCCGTTTGGCGAGGATGCGCACGCGGTGCTGCTGCGTGGGGCTGGGCGCCTGCTTCAGCGCGCGCTTGAGCTGCCGGTGCAGATGCACCAGGCGTTGCCGGGCCCAGCGGGTCAGCGGCTCGGGGGGAGCGGCGTCTGCGCTGCCTGCGGGCGGCAGGGCCGACAGGCCTTCGATCCACTGTGTGGTGGCCAGCAGGCAGGCGCCGACGGCCGGGGCCTGGAGCGCGAAGCGCACCGCCTTGCGCGCCAGCGTGGTGGCCTGCAGCAGGGACGCCTCCAGCGCCTGCCATGCCTCGGCGCGCTGCGGGTCGCCGGCCGCGTAGGCGGCGGCCAGTGGCGGCAGCGTGTCGATGCGGGCAACGTCCAGATCCCGCAGTTCACCCAGAAAGGTCAGCAGGGTTTGCAGCGGCAGCCGGGACGGCGGCGGCGTTTCGGCGGGCAGGGCGGTGCGGAACAGCCGGCAAGCGCTGCGAAAACGCCGCCAGCCCACGCGCGCCTGGTGCACCACTTCCGCATCGTCCGAATGGCGCAGGGCCGACAGATTGGCCGTGAACTGGCTGAAGCTTTCGCGCAGCACCCGCTGGGCGGCCTGCGCCACCGACAGCTTGGCGCCCAGCGCGGGCGGCTGGGCGCGTTGCGGCATGTCGATGACACCCTGGGCCAGGGCGTAGCCGCGCTGGGCCTTGCTCTGGCTCGCCGGCAGCACGGCGATGTCGCGTGCGATGAGTTGCGCAAGGTCGAACAGGGCCTGGGGCGGGCCGGCCAGCAGTTCCAGCTCCAGCTCGCAGATGGGGCTGCGCTGATCGCCGGCCTCGATGTGGCCGATGTCCAGCGCCACCTCGACCACGCTGCCATTGCGCCGGCGCACGGTCCAGAGGGTGCGCTGGAAGGTGGTGACGAAGCAGGGCTCCAGCGCGCGGAAGATCGCGCCGTCCGGGTCGAGGCGGGACCAGGGGGTCTCTTTGAGGGCGCGGCGCTGCAGGGCGGCGCCGGGCACGGGCACTTCCCATTCGCCGCGCTGGCTCAGGGCCGAATCTTCCTGGCCGCCGGTCTTGAGCGTCTGCAGCCAGCGCGGCCGCTTCTCGCTGCCGACGCGGCGCAGGCGCAGCGCCACCCGTTGCTGGCGCAGGGCCTGCGCGGGCGTGTCGTAGTAGATGTTGTGCAGGCGCTGTGTGCTGGCCTGGCGCCGCGCCAGTAGCGGCAGGCGTGCCAGCCGCTGGGCCAGGGCGGCGGGGTCCGGGGCCGGCAGGGCCAGCTTGAGTTCGATTTCCCCGGCGGGGTGGGGGGTGTCGGGGCGTTTCATGGGCTCAGTTCCCCGCGGGTGGACCGGGTGTCATGCGCGGACCACAGCAGCGCTCAGTCCGCCGCCGCGATGGGCTTGAGCGGCGTGCCGAAGGTCTCGCGCAGGGGCTTGTGGCCCAGGGGCGGGAACTTGACCAGGGACTGGGGCACCTTGCGCTCCGGGATGTGGTCGAGCAGGTGGTGGATCAGCGTGAGCCGGCCGCGCCGCTGGTCGTTGAAGTCCACCAGCACCCAGGGCGTCTGCTTGCTGTGCGTGGCTTTGAGCATGGCGTCGCGCGCCTTGCCGTATTCGGCGTATTTGGTGCGAGCCTGCACGTCGATGGGGCTGAGTTTCCAGCGCTTGAGCGGGTCGGCCACGCGCTCGGCGAAACGCTCCTCCTGCTGCTCCTGGTCCACCGTGAGCCAGTACTTGAAGAGCAGGATGCCGTCGTCGACCAGCATGCGCTCGAACACGGGGGCCTGCTTCAGGAAGGCCTCGGTCTCGGCCTCGGTGCAGAAATTCATCACGCGCTCGACACCAGCGCGGTTGTACCAGCTGCGGTCAAACAGCACGATCTCGCCGGCCGCCGGCAGGTGCGGCACGTAACGCTGGAAATACCATTGCGTCTTCTCTCGCTCGCTCGGCTTGGACAGCGCCACCGTGTGGCACTGGCGCGGGCTCAGGGTGTCGGAGATTGCGGCAATCACGCCGCCCTTGCCGGCCGTGTCGCGGCCCTCGATCACCACGACCAGGCGCTTGCCGGTGTGCTGCAGCCAGCGGGCCACGTCGTTCAACTCCAGCTGCAGCGCCGCGAGCTGCTCGTAGTAGTCGTCCTTGCCGAGCTTGTCGGATTTGCCGTTCTTGCCGTTTTTCGACTTCTTCATGGTCGCATCGTAGCGGAGGCGCAGCGCCAACTCAATGGATGCCGGCCCTGGCCGCCCGGGGCCGCCGCGTACGCCGTCCGGCGTATTCCCGCTTCCGCCTCCCCTCCCTAAAGTGACTCCATCGCCGCCCCCTTGCCGTTTCCCCGGCCAGGCGCGGCGAGCGGGATCTTGTTCAACCACCTGGAGTCACCCACATGCAACGTCGATTTACCCTCAAGGCGCTGGCTGCTGCCACCGCTGTCTCTACCCTGGGCCTGGCCTCCATGGCCGCCCACGCTGCCGACACCATCAAGGTGGGCGTGCTGCACAGCCTGTCGGGCACCATGGCCATTTCCGAGACGGTTCTGAAAGACACCGTGCTCATGGCCATCGAAGAGATCAACGCCAAGGGCGGTGTGCTGGGCAAGAAGCTCGAACCCGTGGTGGTGGACCCGGCCTCCAACTGGCCGCTGTTCGCCGAGAAGACCAAACAGCTGCTGGGCCAGGACAAGGTCTCGGTGATCTTCGGCTGCTGGACCTCCGTCTCGCGCAAGTCGGTGCTGCCGGTCGTGGAAGAAATGAACGGCCTGCTGTTCTACCCCGTGCAGTACGAGGGTGAGGAGCTGTCCAAGAACGTGTTCTACACCGGTGCCGCGCCCAACCAGCAGGCCATCCCCGCCGTGGACTACCTGATGAGCAAGGACGGCGGCGGCGCCAAGCGCTGGGTGCTGCTGGGTACCGACTACGTCTACCCCCGCACCACCAACAAGATCCTGCGCGCCTACCTGAAAGCTAAGGGCGTGAAGGACAGCGACATCGACGAGAAGTACACCCCCTTCGGCCACAGCGATTACCAGACCATCGTGGCCGACATCAAGAAGTTCTCGGCCGGCGGCAAGACCGCGGTGGTGTCCACCATCAACGGCGACTCCAACGTGCCCTTCTACAAGGAACTGGGCAACGCCGGCCTGAAGGCCAAAGACGTGCCGGTCGTCGCCTTCTCCGTGGGTGAGGAAGAGCTGCGTGGTGTGGACACCAAGCCGCTGGTGGGCCACCTGGCTGCCTGGAACTACTTCATGTCCATCAAGAACAAGGACAACGACGCCTTCACCAAGAAGTGGGCCGCTTACGCCAAGGCCAAGAACATCGCCGGCCACAAGGACAAGCCGCTGACCAACGACCCGATGGAAGCCACCTACATCGGCATCTATATGTGGAAGCAGGCCGTCGAGAAGGCCAAGACCACCGATGTGGACGCCGTGATCAAGGCCATGGCCGGCCAGACCTTCAAGGCACCCTCGGGCATCGTGAGCAAGATGGACGAGAAGAACCACCACCTGCACAAGAGCGTGTTCATCGGCGAGATCAAGGCCGACGGCCAGTTCAACGTGGTGTGGAAGACCCCGGGCCCGGTCAAGGCCAAGCCCTGGTCTCCGTACATCGAAGGCAATGACAAGAAGAAGGACGAGCCCGAGAAAAAGTAAGCGCTTCGCCTGAAGGATGCCCGCTACGGCGGGCATCCCTTCCCGGAGACGGGATTTGCAGCGTGGGCGCGGCCCCCCGTGCCCACCCTACAGGTTCTTTCAATGTCCAGATATTTATTGCTGTCACTCGCCGCGCTGCTGTGCGCGGCCCCCGCCCAGGCCCTGACGCCCGCAGAGGCGCAGGCCATCGTCATCGGCGAGACCGATGGTCGTATCACGGCCCTGCAGCAGGCCGTGCTGAACCCCGACGAACGCAAGGCCGCGCTGCTGCAGGCCCTGGCCGATGACGCCGTCAAGGTGGCCGGCGGCAAGGTCTACATCGTGCGCGACGACAAGGCCACGGACCCGGCCACGGGCGAGGCTGTGGCCCTGCCTGACGACGCCGAAGACGTCATCAACAACAACCGCATGCGCGGCGAGATCGACACCGCGCTGGCGGTGCTCAAGCTGTTCAGCCCCGATGTCAAGCTGCGTGGGGACGCCGCCCGCGCCATGCTCAAGGAACCCGATGCCGGGCGCCTGCCGCTGCTGGACAAGGCCCTGGCCGGTGAGCAGGACGAAGGCGTGCGCGCGGTGCTGGCGCTGGCGCGCGCGGCCGTGCTGCTGGCCAGCGAGGACAAGTCGCAGCGCCTGAGCGCCGCCGGTGCGCTGGCGCAGAGCCGCACGCCCGACACCAAGCTGCTGCTCAACGAGCGGCTCTCGGTGGAGGCCGATGCCGAGGTCAAGGCGCAACTGCAGTCCGCCATCCGCCAGATCGACGACAGCCTGCGTTGGGGCGAACGCCTGGGCGCCATGTTCACGGGCTTGAGCCTGGGCAGCATCCTGCTGCTGGCCGCGCTGGGCCTGGCCATCACCTACGGGCTGATGGGCGTGATCAATATGGCGCACGGCGAGCTCATCATGATCGGCGCCTACGCCACCTGGGTCGTGCAGGGCGTGTTCCAGAAATACCTGCCGGGCGCCTTCGACTGGTACCTGGTGGCGGCGGTGCCGGTGGCCTTCGCGGTCTCGGCCGGTGTGGGCGCGGTGCTGGAGCGCAGCGTGATCCGTTTCCTCTACGGCCGTCCGCTGGAGACGCTCTTGGCCACCTGGGGCATCAGCCTGGTGCTGATGCAGGGGGTGCGTACGCTGTTCGGCGCGCAGAACGTGGCGGTGGAAAACCCGGCCTGGATGAGCGGGGGCTGGCAGCTGCTGTCCAACCTCACGCTGCCCTACAACCGCCTGGTCATCATCGCCTTTGCGCTGGCCGTGCTGGCCGGCATGGCCCTGCTGATCGGGCGCACGCGCCTGGGCCTGTTCGTGCGTGGCGTCACGCAGAACCGTCCCATTGCCTCCTGCATGGGTGTGAACACGGCGCGCATCGACACCTATGCCTTCTCCCTGGGCTCGGGCATCGCCGGCCTGGCCGGCTGTGCCCTGAGCCAGGTGGGCAATGTGGGGCCGGACCTGGGGCAGAACTACATCGTCGACTCCTTCATGGTCGTGGTGCTGGGCGGCGTAGGCCAGCTGGCCGGCACCGTGTACGCCGCGCTGGGCCTGGGCGTGCTCAACAAATTCCTCGAAGGCTGGACGGGTGCCGTGCTGGCCAAGATCACCGTGCTGGTGTTCATCATCATCTTCATCCAGAAACGTCCGCAGGGGATCTTCGCGATGAAAGGCCGGAGCGCGGAAGCCTGACCATGAGCCAAGTTCAACTCCCCGCCACCGCGCCCCTGCTCACCCGCAAGGGCTGGAGCGCCTTCCTGGTCGCGCTGCTGGCCGTCTGCGCGCTGGCGCCCGTGCTCAACCTGCTGGTGCCCGAGGGCAGCATGTTCCACCTGAGCGACTACGCCGTGGCCCTGCTGGGCCGCATCATGTGTTACGCCATCTGCGCGCTGGCCATGGACCTGATCTGGGGTTACACCGGCATCCTCTCGCTGGGCCACGGCCTGTTCTTCGCGCTGGGCGGTTACGTCATGGGCATGTACCTGATGCGCCAGATCGGCCGCGACGGCAACTACAAGAGTGATCTGCCCGACTTCATGGTCTTCCTGGACTGGAAGGATCTGCCCTGGCACTGGGCTCTGAGCGACAGCTTCATCGCCACCCTGTTGCTGGTCGTGCTGGTGCCCGGTGTGGTGGCCTTCGTGTTCGGCTACTTCGCCTTCCGCTCGCGCATCAAGGGTGTGTACTTCTCCATCATCACCCAGGCCATGACCTTCGCGGCCATGCTGCTCTTCTTCCGCAACGAGACGGGTTTTGGCGGCAACAACGGCTTCACCGACTTCAAGCGCATCCTGGGCCTGCCGATTGCCACGCACAACATGCGCATGGCCCTCTTCGTGCTGACGGGGCTCACGCTGCTGGCCTTCTTCCTGCTGGCGCGCTGGCTGGTGCGCGCCAAGTTCGGCCGGGTGCTGCAGGCCATCCGCGATGCCGAGAGCCGGGTGATGTTCTCGGGCTACAACCCGCTGGGCTACAAGCTCGCGATCTGGACGCTCTCGGCCGTGATGTGCGGCATCGCCGGCGCGCTCTACGTGCCGCAGGTGGGCATCATCAACCCGGGCGAGATGAGCCCGGCCAATTCCATCGAGATCGCCATCTGGGCGGCGGTGGGCGGGCGCGGCACGCTGGTGGGCCCCATCGTGGGCGCCTTCGTGGTCAGCGGCGCCAAGAGCTGGCTGACCGTGGCAGCTCCCGAGTTCTGGCTGTATTTCCTGGGCGGGCTCTTCATCGTGGTCACGCTCTTTTTGCCGAACGGCATCGTGGGCCTGGTGCAGAAACTCAGGGCCCTGAAAAAGGACAAGCCCGCCGTGGAGGAAACGACATGACGCCCGATCTGCTGGAACAGGGGGCGCAGCGTTATGCGGCCAGGATCGCGGCCCTGGACGCCGCCCGCCTGAACACCGCCGCCGGCGGCCAGACCGCGAGTTACGGCCGCGTCAAGGTGGCGGGCGAGGTGGACGTCACCCATGGCCGCATCCTCTACCTGGAGGATGTGAGCGTGAGCTTCGACGGCTTCAAGGCCATCAACAAGCTCAGCCTGGACATCGCGCCGGGCGAGCTGCGCTGCATCATCGGCCCCAATGGCGCGGGCAAGACCACGATGATGGACATCATCACCGGCAAGACCCGGCCCGACGAGGGCACGGTCTATTTCGGCTCCACCATCGACCTGCTGCGCCACAGCGAGGCCGAGATTGCCCAGCTGGGCATAGGCCGCAAGTTCCAGAAGCCCACGGTGTTCGAACAGCTCAGCGTGTTCGAGAACCTGGAACTCGCCCTGAAGACCGACAAGGGCGTCAAGTCCTCCATGTTCTTCCGCCTGGACTCGGCGCAGAGCGACCGCCTGGCCGAGGTGCTGCACACCATCCACCTGGCCGGCAGCGTGACCCGCCAGGCCGGTTTCCTGAGCCACGGCCAGAAACAGTGGCTGGAGATCGGCATGCTGCTGATGCAGGACCCCAAGCTCTTGCTGCTGGACGAGCCGGTGGCCGGCATGACGGACGAGGAAACCGCGCGGACGGCAGAACTGTTTTTGTCGCTCAAGGGCAAGCACTCCTTGATGGTGGTGGAGCACGACATGAGTTTCATCAAGGCGATCTCGGAGATCGTCACGGTGTTGTGTGATGGGTCTGTGTTGGCGCAGGGGACTTTGGAAGAAGTTCAGGCGGATGAGCGGGTGATTGAGGTTTATCTGGGGAGATGAGCTTGTTCACCTCTCTTCGCTTTTCTGGTGTCTTTGGCTCGGCTGCTTTGCCGGGTCTCGCCCCGGCGGGCGAGGTACTTTTCTTTGCTTCGCCAAAGCAAAGTACCCAAAAGAAAGGCGAGCCGGGTTCGTCGTCCCTCCGCTGCGCTGCGGGCACGCTGCGTTGCTCGGCCAGGGCGGGAAGTGCAGAAACTCGCCCTGCGGGCTCAGACATCTGCACTTCTTTTTCCGCCCTGGCCTGCGCTACTCGCCTCCTCTCACGGCAATGGGGGACCGGAGACCAGATACCAAGACAACAAGGACGCGCCATGGCGCGTCCTTGTGGGGTTCGGCTGTTGGGTTCCCGGCTGTTCGGACCCCCACGCCGTGTGGCAGGGCTGAGCAGCGCAGCAGCGGGCGGATCAGGGCGGGCGTTGTTTGAGCGCAGCGAGTTTAGCCCGACCCCGCCCGGTGCGAGCAGCGCAAGGTACCCCGCAGGGGCCCTGACTTCGGCTCGCCTTCTCTTTGCTTACATTCTCTTGGCGAAGCAAGAGAAAGTGAGTGCGCAGCCGGGCGCACATCCCGGCAATGCATCCAAGCCGTGGTGCAGCCAGAAAAAAGAAAGCTAGACATGCTGAATGTCAAAAACATCAACCAGTATTACGGCGGCTCCCACATCCTGCGCGACGTCAGCCTCCAGGCCGAATTGGGCAAGGTCACCGTGGTCCTCGGCCGCAACGGCGTGGGCAAGACCACGTTGCTCAAGTCCCTCATGGGCCTGGTTCCCATCAAGAGCGGCACCATCGAGTTCGAAGGCCGGGCCATCCAGAAGGACACGCCTTACCAGCGCGCCCGGGCCGGCATCGGCTTCGTGCCCCAGGGCCGCGAGATCTTTGCGCGCCTGACGGTGGAAGAGAACCTGCGCATGGGCCTGGCCAGCAAGCCGGGCGGCACGCCGATCCCCGCCGAGCTGTATGAGCTGTTCCCCGTGCTCAAGCAGATGCTGGGTCGCCGCGGCGGTGACCTGTCGGGCGGGCAGCAGCAGCAGCTGGCGATTGCGCGTGCGCTGGCGGCCGGCCCGAAGCTGCTGGTGCTGGACGAGCCCACCGAGGGCATCCAGCCCAGCATCATCAAGGACATCGGCCGCGTGATCCGCATGCTGGCCGACCGCGGCGACATGGCCATCCTGCTGGTGGAGCAGTACTACGACTTCGCGCAGGAGCTGGCCGACGAGTACGTGGTGATGGAGCGCGGCGCCGTGATCGCCGCCGGCCAGGGCAAGAGCATGGAAGCCGACGGCGTGCGCAAGCTGGTGGCGATCTGAGCGACCGCCGGCGTTTCAGCCGGCCGGTCCCCGGCCTTGCGGTCCCAGTTCATATGCCAGGGCTCGCACGAGTTCCTGCACAGGGATGGGTTTGCTGAAGACATGCCGTATGCCCTGCTGGTGCGCTTCATCGGCCTGGATGGCGTCGGGGAAGCCCGAGCACAGCATCACCGGCAGTCCCGGCTTGAAGTGGCGGGCCAGCAGGGCGAGCTGCAAGCCGTTCATGCCGGGCATGGTCTGGTCCGTGATCAGCAGGTCGATCTGGTCCGGGGCGGCCTCCAGTGCGGCCAGGGCTTCGGCCGGGTCCTTGAAGATGCGCGCGCGGTAGCCCCAGTCGACCAGCAGTTCGCCCAGGTAGCGGGCCACCGCTGCGTCGTCGTCCACCACCCAGACCCGCTGGCCGGTGCCGGCCGGCACCAGCGGCGGCTCCACGGGCGGGCTCAGCGAATCGGCTGAGGGCGTTGCGATGGGGAAGAGCAGGCGGAACAGGCTGCCGTTGCCGGGCGTGGACTCCACCACCACGTGCGCGTCCGAGCGGCGCAGGATGCCGTGCACCACGGACAGGCCCAGGCCGGTGCCCTTGCCCACGTCCTTGGTGGTGAAGAAGGGGTCGAACAGGCGGGGCAGGTGCTCAGGCGCGATGCCGCTGCCGCTGTCGCCGACATCGAGCGCCAGGTAGGGGCCGCTCAGGCGCTGCTGGCTGATGGCGCAGATCTGGCCGTCCATCTCGACCGGGTGCAGGCTGATGTCGATCACGCCGTGGTCGTCGATGGCGTCGCGCGCATTGATCAGCAGGTTCACCAGCACCTGGTTGAGTTCGCCCGGATCCATGCGGATGCTCTGCTGCGCGTCGATCCGCACGCGCAGTTCGATGCTGGCGGGGATGGAGGGCCGCAGCATGGCCACCACTTCCTCGATCACCGCCGCGGGCGAGATCACGCCGGTGCCGGTGCTGGGCTGGTTGCGGGTGAAGCTGAGCATCTTGGCGATCAGGTCGCGCGCCCGTTCGCTGGCCAGGATCACCTCGCGCAGGTAGCTGGCCAGCTTGCCCTGCTTGTCGGGCACGAAGCGGCTCAGCGCCAGGTTGGAATAGCCCAGGATGGCCGCCAGGATGTTGTTGAAGTCATGGGCCACGCCGCCGGTCAGCTGGCCCAGGGCCTGCACCTTCTGCGACTGCTGCAATTGCCGCTCCAGGTCCTGCTGGACCGCCTCCGACTGTTCGCGCTCCGAACGATCGCGCGTGAAGACGTAGTAGCAATTCGCCTGCGCGTCCCAGGTGGCGGAGATCTCGACGGCCAGGGGGTGTCCGTCCTTGTGCCGCAGTCGCGTCATGAACTGCGCCCGTCCGACCTGGCGGGTATGTGCCAGGCGCTGGCTTGCCAGCGCCGGGTCCTCGACGGCATCCATTTGCGGGATGCGCTTGCCGAGCAGTTCCTGGGCGGAATAGCCGGACATGCGCACGAAGGCGTCATTCACCTCCAGCAACCGGCCTTCGTCGTCGGCCACCCAGAAGCCGTCGATCGCCGTTTCCAGCACCCGGCGCTGTCGCTGCTCGGCGCGGCTCTGCCCGGTGATGTTTGCGGCGACCGAGACATAACCGATGATCTCGCCGCCTTCATTGCGCAAGGGTGTTGCCGTACGGTTGAGCACCACCTGGTTTCCATGCCCGTCGCTTGAGTGCACGAGACCGCGCCAGATCTGGCCCGTCTGCAGCGTCTGGCGCATGTCCTCGGCCTGCGCCGCATCGGGTGTGATGGGCGCGGCAAACAGCGAGAGCGGCTGTTCCGGCGGCAAGGCTCCGGTGAGCTCGATCGAGGCGCGGTTGCGCCAGCTGATGCGGCCGTTCAGGTCGGTCACGAGCACGGGGGAGGTGATGGACGCCAGCGCCAGCGACTGGGTGCGCAGGGTCTCGTTGGCCTGCTGCAGCGTGGCGGTCTGCTGCGCCAGTTCCTGGTAGGGGCGGCGCACGCTGACCACGAACATGGCGCGGTAGATCAGGCCGTAGCAGACAAACTTGTACAGATGGCCCAGCAGGTTGAGCGCATCGCTGACCACCTCGTAGTTCGCCAGGAAGAGCTCGCTCAGACCCGCGACCGCCGCTGCACCGAAGATCAGGGGCAGGAACTCGTCCTGCGAGCGGCGGGCCAGCCAGTAGTAGCGCCAGGCGGCCAGCGCCAGCAGGCCGGTGATCAGCCACTCCAGCCAGCGCTTGAGCGGCGTCAGCCCCGAGCCTTCGAGATAGGTGCGCGGCAGGTCCGCCTCGTGGAAGAGCACCACCCAGATGATCAGCAGGTTCAGCGCAGTGTAGGCGGCCAGTACGCCCAGGCGCAGGCGCTTCGTCGGAGCGGGCAGGCGCGGCAGCAGGCTGACCGCCAGCAGCGTCACGGCCACGATGAGGCGTGCGGCCAGCCAGAAGGCAATGCCTTTTTCAACCGAGGCGGGCGTGATCAGCTCCGGCATGCCCTTGTAGGACAGGGCATGGAAGAAATCGAGCCAGCCGGCGGCAAACAGCGCCACTGCGATGAACAGCAGCGAGGACGAGCGCTCCCGTGTGCGGGTGTGCCAGACCGTGGCAAACACCAGGAAGGCGGCGGCGATCGCTACGAATTCCAGCGCCGTGTGCAGGGGCAGGTAGTAGCGGTGCGGCAGCTGCACGGTGTGCAGCGGCAGCAGCATGGACACGGCGGCCAGCACCGTGCAGATGACCACCAGCAGCAGCTGTTGGTTCAGCAGCAGCGATTGGCGCGAGTCGGGCAGGGGCAGGGCGGGTTTCATGGTGTGCTGCGGCAGCATACCGTGCCCGCCTTTCAGTCCTCGAGTCCGAGCAGCTTCAGCAGCCGGGTCGTGTCGATGGGCTTGGCCAGGCAGACTTCCGCCCCGGCGGCCAGCAGTTCGGCCTCGTTCTCCGGGGTGAGGTAGCCGCTCATCGCGATCACACGCACATCAGAATGTCCGGGGATCTGCTTGATCTGCCGGCAGACCTCGGTACCGCGCAGGCCGGGCATCATCAGGTCCAGCAGCACCACATCGGGCTGGAAGACGTGCACCTTGCGGCCGGCCTCGAAGCCGTGCTCGGCAATCTCCACCTGCACCGGGTAGTCACCGCCTTCGAGCAATTCCTTGAGGAAACCCAGCACGGCACGGTCATCGTCGACGATCAGCACGCGCAGCGGCCCCTTGTTGCCCGCCGGGTTCCACAGTCTTGCAAAGCGCTCCACTTCCTCGCGGCGGAAGCGCCGGTGCCCGCCCGGCGTCACCTCGGCCTGCAGCAGGCCTTTTTGGGCCCAGCCGCGCACCGTGACGGGCGACACCATCATCCACTGGGCCACTTCGTTCGGTGCCAGGTAGGGCTTGTTCTTGAAATCGTCGTTCATGCAAGAGTTCGCTCAGGGTCTGGGGGCGATTGCGATTTGATCGATTCTATAGATGCGATCGGTATGGGGCGCCCTCAGGCGGCCATGGCGATGGCCGGCTGGTTCAGCCCCAGGCGGTTTTCGCGCCGCAGGGTCACCGCATCCTGCTGCGCCAGCGATTTCTCCCCGCGCACCAGCCGGAACAGCCGCATGGAGTCGCTGACGCCCTGGGCCTGTTGCTGCAGCGTTCGGGCGGCCACGGCCAGCTGCTCCACCAGCGCGGCGTTCTGCTGCGTGATCGTGTCCATCTGGACTACGGCGACGCTGATCTGCGCGATGCCGGACTTCTGTTCTTCCGAGGCCAGGCTGATCTGGTCCAGCGCCGTGCTGACCTTGGCCACCGCTTCGATGGCCTCCTGCACGCGGGCCATGGCCTCGCGCGTGCGTGTGCTGCCCTGGGCCACCCGGGTGCCGGATTCCTGGATCAGCTGGCGGATCTCCCGCGCCGCCGTGGTGGTGCGCTGGGCCAGCAGGCGCACTTCGCCGGCCACCACCGCAAAACCACGCCCGGCTTCGCCGGCGCGCGCGGCTTCCACCGCGGCGTTGAGCGCCAGCAGGTTGGTCTGGAAGGCCACGCCCTCGACCAGCTCGATGATGGCGCCGATGCGCTGCGAGGAGGCCGTGATCTCGGTCATGGTCTGGGCCACGGCGCGCACGGCTTCGTTGCTGCGCCCGGCGATCGAGGAGGTCTCGTGCGCCATCTGCGCGCCGTGGGCGGCCGAGTCGGCGCTCTGCTGCACGGTGCCGCTGATCTGCTCCATCGAGGCGGCGGTCTGCACCAGGCTGCTGGCCTGCGATTCGGTGCGTTCGGCCAGGTGCTGGTTGCCGGCGGCGATCTCCAGCGCCTCGTGGTTGAGACGGTCGATTTCGCTGCGCACGTCCTGCACCACGGTGCGCAGGTTGACCGACATCTGGCGCAGGGCCTGCTGCAGCTGACCCACCGGGCCCGTGGCGCCGGTACGCACCTCATGCGACAGATCGCCCGCTGCCAGGGTATTGGCTTCGTGCACCAGCGCGTGCAGGGGGGTGATGGTGAGCGCACGGCTCAGCCAGAAGCCGGTGGCAGCCACCAGCGCCGCGCCGCCCCAGACCAGCAGGGCCGGCAGGCCGGTGGCGGCCAGCCCCAGCACCGCGGCCCCTGCCAGCAGCTGGATGAGCAGCAATTGGCCTTCGGTGCCCGGGCGCAGCAGCCGCTGCAGCCGGCCCCAGGCGTTGCGACGCAGCAGCTGGCCGTGCCGCAGCACGTGCACCAGATGGTCGCGCTGCGCTTCCTCGCGCATCAGGGCATAGAGCTGTTCGGCCGCCTCCACATCGGCGCGTGCCGGATGGGAGCGCACCGAGAGGTAGCCGGTGATGAGGTCGCCATCGCGCATGGGGGTGGCATTGGCCTGCACCCAGTAGTGGTCGCCGTTCTTGCGCCGGTTCTTCACCAGGCCGGACCAGGGGCGGCCGGACTCGATGGTGCCCCACAGGTCGCGAAAAGCCTCCTGCGGCATGTCGGGGTGGCGCACGAGGTTGTGCGGCTGGCCCAGCAGCTCTTCGCGGCTGTAGCCGCTGATGTCGATGAAGGCCTGGTTGCAGTAGGTGATGCGCCCTTTCAGATCGGTGACGGACACCAGGGTCTGGTCGGGGGGGAAGGGGAACTCGCGTTGGGTGACCGGCAGGTTGATGCGCATGATGAGAGAGAACGATCCGTATCTGGTGAGGCCCCGCCGCGACGGCGTCGCATCCGTCGCGGCGGGAGCAGGGCGGTGTCAGTGATGTGACAGCAGCAGTGAGGGGGCGCCATGGCCCGCATCGCCCGTCTGGGCCAGGCGGAACACGCTGACGGCCTGCACCAGGTCTTGCGCCTGGCTGTTCAGGCTGGAGGCGGCCGCGGCCATCTCTTCCACCAGCGCGGCATTCTGCTGCGTGGCCTGGTCCATCTGCGTCACCGCCTCGCCGATCTGCGCCACACCCTGGCTCTGCTCGCTGCTGGCCGCGCTGATCTCGCCCATGATGTCGGTCACGCGGCGGATGCTGGCGACGACTTCATTCATGGTGCTGCCGGCCTGGTCCACCAGGGCTGTGCCCTGCCCCACGCGTTCCACGCTGTCGGTGATGAGGGTCTTGATCTCCTTGGCGGCTTCGGCCGAACGACCGGCCAGGTTGCGCACCTCGCTGGCCACCACGGCAAAGCCGCGGCCCTGCTCGCCGGCCCGGGCCGCTTCCACCGCGGCGTTCAGGGCCAGGATGTTGGTCTGGAAGGCGATGCCGTCGATCACGCTGATGATGTCGGCAATCTTCTTGCTCGAATCATTGATGCCCTTCATGGTGTCCACCACCTGGGCCACGACCTCGCCACCCTTGATGGCCACGGTGCTGGCGCTCTGGGCCAGCTGGTTGGCCTGGCGGGCGTTGTCGGCGTTCTGGCGCACGGTGGAGCCCAGTTCCTCCATCGAGGCGGCGGTCTCTTCCAGTGCGCTGGCCTGGCTCTCGGTGCGGGCCGACAGGTCGGTATTGCCCTGGGCGATTTCGCTGCTGGCGGTGGCCACGGATTCCGAGCCCCTGCGCACCTGGTCCACGATGCCGGAGATGTTGTCGCGCAGGGTCTTGATGCCATGCAGCAGGCTGCCATCGTCACCCTTCTTGAGGCGGATGTCCACGGTCATGTCGCCCTGCGCCATGCGGTGCGTGATGATGTTGGCGTAGCTGGGCTCTCCGCCCAGCTGGCGCAGGATGCCGCGCGTGATCAGCAGGCCGATGCCCAGCAGCACGGCCGCCAGCACCAGGGCACTGAGACCCAGGGTGATGCTGCGCTGGACGATGGCCGTTTCCACGGTGTCCACGTAGACGCCGGAGCCGACCACCCAGCCCCAGGGCGCAAAACCCTGGACGTAGGAGATCTTCTGCACCGGCTTGTCGCTGCCCGGCTTGGGCCACATATAGGGGACAAAACCGGCGCCGCTGGCTTTTACCGTCTTGACGAATTCGATGAACAGGTGTTTGCCGGTCGGGTCCTTGTTCTCGCTCAGGTCCTTGCCGTCGAGCTCGGCGCGGATCGGGTGCATCACCATCTTCGGATGCATGTCGTTGACCCAGAAATATTCCGCGCCGCTGTAGCGCAGGGCCTTGATGCTGGCCAGCGCCAGTTCCTTGGCGGCTTCTTCGCTCAGCTTGCCATCGCTGGCCTGCTTGTGGAAATGCACGATGAGTCCATGGGCGATTTCGACCGTGTTGCGCACGGCGTTCTGGCGCTCCTGCATCAGCATGGTCCGCTCGGAAACGATGAAGATGGCCACCAGGATGCCTATGCCTGCGATGGCGCTGGCTATCAGCAGGCCGAGGCGCCTGGCCATCGGAAGTGAATTGAGTTGGAACATGATGAGCAAAAGTACGTCAGTGTTGAGGGTCGGGTCACCCGTCGGAAAACCGGGGGCGTGGGTCGCCGGGCGGTTTTAGAAACTTTCCCAGTCGTCGGTGCCGGTTTTTGGCGTGGCCGGGGCAGGGCTTGCCTGGGCGGTCTGGGCCCTGGGGTGCAGGCGCTCCACGTTCTTTGCCCGGTTGGGGCTGCGGCGTTCGGTGCCGTCGTAGGGCTTGCTGTCGGAGCCGGGGGCGCGGGTGGCGGTCTGGCTCACGATGGGTACGAGCCGGGTGCTGCCGCTGCCACCACCGGCCAGCTTGAAGACGCTGACGGCCTGCACCAGGTCCTGCGCCTGGCCATTCAGGCTGGCGGCGGCCGCGGCCATCTCTTCCACCAGGGCAGCGTTCTGCTGCGTGGCCTGGTCCATCTGCACCACGGCCTCGCCGATCTGGGCCACGCCGGCGCTCTGCTCGGAGCTCGCGGCACTGATCTCGCCCATGATGTCCGTCACGCGCCGGATCGAGGTGACCACCTCGGTCATGGTGTTGCCGGCCTGGTCCACCAGCGCCGTGCCCTGTTCGACACGGGTCACGCTGTCGGTGATCAGCTGCTTGATCTCCTTGGCCGCTTCGGCCGAACGGCTGGCCAGGTTGCGCACCTCACCGGCCACCACCGCGAAACCGCGGCCCTGCTCGCCGGCACGGGCCGCTTCCACGGCGGCGTTGAGCGCCAGGATGTTGGTCTGGAAGGCGATGCCGTCGATCACGTTGATGATGTCGGCGATCCTGCGGCTGGAGTCGTTGATGCCTTTCATGGTGTCGACCACCTGCGAGACCACTTCCCCGCCCTTCACGGCCACCGTCGATGCGCTTTGCGCCAGCTGGTTGGCCTGGCGGGCGTTGTCGGCGTTCTGCTTGACGGTGGAGCCCAGCTCCTCCATCGAGGCGGCGGTCTCTTCCAGCGCGCTGGCCTGGCTTTCGGTGCGCCCGCTCAGGTCCTGGTTGCCCTGGGCAATCTGGGTGCTGGCCGAGGCCACGGACTCGGAGCCCTGGCGCACGGTGCTGACGATCTGCCCCAGCTTGTTCTGCATGGCGGCCAGGGCCTGTAACACCTTGGCGACTTCGTCCTTGCCGCTGGTATCGACCTTGCGGGTCAGGTCACCCTGGGCGACGGCTTCGGACACATCCACGGCGTTCTGCAGCGCGCGGGAGATGCCGCGGATCAGGGCCATGCCGAACAGCACGGCAAACAGCACGCCGGCGACGATGGCGGAAATCGAGACCACCAGGATGGTCTGGTAACGCTGCAGGGCGGCGCCGTATTCCTTTTTCGCTTCATCGAGCTGCAGGTGCAGCAGCGCGGCAATGCCTTTGCGCACATCCGCATACAGGGGGCGGATGTTCTTCTCGTTGATGCCGCGCGCGGTTTCCATTTCGTAGCTTTCCAGCGCGGCGAGGAAGGGCTTGAGGCCTTCGTTCACGAACCTGGCGCGGTCGGCGGCAAACTGCTTGGCCAGCGCGGCCTCTTCGGTGGTCAGCCGGGTGGCCATGTAGGCCTCCCAGGTCCGGGTGATGTCGGTGATGTTGCGGTTCAGGATGTCGCCGGTCCGCTTGATTTCCTCGGGCGTGGAGTTGAGCAGTGCGTTGCCGACGGCCAGCCGGTTCTCCAGCAGTTTTTCCTGGATTTCGGCGATCTGCCCCATGGGCATGGTGCGGTCTTCGTAAACGGTCTGCAGCCCGGCGTTCGAGTTGCGGATGCCGATCAGGCCGATGCCGCCGATGCTGACCAGCAGCAGGGACAGGATGCCGATCAGGAGGGTCAGGCGGGTGGAGATTTTCAGCTTGTTCATGTGTTTGTCCTGCGTGGGTTCAGTGGGGACTCAGGCATGCATGGTCCGTGTGCGGCGGGCCCAGGCCACGACCTCGTTCGCCATTTCCGCATCGCTGATGCGGTGCGAGCCCTGCGCGACCCGCGTCTGCATCTCGGCCCAGCTCATGTACCAGTCGTCGAGGCGTGCATCGAAGTAGCGCAACCATTCCTGGCCCCGGTCATTTCGGGTCAGGTAGATGCCGGACTGCTCCGGGTTTTGTCCAGTGTTCGGGTTCCACAGGAATTTGTAGATGCTCAGGATGGATGCGGAGAGGCTGCTCATGGTGGTGGGTGTCAGGAAGGGGCCTGGCGCGGGCCTGCGCAGGCGGGTCGTGTCGCTGGGGATGTCTTCGGGATTTATTGCACGCTGGTGGTTGCCAGGCCCATGTCGGCGCTGCTCATCACCTTCTCGATGTCCAGCAGGATCAGCATGCGGTCCTGGACCGAGCCGATGGCCATCACATGGTTGCTGTCGAGGGCCCCGGAAAACTCCGGGACCGGGCGCTGTTGCTCGGGTGTCAGCGCGATCACGTCGGAGACGGCGTCCACCACCATGCCCACGACCTGCGTGCCGATGTTGAGCACGATCACCACGGTGAAGTTGTCGTACTTGACTTCTGCCATGCCGAACTTGATGCGCATGTCGATGATGGGCACGATCACCCCGCGCAGGTTCATCACGCCCAGCACGAAGGCCGGCGCATTGGCCATGCGGGTCGGTTGTTCGAAGGAACGGATTTCCTGCACACGCAGGATGTCGATGCCGTATTCCTCCTGGCCCAGCTTGAAGGCCAGGAATTCATGGATGGACGTCGTGTTGCCTGGGCCGTTCTGCTGGACCGTGGTGGCGGGATGAGCGAGCGTTGTGTTCACGGGGCTGTTCCTGAAAAGAAAAAAGTGTTCGGGGTTGGCTGGTCCGGAAGCATAAGAAATCGATGGAATCGTGTAAATCGATTTAATCGAATTTGTCGAAAAAAACGATAAACGGTAGCTAATTTATTGCATTGTGAAAAATAAAGCTGTTTTTTCGGTTTTTCGCGGGAAATGGCCTGGTCTTGGCAAACGAGCGCGGCTGTAACAAGTACGTGTGTGATCTGCGGGGAGTCACACATGAAGTGCCTGCTCACCTTATGATGAATTCGGGTAAACCCTTGTTCTGGCATTGACGCTGGGGCGGCTTACCCGAGCAGGAGTTGCCTTGGACGACAGCGAAACTCAGAGCGCAGACAGCGGCACCCCGCCGGCGCGCGGCCTGCTCGCTTCATGGAAGCGGGTCCTTTCCGGCCAGCGCACGCCCCCGCCGGTCCGGCTCAACCTGGCCCTGCAGGGCGGCGGTGCCCACGGTGCCTTCACCTGGGGTGTGCTGGACACGCTGCTGGAAGACCCGCGTTTCGAGTTCGAGGGCCTGAGCGGCAGCAGTGCCGGCGCCATGAATGCCGTGGTGTTCGCGCACGGCTGGCTGCAGGGCGGCCGCGAGGGTGCAAGAGTTGCCCTGGCCAAGTTCTGGACCGAGCTGGGCCAGCAGATGCCCTGGGGCCTGATGACCCGGCGCAAGGGCGACTCCATCGGTTTCTCGCCCGCGGGCCAGCTTTTCTCCAGCTGGGCCGGGCAGTTCTCGCCCATGCAGCTCAACCCCTTCGACCTCAACCCCCTGCGGGACCTGCTGGTGGAGCAGATCGACTTTGCGCGGCTGCGCGCACACAGCCCCTTCAAGCTTTTCGTCGGCACCACCCAGGTCAGTACCGGCAAGCTGCGCGTGTTCCGCGAGAGCGAGCTCGACGTGGACGTGCTGCTGGCCTCGGCCTGCCTGCCCAAACTGCACCGCACCGTGGTGATCGACGGCGAGGCGTACTGGGACGGCGGCTACACCGCCAACCCGGCGGTGTTCCCCCTGTTCTACGAATGCGAGGCGCGCGACGTGCTGCTGGTGCTGCTCAACCCGTTGCGTCGCGAAGGCACACCTGGCTCCGTGGCCGAGATCGAGACACGCATCGCCGAACTGGGTTTCAGCGCCAACTTCATGCGCGAGATGCGTATGTTCGCCAGCGCCACACAGTTCGCCGCCGCTGAACGTTTTGGTCAGGGCCGGCTGGAGCAGCGCCTGCTGGACATGCGTTTCCACATGGTCGATACCAGCCGCATCGAAAGCCTGGGCCGCAGCGACAGCAAGCTGCTGCCGCACGGCCCCTTCCTGCAGCGCCTGCAGCAGCAGGGGCGGGAACACGCCGCGGCCTGGTTGCAGGCCCATGCATCCGCGCTCGGGCGGCATTCGTCCATCGACCTGCAGGCCCTGTTTGGCTGAATCCGGTCACGGGCCGGGGCTATGATGGCGCGCATCCGAAACCACCGTCGCCCTCCGACACCTGTTCCATGCCTTACATGTTGCTGATGGTCGAGCCCACCGGCCAGCGCCGCACGCGCACCGAGGCCGAGGGCCGCGAGGTCTATGGCCGCATGCTGAAGTTTGCCGAGGAGCTGCGTGCGCGCGGCCAGCTGCTGGCCGTGGAGTCCCTGGCCTCGCAGGAGCGCGCCGTGCGTGTGCAGGTGCGCGAAGGCCGCGCCCAGCTCACCGACGGCCCCTTTGCCGAGGCCAAGGAAATGGTGGGCGGTTTTTTCCTGATCGATTGCAAGACCCGGGCCGAGGCCGTGGCCATCGCCCAGTCCTGCCCGGCCGCCGAGTGGTGCACCGTGGAAGTGCGCGGCGTCGGGCCCTGTTACGAGGATTAGGCCCCGGGTTTTCCGGGTTTTTACTTAAACCCGGTCTGTCGAATTCGCCGGTCCTCGTTCGTCGTGTTGTTGTCAGCCGGAATTTTCCGGTGGCAGTTCACATGAAGGAGCGCAGACATGCGATACATGATCATCGTCAAAGCCACGCCGGCGTCCGAGACCGGCGTGTTTCCCCCCAATATGGCCGAGCTCATGGCCGTGATGGAGACCTTCCACGAAGAGCTGGCCCGCGCCGGCGTGCTGCTCGACGCCACGGGCCTGGCACCCACCTCCCAGGGCTGGCGCATCCGCTACGAGGGCGGCAAGCGCCAGGTCATCGACGGCCCCTTCGCCGAGAGCAAGGAGCTGATCGCCGGCTACACCCTGATCCAGGTGCGCTCGCGCGAGGAGGCGCTGGAGTGGACCCGCCGTTTCCCCAACCCCGTGGGCGAGGGCATGGCCGCCGAGATCGAGGTGCGCCGCCTGTACGAGATGGAAGACTTTGCGGCCGTCGGCCGCTGAAGGAGGGCCACCATGCTCAAGACCACCTTTTTTGTCCTCGTGCTGGCCATCGCCGGCCTGCTCGTTTTTGCCGCCACCCGGCCCGACACCTTCACCCTGCAGCGCAGCCTGCTGATCCAGGCGCCGCCCGACAAGCTGCACGCACTGATCAACGACATGCGCTCGTTCAACACCTGGAACCCCTACGACAAGAAGGATCCCGCCATGCAGGGTAGCTATAGCGGCCCGGCCGCCGGCCCCGGCGCGCGTTACGCCTTCAAGGGCAACAAGGACGTGGGCGAGGGCAGCCTGGAGATCACGAGCAGCGCGCCCGGCCAGGTCGGCATGCGGCTGGACATGAGCGCGCCCATGCAGGTCAGCAACAACATCACCTTCACGCTGCAGCCGCGCGGCGCCGCAACCGAGGTCACCTGGGCCATGCAGGGGGCCAGCCCCTTCATTGCCAAGCTCATGGGCATCTTCATCAATATGGACGCCATGATCGGCCGCGATTTCGAGGCCGGCCTGGCCAGCCTCAAGACCCTGGCCGAACGCGGCTGAACCCCAACAGAGCGAGGACACACCATGAACCAGCAGATCTACGTCAACCTGCCCGTGCGCGACCTGGAGCGCTCCAAGGCCTTTTTCGCCGCTCTGGGCTACAGCTTCAACCCGCAGTTCACCAACGAGCAGGGCGCCTGCATGGTCATCAGCGAGGATATCTACGTCATGCTGCTGACCGAACCCTTCTGCCAGACCTTCACGAACAAGCCCCTGGCCGACGCGCGCAAGAGCACCGAGGTACTGATCTGCCTCTCGTGCCGGAGCCGCGAAGAGGTGGACGTGCAGGTGAAAAAGGCCTGGGCGGCTGGCGGCACCGTGCCGCGCACGGCGGTGGACCACGGTTTCATGTACCAGCACGGCTTCGAGGACCCGGACGGCCACATCTGGGAATTGGCCTATATGGACATGAGCGCCTTCCCCGCGGCAACGGCGTAGATTTCACGGCATGCATTCCGCCACCCACGATGCCATCGCCGCCGTCTGGCGCATCGAGTCCGCGCGCATCGTGGCGGTCGTGGCGCGTATGTTGCGCGACATCGGCCAGGCCGAAGAGGCCGCGCAGGACGCGCTGGTGGCGGCGCTGGAGCACTGGCCCCGTGACGGCGTGCCGGACAACCCCGGCGCCTGGCTCATGACCACCGCCAAACACCGCGCGCTCGACCTGCTGCGCCGCCACAAGGTGCAGGACAGCGCCCTGGAGCAGATCGGCCTGGACCTGGAGGCGCGCGAGGCGCTGGTGGTGCCCGACTTCGTCGACGCGCTCGACGCCGCGCGCCAGGACGAGATCGGCGACGACCTGTTGCGCCTGATCTTCACCGCCTGCCACCCGGTTCTCAAGCCCGAGATGCGCGCCGCGCTCACCCTCAAGCTCATCGCGGGCCTCTCCACGCACGAGATCGCGCGCGCCTTCCTGGTCAGCGAGGCCACGCTGGCGCAGCGCATTGTGCGTGCCAAGCGCATCCTGCAGGAAGCGAGGGTGCCTTACGAGCTGCCGCGGGGTGATGCGCTGGGCGAACGCCTGGCCTCGGTGCTGGAGGTGGTCTACCTGGTGTTCAACGAAGGCTACACCGCCACCGCCGGCGAGGACTGGATGCGCCCAACTTTGGTGGACGAAGCCCTGCGCCTGGGCCGCATGCTGGGTGAACTGGCGCCGCAGGAGCCCGAGGTGCAGGGCCTGCTGGCCCTGATGGAGCTGCAGGCCTCGCGCGTGAAAGCACGCACGGACACGGAAGGCCGCCCCGTGCTCTTGCTGGACCAGGACCGCACGCAGTGGGACCACCTGCTGATCAGTCGCGGCCTGGCCGCGCTGGCGCGGGCCGAGGCGCTAAGCGCGCAGCAGGGCCTGGCCCTGGGGCCCTATGCCCTGCAGGGCGCCATCGCCGCCTGCCATGCGCGCGCCGCGTTGGCGGCCGACACCGACTGGCCACGCATCGCCGCGCTCTACGACGCGCTGGCCCAGGCCGCGCCTTCGCCCGTGGTGGAACTCAACCGTGCCGTGGCCGTGGCCATGGCGCACGGCCCCGAGGCGGGCCTGGCCATCATCGACACCCTGCGCACCGACAAGGCCTTGCAGAGTTATCAGTGGCTGCCCAGCGTGCGCGGCGACCTGCTGGCCCGCCTGGGCCGCACCGCCGAGGCGAAGGCCGAATTCGAACACGCGGCCACGCTCACCCACAACCAGCGCGAACGCGCCCTCTTGCTGGAGCGCGCTCTGGCCCTGGGTGGCGGCAGCGCATCCCTGCATTGAGCGGCATCCAGGCCACAACCCTTTTTCTCAAGCGCAAAGGAGTCCAACATGAGTAACCCCATCGGCTGGTTCGAGATCTACGTGAATGACATGCAACGCGCCAAGGCTTTTTACGAAGGCGTGCTGGGCGTGACGCTGACACGCCTGGAGAGCCCCGACCCTGGCTCGGTCATCGAGATGTGGGCCTTCCCCATGGAGCAGAACGCCTATGGCGCCTCCGGCACCCTGGCGAAGATGCCGGGGGTCGCGGCCGGCGGCAACAGCACCCTGGTGTATTTCAGCTGCACGGACTGCGCCGTCGAGGCGGCCCGGGCCGTGCCGAACGGCGGCCGGCTAGAGCAGGGGAAAACCTCCCTCGGCCCCTATGGTTTCATGGCCCTGCTGGTCGACACCGAGGGCAACCGGATCGGCCTGCACTCCATGCAGTGACCGGTTTCCCTCCAGCCTGGACTGACCCTTTTGGGGGATAGGCGCGGGTGCCAGACCTCCCTAGAATCCGCACGGCAGGCGCAGTCTGGCGATTTCCGTTCCAGTCGCGCAGCGAGCCCAACCGGTCCACGGTGGATATCAAACAGGCGCAGGGAGGCGCCACCCCATGAAACAACAAATCGCCAGGTTTTCCCCGCACCAGAACGCCAAGGTCTTTGCCGTGCTCATGGCACTCGGTTCGCTGGTGTTCGTGCTGCCCTTCATGCTGTTTGCGGGCATGATGACGCCGGAAGGCATGGGGCCGCCGATGTTCATGTTTGTGCTGTTCCCGGTCTTTTATCTGGTGTTTGGTTACGTGATGGTCGCCATCGGGTGTGCCATCTACAACTACATGGTCCCTTACATCGGGGGCATTGAATACGAATCGCAGGCCCCGGGCAACGATGCCTGATCCATCGTGAAGTGAGTTTTCCTTTTCACGGAGTCACGCGTATGCCCCTGCTCGGCCAAGCCGCCATGCTGCTGTCCTTCGACATCGCCCCGGAAGCGATTTCCGAGCACGACGACTGGCATACGCACGAGCATCTGCCCGAGCGCCTGTCCATTCCGGGCTTCCTGCGGGGCACACGCTGGGTGGCGCTGCAGGGGCAGCCCCGGTACTGCGTGCTGTATGAGGTGGCGCAACTTGCAACGTTGTCTTCCGATGCTTATCTGCAGCGCCTGAACCACCCCAGCCCCTGGACCGCGAAGATGATGCCGCACTACCGCGGCATGACCCGGGGCCTGTGCTCGGTCATCGGCTCGCACGGCCTGGGCATGGGACACGTTGGCCTGCTGCTGCGTTTCGCCCCCGCGGCCGACCAGAAAAAAGCCTTGCGTGACTGGCTGCTGCGGGACCTGCTGCCGCAGCTGCCCGCACGTCCGGGCCTGGGCAGCGTGCACCTGCTGGAAGGCGCGCTCGCGGCGCAGATGACCAGCGAGCAACGCATACGCGGGGCCGACGCCGGTGTGGACTGGGCCCTGCTTGTCACGGGCTACGACCAGGAGAGCCTGGCGTCACTGGCGGACACCGAACTGGGCCAGGCGCAGCTGGAGGCCCGGGGCGCCCGGGGCATCAGCTGCGCGCTCTACCGCACGGACTACACGCTCACGGCGCAGGAAGTCGGCGCCTGAGCGCCCTTGCACTCAGCCCCCGTGCATGTGCACGGTGTTCTTGCCCGCGTGCTTGGCCTGGTACATGGCCTCGTCGGCCTGGCGCATGAGCAGGTCCAGGTCGACTTCGGCCTGGTTGAACATGGCAATGCCGATGCTGCCGCTGGCGTGGTAGACCAGGCCTTCGAGGTCATAGGGCCTGGCCATGGTCAGCAGGGCCTTGGCGGCGATCTGGCGGGCTTCGGTGCGGGCCAGCGCGGGGTCTTCGTTGAGGTGTTCCAGCACGAGCACGAACTCGTCGCCACCGATGCGGGCCACGGTGTCGGACTCGCGCACCACCCGGCCCAGCCGGCTGCCGATCTCCTGCAGCAGCAGGTCGCCCGCATGGTGGCCGTGCTCGTCGTTGATCTGCTTGAAGTTGTCCACGTCCACGAAGAGCAGGGCGCCGTGCTGGCCGTTGCGCCGTGCCAGCGTCAGGGCGCGCTGCAGGCGTTCGAGCAGCAGGCGGCGGTTGGGCAGGGCGGTGAGCGGGTCGTAGAAGGCAATGCTGCGGATCTCTTCCTCCTGCAGCTTGCGCTCGGAGATGTCGTTCATGGTCGCCACATAGTGCGTCACGGCGCCGTGGGCATCGCGCACCGCGGTGATCGTGGTCCACAGGGGCACGAGGTCGCCGCCCTTGCGCTGGTCCCAGATCTCGCCTTCCCACTTGCCCGTCTTGCGCACGCTCTCCCACATGGCTTCGTAGAAGGCCGCGTCGTGCCGGCCCGAGCGCAGGGTGCTGGTCTTGCGGCCGATCATTTCCTCCCGGCTGTAGCCCATCAGGTCCACGAAGGCCTGGTTCACCCGCAGGATCACGGTGCCCGCATCGCTCACCAGCATGGCCTGGCGTGACTCGAAGGCCACCGCCGCCACGCGCCGGTCCTGTTCGGCCTTCACGCGCTCGGTGATGTCGCGGGCCACGAAAACGACGGCGCGTTTGCCATCCACCCGGATGTCCAGCGCCTGGGATCGCCCCTCGAACACATGGCGTCCGCCCAGGGTGTCCAGCTCGTACTCGATCTTCTGTGGCGTGCCGGCCTTCAGCGTCTGCAGCAGGAAATCCTGGAAACGCCGGGCCTCGGCCGGGGGCAGGGTCTCGTCCATGCGCTTGCCCAGGGTTTCGGTCAGCGGTCTGTAGAGCAGGTGCTCCTCGGGCGAGACCACCTCCAGGTAACGGCCGTCTTCGTCCAGCACGAACAGCAGGTCGGGCGAGGCACGGGTGATGGCGCGGCGCATGGCTTCGCTGCGTGCCAGGGCCTGCTTGGCATGCCGCTGCTCCTGCAGGTCGTTCAGCAGCAGGGCCAGCAGGGCCGTGCTGGGGGTCAGCACGAAGAGGTAGGGAAAGGCCAGCGTTTCCAGCAGCTTTTGCAGGTGCTGCATGGGCAGCAGCAGGAACCAGCCCAGGGCGGCGATGTGCAGCATTGCGCCGAACATCAGGAAATCGAGCAGCCTGGGCTGGGCCCAGCCGCGGCGCAGGGCGACACGCATGCCCAGGCCGAAGAGCACCGAGGTGGTGACCACGGCCGCGCCCACCAGGGCGCCGGCGCCGCCCAGCCACAGGCGGTAGGCGCCGGCCATCAGGCCGGCGATGACGGCAACCACCGGGCCGCCGAAGATGCCGGCCACGCCCAGGATGACCGAGCGCGCGTCGAAGATGACCCCGGGCGCCAGATTGGCCGGGTGCAGCATGCCGAAGATGCAGATGGCGCCGAAGATCAGGCCGGCGCAGACCTGGGCCGCGAACAGGCGCTGGCCCCAGGCGCGGATGTTGAACTCGTACAGCGCCGACAGGGCGAGCAGCAGCGCGGTGCTGTAGATGAGGTCCAGCGTCATGGGCGGGTGTTTCCCTGGTCGGATGGGTGGCGTCGGGCCCCGAGGGGGTGCTCATTCCATCATAACGAGGCAGGGCCGTCGCGGCCAGTGCCTGGCGCCGCCCCGGTGTGCAGAAAACACGGTCGCGCGGCTTGCTTGCGGACCCTGTGGGAGCCGGGGGGCGGGCTCAGGCTTTCTTGACGAATTCGCTCTTGAGCTGCAGGGCGCCGATGCCGTCGATCCTGCAGTCGATGTCGTGGTCACCGTCCACCAGCCTGATGTTCTTCACCCTGGTGCCTACCTTCACCACCGTGGAGGAGCCCTTGAGCTTGAGGTCCTTGATCAGCGTCACCGTGTCGCCGTCCTGCAGCGGGTTGCCATGCGCATCCTTCCACACGCGTTGCTCCGGCGCCGCGACGGCGGCCACCTTGGGCCACTCATGGGCGCATTCAGGGCAGACGTAGTTGTCGCCGTCTTCGTAGGTGTACTCGGAATGGCACTGGGGGCAGGGGGGGAAGGTGGACATGGAGTTTGGGTGTCGAGTAGGGGGCCTGGACCGGATCACAGGACGGCCAGATGAAGTGTTGCTGTTATTGTCTTCGATGGCTGCTGGCGGCCAGGAGCGGACCTTGACGACTCGTGCGACCAAGCGTGCTCGGTGGCGACTTTGTGGGTTCTGTTATTGACCATGGTTTTCGAGGAAGTTGGAACAAGTCCTTGAGCTGAAATGGTTTCTGGACAAGCGGCATGGCGGTGTTCATAAGACAGGTTTGCCGGGTTTGTCGGTTCTATTCATGGGCAAGCCTGCATTGCGTTTGGGGGAAAGACTGATATAAATCAGGCACTTAAAACAGATCACGGGAGGACGACTTGAACATTGTTCATAAGACAGGTTTGCTGCCTATATCAAGTTATGTCCGTACAGCGGAGGCGTGATGACACTCTACGAGAAGACCACCTTGGCGCTCCAATTGGTCGTTGCGGTCGGGGTGTTCGCCACTCTTGGCGTCTATTACCACCAGCTCAAGGTGATGGCGAAGCAGCTTTCTGCCATGCAGGATTCGTCACGCGTTACTAGTGCTCTGGCGATCGTTGCATTTCTGCAGTCGGATGACGTGCGAGCGGCCCGGCAGTGCGTGCGGGAAGTTCTCTCAAAGAAGGAGTTGGCCGAGTGGTCTTCCGACGAGCGCCGCGCTGCATCAACCGTCACTGCGAACTACGACGTTGCAGCTGCACTTCTTAAATCCGGATTGGCCCCGGCCGAACTCGTGACTGTGAACTGGGGGCCGAGCATCAAGCATTGCTACGAAGTTCTGAAGCCATTTGTGGAAGAACATCGGTCCAAGCCCGGCGCCGACCCGATGTACTGGAGTAACTTCGACTGGCTGTACTCCCAGGCGGGCGGCGGTGCGGCGCGGACATGACATGGTAGTCGACGCGGACGTCCTATCGGCTGGTTTTCGCCAGCCTACTGTCCGCCGGTCACTTCTACGTTAGGCCTCAATGATCACGCGACTATTCTTCGCAATGTTGCTCGGGGCGGCCGCAGTCCTCCTGCTCTTGGTTCCCTTTCTAGGCGCTTTTACCGTAGGGCTATGGCTAGCCATTCTTTGCGCCCTATCTGGCAGTCTCTTGGATCCGTATTGTCGGAACAGCGAATACGTCGAGTTCGGCTTCGCGTGGATCACGGTCCACTCTAGCCATGTGTACCTTGTCTATTGGGCATTGTTTAGCGTGATCATATTTATTGGGCTCACGCTAGCCTTTTTCGCCAATCGGGGGCAGAGGAAGGAGCGCAAAGAGTGATCTGCAAAGGTGTTGATTCAACGCAGAACCGTAAGTCGCCTGGTCGCGGTCATTCGCCATTCATCCGGTACACGCCCCGTCCCAGGCCTACTGAACGCTCATCGAGTCTGGGGCCTAACCTCTCCGTCAAGGGGACGTCTTGCGGCAAGCCGCAAGCCGCTGGTCATCTTCACGTTAGGCCACTTCCAAAATGAAACTTCGGTACTTTGCCAGCGTAGTCGTTCTGCTTGTCGCTCTCGGAGGCTGTGATTTTCAGAAGCAAGCCGATGCCAAGTTTGGAGACCAGCATTTCAAGACAGCCATCTCTCTTGTAGAGCTACACAAGATTCGCACTGGCTCGTATCCACAGAAGCTGAGTGATCTCAAATTCACTGGAGATTGGGATTCAATTGCACTCAACTCTGTCGAGTACAAGCCTCTATCCACCGGCTATGAGTTGAACGTAACTCGCGGTTGGGTCGGGCAGCCAGAATTGGCCTATCCAAAAGAGTTTTGGCAGGGCCTCGGTCTGGTCAAATCCAATCTGAAGCCCGGCACATGAAGCGGCCTAACCCTTCCATCGAGAGGGGCGGCCAAGGGCTGTCGCCCTTGGCCGCCCCTCATGTCAAACGTTAGATTGCTCAATGGCCGATCAGCCATCGCTAAGGTTCTCCGCTGGCTTCGTGCTGATGCTGGCGGCAGTCCTTCTACTTCCAGCGCTGTGGTCCTTCGGATCGGCAGTGGCATCGGCTATATCCACAGGCGAAGTTCTAGTCATCAGCGTCGGCCTGACCGAGACCGCGCGACAAATGGTCCCATGGAAGAGCGGATGGGCGCGGTTTGCTGGTCCGCTCATGATCGCGATCGCCCTTTCGCTATATGTCTTACGTGCTCAGAAGCACGCGCAGTCGTGGTGGATCGCAGCTGCTCTTGCATTCTCGGGTCTCTGTCTGCTCCTTTACTCGGCCTGGTTTGTTTCCCTTGGAGCCGCGGCCGCCTTCGTTCTAATTTGGGTGTTTATTGCCGCTTCCTTTTGGCTCGATGCCCACTTCGGCCGCTGGTGGGCGTTCTGCTTCATGCTTGCCTGCGCACTTAGTTTGGCCATCTATGCAGTTGGGACGTAGCTGTGGAGACGCCGCAATCTAACTTGGTAGTCGACGCGGACGCCCGACTACGTCCGCGCGCTTCTCGCGCTCCTGTTGGTCGCTGGTCACTTCTACGTTGAAGTCTGCATATCTGGCTCCGAACGGCAGCTTAGTGACCGAAGCCGGACCGCCAAGTGTCCGTGACGAGGGGCTGCAACCGCTGCATACCGGCCGTTCATGGCGCGGGCTCGATTGGCTGCTGAGGGTCGAGAGCGAGCACAAGACATCCCGAAATTTCATCGGAACTGCAAAGCGGTAAGCTGCGGCGGATCGACAGGAGCGAACCATCATGAACCGCCGTGATCTGCTGCAAACCCTGGCCTGTACCCCCGCGCTGACGGCACCGCTTTTTGCCAGGGCCGCCACGTCCCGCATCCTGAGTGCCGCCCCCGCCACCCTGGCCGCCGCCGGCCAGCCCGCGCTCCCGGTCTGGGCCTACGAAGGCCAGGTGCCCGGCCCGGTGCTGCGCTTCAAGCGCGGCACGGTGCTGGACCTGACGTTGCACAACCAGCTGCCCGACCCCAGCACCATCCACTGGCACGGCATCCGATTACCCAATGCCATGGATGGCGTGCCCGGCCTCACGCAGGCCGCGGTGGCGCCGGGCGAGCGTTTCCCCTACCGCTTCGCGCTGCCCGACGCCGGCACCTACTGGTACCACCCGCACCTGGGCACACCCGAGCAGGTCGATCGCGGCCTGGCCGGTGCGCTGATCGTGGAGGACGACGCGCCGCCGCCGGTGGACCTGGACCTGGTCTGGCTGCTCGACGACTGGCGGCTCGACGCGCAGGGCCGCATTGCAGAGAACTTCTACAACTTCCACGACGTGGCGCACGCCGGCCGCCTGGGCCAGCAGCTCACGGTGAACGGGCAGGTGGACCTGGTGCAGGCCCTGCAGAGCGGCCAGCGCATCCGCCTGCGCCTGGTCAACGCGGCCAATGCGCGCATCTTCGCGCTCAGCCTCGAAGGCTTGCCGGCCTGGCTGATTGCGCGCGACGGCATGCCCGCCGCGACGGCCGTGCCCTGGGAAGGCGAGCTGCTGCTGGGCCCGGGCATGCGCACGGACTTCATCATCGACGCCACACGCGCCGGCCGTTACCAGCTGAAGGACAGCTATGCACGCGGCGAGCGCAGCCTGGCCACGCTGGAGGTGCAAGGCCCGCCCTCGGCCGCGCGCGCGGCGCCCTTGCCCGCGCAGCGCGAGCCCCTGCCCGAGCCGGATCTGGCGCAAGCGCTGGTGCACACCCTGCAGCTGGGCGGCGGCGCCATGAGCCGCGACGGCTGGCCGCAGGAGTCCACGGCCGAACGCGAGGCGCGGCGCCTGCGCCTGCTGAATGGCGCGCGCGAAGCCGCCCCGGCCTGGACCATCAATGGCCAGGCCCACCTGCGCCATGACCGCGAGCACGCCGGCCATGCGGCCGAGTTTCGCGTGCCGACGGGCCGCAGCGTGCGCCTGACCTTCGAGAACAACACGGCCTGGTGGCACCCCATGCACCTGCACGGCCACCACTTCCGCGTGCTGTCACGCAACGGCGAGGCGCTGCCCGAGCGCCCCTGGCGCGACACGGTGCTGCTGGCCCCGCGCGACCGGGTGGAAGTGGCCTTCGTGGCCGACAACCCCGGGCACTGGCTGATCCACTGCCATGTGCTGGAGCACCACGCCGGCGGCCTGGGCACGCTGTTCGAGGTGCAGGGCTGACCCGCGAAGTTTTGCGGCGCGGCGCTACAGCAGGTCTTGCGGCGCCACCATGCCCAGCAGACGCGAGAACAGGCGGCGCCAGAAACCGGCCCCCGGCTCCTGCGCGTAGGACACCGGGGCACCCTGCTCCTCGGTGGTCCACTGCAGCTGCCGGGGCTGCCCTGCTTCTTCGGCCGCCAGCAGGCTGACGCGGTAGGCGCGCGCCGGGCGCACGGCGTCGTCGAACAGTTGGCCGATGATGGCGCCGAGTTCGGCGCTTTCGCTCAGCAGGCCGACCTCGGTGTTGGACAGCCGCGAGCGCGGGTCGAGGTTCATGGAGCCCACCACCACATGGCGGCGGTCGATCACGATGGCCTTGGTGTGCAGGTAGGCGGCAGAGCCCCCGCCCAGCCGGCTGCGGACCGTCTCCAACCGCTCGGGGCGCATCTCATGGAGTTCCACCCCGGCGGCGAGCAGGCGCTCGCGGTGGCGGGCGTAGCCGGCATGCGCCAGCGGCACCACGTCGGCCGAGGCCAGGGAGTTGGTCAGCACACGCACACGCACGCCGCGCTGCACCAGTTGTCCAAACGCCAGCATGCCCTGCTCGCTGGGGATGAAGTAGGGCGAGATGAGGATCAGTTCGCGGCGGGCCTGGGTCACCAGGGGGCGGATGCGCTCGGCGAACACCGGGTTGGTGCCGGAGGCCGCGCTCCCCGTGACCACCTTGTGCGGGGGGTCGGCGAAGACCAGGGCCGGCGCCATGATGAGAGGAATGCGTCCCGCACGCAGGGTGGACCCGATGCCGCCTTCGCGCAGCGCCCGCGCGTAATCGGTGTCACGGAACTCCGCCACCCGGGCCTGCAGGTCCTGCTCGAAGCGGGTCAGCGCCTCGGGCGGCGGTGCCTGCGCGACGAAGGCCTGGATCGGCACCGCCCACTCGCTGTTCCAGTAGCTGTCGAAGCCGCGCGAGATCTCGCCCACCGCCGGACCGGCCACCAGCATGTCGAGGTCGCTGAAGTTGAGCTGGCCGCTGGCGTCGAAGTATTCGTCGCCGAGGTTGCGCCCGCCGATCACGGCCATCGCGTTGTCGGCCACCCAGAGCTTGTTGTGCATGCGGCGGTTCAGCCGCTGCCCGTTGCCGATGAATTCGAGCAGCTGCGACACGCCGAAGGCGCCGCGGCTCGAGAAGGGGTTGAAGACGCGCACCTCGACGTTGGCAAACCCCGCGAGCGCGGCCAGGTCCAGGTCCTTGCCGGCGGCGTCCAGGTCGTCGACCAGCAGGCGCACGCGCACGCCGCGCTGCGCCGCGCGCAAGACCCGGGCCATCAGCAGCTGTGTGGTCGTGTCCTTGCGCAGGATGTAGTACTGCAGGTCCAGCGTGTGCTGCGCAGCCTCGGCCAGGGCCGCGCGTGCACCCAGTGCGTCCATGCCGCTGGACAGGGTGTGCAGGCCGGACTGGCCCTCGTGCCCGGCCAGCTGGCTTGCATAGGCCTGGCCGATGGGGGTGGTGGCCGGCGTGGGCCAGGCCGACGATGCCGGACGCGGGACGTCCAGCCGTGGCGTGCTGCAGGCGCCCAGCAGCAGGCAGCAGGCGGCAAGCGCACACTGCAGCACCGTGCCCAGGAGGCGCTGGCGCCCGTGGGGCGTGCGGCCCGGGTGCTCCGGAGGCGGGGGCGTCGACATGGCGCCATCTTAGGCGGCCTGCGGAACCGGCCGGCGAGGCTTTAACATCGCGGCATGAAAATGACCTACGTCTTCGCCGCCATCCTCATCGCCAGCGTCATCGGTGCACTGGTGCCCACCCGTCTCGTCAAGACCCTGATGCTGGTGCTCGCCGGCGTGCTGGCCGCCTACGGCCTGTACCGCCTGCTGGGCTAAACCTCCATCGCAAACGCATCCATGGCCAGCATGCCGTACATGACCTCGCGGCTGAGGTAGTCGGGTCGTGCGCCATCGGCCGCCGCGCCGAGCGCGAAGAACAGCGGCAGGAAGTGGTCTTCCGTCGGGTGCGCGCGCTGGGCGTGCGGGGCCTGCCGGCGGTAGTCCAGCAGGGCGGCCGTGTCGCCGCTGGCGATCCTGCTTTCCACCCAGCGGCTGAATTCGATGACGTAGGGCGCGGCTTCGGTCTGGCCGCCGAAGAACTCGCCCAGGTTGTGCGTCATGCTGCCCGTGCCCATGAGCAGCACGCCGCGCTCGCGCAGGGGGTGCAGCGCGCGGCCCAGTGCGTAGACCTGGGCCGGGCCCCAGTTGGCGGGCAGGGCGAGCTGCAACACGGGCACGTCGGCTTCGGGGTACATGTGCAGCAGCGGTACCCAGGTGCCGTGGTCGAAGGGTCGGCGATTGTCCAGGCCTGCCTCGATGCCGGCGGCCTGCAGCAGGCCCACGACGTCTTGCGCCAGCGCGGGATTGCCGGGCGCCGGGTACTGCAGGGTGTAGAGCTCGGGCGGGAAACCGCCGAAGTCGTGCCAGGTCTGCGGCGCGGGTGTGCTCATCACCGTGGGCGTGCGCGCCATCCAGTGCGGCGACATCACCACGATGGCGCTGGGCTTGCCGTGCGCCTGCGCCCAGGCGCGCAGGGCCGGGCCGGTGCTGCCGGCGTCCACGGCGAAGAGTGGGGCGCCGTGCGAGACAAAAAGGCTGGGCAGGGGCTTCATACGGGGTCCTTGGCAGGGTTGTCCTCACCGGGCTTGAGCCACAGCCGCGCCGGCACGTGCTGCTGCAGTTTCTCCACCGCCAGTTCCACCAGATCGGGGTGCAGTTCGTGGCCGATGAAGGGCAATACGTCGGCCGTGAAGTCCGTGCCCAGCGCCTTCAGGCGCAGGGCGCCTTCTATGGCGTGGCTGTAGGGCATCACCGTGTCGGCCTTGCCGTGCAGCAGGTGCAGGGTGCTGCCTTCGTGCAGGGGCGCCTCGGGCAGGCGCGCAAAACGCCCGGCGATGGCGATCACACGCGCGGCCACCGGCTCGGGGCGCAGCGCCGAGGCCAGCGCCATGATGGCGCCCTGCGAGAAACCCACCAGGGCGGTGCCGGCCGTGTCCACACCGGCACGCTCCTGCCAGTGGCGCACGGCAAATTCAAAGGCGGGCAGGGCGGCGTCCACGCGTTCCACGCGGTTCTCTTCCGTCACGCCCGTCACCGAAAACCATTGCCAGCCACCGGGCGCGAGTTCGCTGGCATGGGGGGCGTCCACCGCCACCACCATGGCCTGCGGGAAGGCCTGGGCATAGGCCTGGCCCAGCCCGGCCAGGGACTGGGCGTTCGAGCCCACGCCGTGGAAGAGCAGGATGAGCTGCGCCGCCTTGGGGCTGGGCTGCTGGAGGATGAGGGCCTGGGGCTGGTTCATGGGGGCTTTCTGTGGGCGCCTGGGTATGGCGCTGGATCCACTGTATTGGATGAGCTGGCTTTGATAAATATCGATCTGATTGACTTATTGATTACTAAATTGAAACAATAGGGCCTGAAACACCCGAAACAGCGGCATGGACCAGTTCAAAGAGATCGAATCCTTCGTGGCGGTGGCGCAGCTGGGCAGCTTCGTGAAGGCGGCCGACCGGCTGGGTATTTCCAAGGCCATGGTCTCGCGCCATGTCAGCGAACTGGAGGCGCGCCTGGGCGTGCGGCTGATGCAGCGCAGCACGCGCCGCGTTTCGCTGAGCGACGCCGGGGCCGAGTACCTGCAGCGCTGCGTGCAGATCCTGGGCGAGCTGCACGATGCCAACGCCGCTGTCAGCGCCACGGCCGTGCAGGCGCAGGGCTTGCTCAAGGTCACCGCGCCGCTGACCTTTGGCATCCGCCACATGGCGCCGCTGTGGGGCGAGTTCCTGCGCATCCACCCGCGGGTGGAGCTGGAGGTCAACCTGAATGACCGGGTGGTGGACCTGATCGAGGAGGGCTACGACCTGGCCGTGCGCATCGGCCAGCTGGCCAGTTCCTCGCTGATCGCACGACGCATCAGCGGCACGCGCCTGGTGCTGTGCGCTTCGCCGCGTTACCTGCAGCAGGCGGCGCCCATCCATGCGCTGGACGACCTCGGCGACCACGACGTGATCGCCTACACCTACCTGGCCACCGGCGAACAGTGGAGCTTCACCGGGCCCCAGGGCACGCGCAGCATCACCGTGCACCCGCGCCTGCGCAGCAACAGCGGCGACACCTGCCGCGCCGCGGCGCTGGCAGACCAGGGCATCGTGTTCCAGCCCAGCTTCCTGGTGGGGGAGGATTTGAAGGCCGGCCGTCTGGTGGAAATCCTGCCGCAGTACGCGGGGCCGGAGCTGGATATCAGCGTGGTCTATCCCAGCCGGCACCACCTTTCGCACAAGGTGCGCGCCATGGTGGAATTCCTGAGTGCGGCTTTCGCGCAGGCCGGACGGGTCTAGTCACATCGCCCAGATGCGCGGCGGCACGGCGTCGAGTTGCCAGAGCTGCTGGCGCCAGGCGGCGCGCAGGCTCTTGAGCAGTCCCATGGCAGGCTCCACCAGCGGGGCCAGCACACGCACCACCAGCACCTGGGGATGGGGGCTGGTGGCGCCGGCGGTGGCGCGCAGGTCGTGCGCGGCGATCAGCTCGCGCACCACCTCCAGCGCGGTTTCGCGCCGCTCGCGCGGGATAGGTTCGCCCGCCACGAAAAACAGCGTGCCCATGCAGCGCTGGCCGGCCAGGCCCAGCGGACCGTCCATCAGGCGGGTGTCGCTGGCGGCGATGCGGCCCTGCTCCAGCCAGACGCCGGGGACTTCCAGGTGCTGCGCGAACGTGCCTTCGGCAAAAGGCAAGTCCGCCATGGGCAGGCCCAGGGCGGTCACGTCCCAGCCCATGAGCTCGGCGCCGGGCGCCAGTTCGAACACGGCCTTGTTCTCGGCGCGGCACTGGTTGTAGGCCAGCGCCTCCAGCGGCAGCCATTCCAGGCGGGCACCGGCTTCGAGGCGCGCATGCACCCACTGGCGCGCGACTTCACTGCTGCTGCGGTAAAAGCGCGTGGCGCCGGGCGTGGTGACCAGGCCGTGGGCGCCGGGGCCGACGGAGAGCTTGATGTCCAGCGTGTCGCCGCCCACCAGGCCGCCGGGCGGGTGCACCAGCACGTTGTGGCAGATGGCCCCGCCTTCGGGGTAGAGGCTTTGCAGGATGCGCAAGGGGCCGTCATGCAGGTAGTGCGCCACGCTGCGCGGGCCATCACGGGTGTAATCGAGTTGCAGCGAGGCGTGCCAGGTCATGCCGCAAGTCTAATGGGGCCAGGGGACAGGCCGGCCCGGGTGACGGACAATCGGGGCTTCTCCGAAATTCGACACCCATGACGACCAGCACTTCCCTGTCTACCGCGGCTTCGGCCGAAACGCCTGCCAACGCAACCGCACCAGCGGCCAAACCCGAAGGCAAGAGCAGCCTGGCCGCGCGCAAGCAGTCGGCGCTGCCCGTGCTGGAGCAGCTCTTCGGCCTCTACCCCCGTCTCTTCGGCGCCGACTTCCTGCCGCTCAAGCGCGGCATCTTCCAGGACCTGCTGGAGCGGCACCCGGAAGTGTTCCAGCGCGACAGCCTGAAGGCCGCGCTGGCCGTGCACGCGCGCTCCACCCGCTACCTGCAATGCGTGGCGGCGGGCAAGGCCCGGCACGACCTGGACGGCGTGGCCGTGGAAGAGGTGGCACCCGAGCACGTCTTCCAGACCCTGGTGGAGCTGCACCGCCGTCGCCAGGCCCGCACGCAGGAGGACCTGGCCCCCAAGCTGCGGGCCCAGTTGTCGGCCGCCTTCGAAGCCTCGGGCCTGAGCCGCCAGGACTATCTGGCGCGGCTGCCCTCGCAGGACGACACCATCATGGCGCTGCTGGACGAGGCCCTGAACGTGAGCGCGGAGAAGATCGCCCGCGAGGAGGCGCTGTACAAAGCCTTCGAGGCCAGCGGCAAGAGTGCGCGCGATTTCGCCGACATGTATGGCGTGGCCGAGCGCGACGTCATCAAGGCCGCGCTGGCCAGCAAACGGCGCGCGCAGGCCGCCGCCGCTACGGCTTGAAGCCGGACGGGCCGCCCGTGTCCATGCCGCCGCCGCCCGCCCAGCCGCGCAACCCGCTGCACGGCCTGACGCTGGAGGCCATCCTCACGGCGCTGGTGGCGCACTACGGCTGGCCCGGCCTGGCCGAGCGCATCGCGGTGCGCTGCTTTCAAGTGGACCCCAGCATCAAGTCGAGCCTCACGTTTTTGCGCAAGACCCCCTGGGCACGCGAGAAGGTGGAAGGGCTGTATCTCTACATGCAACGCGAGCAGCAGCGTGCGCGGAGATGAGGGCTATGCAGGACCTGCCGGATAGCAGCCGCTTGCAGACGTCCTGGGCCCGTTGCTGGTTGGCGCTGGGGGCCGCCGGTGAGGGCCAGGTCCTGATGGACCGCCTGCTTGCATCCTGGGCCGAACCGCAGCGCAGATATCACACCCTGCAGCACCTGGACGAATGTCTGGCGCTGTTCGAGCGCAGCCGTGCACTGGCCGAACATCCCGCCGAGGTGGAGATGGCGCTGTGGTTCCACGACGCGGTGTACGACGTGCGCGGCAAGGACAACGAGGCCCGCAGTGCGGCGTGGGCGCAGGCCGAGCTCCGTGCAGCAGGGGTGGGCGCCGCGGCCATCGAACGCATCGCCGGGCACATCATGGCCACCTGCCATGCGGCCCTGCCCAACGGGGGCGACCAGCAACTGCTGGTTGATATCGACCTGTCCATCCTGGGCGCGCCCCGGCCCCGTTTCCTCGACTACGAGGAGCAGGTGCGCGCCGAGTACGGCTGGGTGCCGGGATTCCTGTTCCGGCGCAAGCGGCGCGAGATCCTCAGGGAATTCCTGGCGCGCGAGCCGATCTTCGGCACCCCCCTGATCCGCGAGGAGATCGAAGGCCGGGCGCGCGAGAACCTGGCGTATTCGATCGCGGCGCTCGGGGGCTGACCCCGGCATCTCCACCAGCTGCGTGAGCCGGGTGGCGGCTTGTCAGAAGTAGAGCCGCGCGAGCAGTTCGATGCGCCGCCCCGTGGCCTTCTCGCCGAACTCGGTGCCGGCCGCACCGTGCAGCAGGATGGCACGCGCGCGCAGTTCGACGTTCTGCCAGCCGGTGTAGCTGAGTTCGGGAGCCGCCTGCCAGCTGTGGTCGTTCGCATTGGCGATGATGGACAGCGCCGGTGTGACGTAGAGCCAGTCGAAGGGGTCCTTGGCGCTGACGCGCAGGTAGACGTAGTGGCTGCCTGCCGTGGGGCGCGCATAAGCCGATTGCGCCAGGGAGCGCGCCAGGTTCTGGTCGGCGAGCGTGCCCCCAGGGGCGTAGGCGTCGCTGACCAGCTGGTAGAAGGCGCTGAGTTCATCCTGCGCATAACCCAGGCCGTTGCGGTAGAGCTCCAGGATCCAGGTGACCTCGTTCTCGGTCAGGTAACGGGCGCCCAGCAACCAGCTGTCGGCGTTGCCGATGCGCGTGCCCACGCTGCCATCGGCGTTGACCACGCGCTGGCTGGCGCTGATGGTGCGCGCCCATTCGCCGTGCACTTCCCACTGGCTGCCGAGGTTGCGCGAGAAGTCCAGGCCCACGCGTTCGGGACGGCTGCCTTTGGCGGCCCACATCAGGTCGATGTCGGTGTCGGCCCACAGCAGGTAGAGCTTGGCGCCGGCATTGAGTTCGTCCGGGCTGCCGTAGTCCCGGTTCAGGGCGCTGTTGACGGGCAGCAGCACGGGCATGAAACCCACGGCGGCCAGCGTGCCGGGCAGGCTGTGCACCCAGTCGGCGGTGGCCATCACATACCCTTCGCGCGACAGGGTCGGGTCGCTCGGGTCCTTGGGGCGTTCGAAGAAGCCCACCGGGTTCCAGGCATAACCCTTGCCCCAGCGCTGCAGCTGCTTGCCGGCATCGAGGGACAGGCCCGTGGTCGGGCTCAGGCGCAGGCCTGCTTCGTACCAGGTGGTGGTGTGGCGGGTTTCCAGCGCGTCGTGGGCGGCGGTGCCGGCCAGGCGCCCATACAGCGTGAGGGTGTCGCGCTGGTATTTGCCGGCGAGTTCGTAGCCGGCGCTCTGGCGGTCCAGCGTGCTGCGGCTGCCCGCGCCGGGAAAGCTCAGTGGATACATCGCGCTGTCGGGGCGCAGGGAGTAGTGCTCGGCCTTGGCCTCGACGAAGCCGTTCAGCTCCCAGGGGGAAGGTTCGATTTCCGAGAGGTTGAAGCTGTAGTCGGCAGCATGGGCGCCGGTCACGGCGGCGGCCAGCAGGCAGGCCGTGACGGCGCCGCGGATCACTTGCGCAGCTCGTCCAGGCGCGACATGAAGTTCAGCGTGAAGACTTCGTCGGCCACGGTGCGCTTCTTCACGGCCGCGTAGAGCATGACGGACTTGTAGCCCTTGTACAGCGGGCTGTCGGTTTCCACCGTGGCCGGTCGGCGGATGCCGCCGCCGAAGTCCTTGATGTCCTTGAAGTGCAGGGTCTTGACCAGCATGCCGCTGGCGGCATAGGCTTCGATGCGGGTGGGCAGCACGGTCTTCTTGTCCACCGTGAGCTTCAGGCGGTCGTAGGCCACGGCGCCGGTCTTGGCCTTGAGGTCGAGCAGGTAGTTGGCGCCCTCTTCGCTGGCGCTGGTGACGTCGTATTCCTCGGAATAGTCCACGCGCAGGATGTCGGCGTTGTTGAAGACGCCGCCCGTCACCGACTGCAGGCTGGTGATGCGCACCGGCTTGCCGACGTTGGGGATGTAGAGCCACATGTTGTCGCCCTGGCGCAGGGTGCTGCGGCCCTTGTCGCTGGCCGGCGCCAGGAAGAGCGCGGCCACCTTGTCACGCCCCTTCTTGACCGAGTAGAGGATGAATTCCTTGCGCTTGCCGTCGGGCTCCTCGTTGATGAGCTTGCGTGTCATCTCGTAGGCCTCGGGTTCGAGGTTGCGGTCGACCTTTTCGAGCAGGGCCCGTCCGTCCAGCGCCAGCACGGCGGCGGGCAGGCAGGCGCAGGCCAGGGCGAGGAAATGTTTCAGTTTCATGGAGCGACTTTCAAACGTGGCGCAGCGCCTGGATCGGGTCCATGCGCGAGGCGCGCCAGGCCGGTTGCAGGCTGGCGATGACGGCCATGCCCACCACCAGCAGGGCGACGGAGAGCATCTCGCCTGCCGAGAGTGTGGGGTGCAGGGTGATCAGCTGCCGGCCGAAGGGGAACTGCAGGGGGTAGAGGTTCAGCAGGCCCACCACGGCCGCGCTCAGGGCCACGCCGACGATGGCCCCCAGCAGGCCCAGCAGCAGGCCTTCGCCCACGTAGAGGCCGAGGATGCGGCTCGGCGGCGTGCCGATGGCGGCCAGCGTGCCGATCTCGCGGATGCGCTCGTACACGGCCATCAGCATCACGTTCATGACGCTGGTCAGCACGATGGCCACCAGCATCACGCGGATGAACAGGGTCATGAGGTCGATCATGCTGGCGATGTTCGCAAAGGGCGAAAGCCCCTTCCAGTCGTGCAGCTCCAGCACGGGCCGGCCCTGCGGGTTGGTCAGCTGTCCCAGCCGGGCGCCCAGCGAGGCCATGACCTTGTCGAGTTTGCCGAGGTCCTTGAGTCGCACCACGATTTCCATGGCCTCGGCCTCGTCCATGCGCAGCAGTTCGCGCGCGTCGTCCGTGTGCAGGTAGGCGTCGCGCCCGCCCGGGCCGGTCACGGGTTCGAGCACGCCGCGCACCTTGAAGTTCTTGCCGTTGACCGAACCCTCGCGGTTGGTTGCCACCAGCACCACCGAGTCGCCGACTTTGACCTTCATGCCGCGCGCCAGCAGTTCGGGGATCAGCAGTTCGCCCGGCGCCAGCAGGGGCCCTTCGCGACCGCCTTCGATGATGCGGGTGCGCAGGCCCGGCGCGGCGGCGTCCTCGGCTACCGGGTCGATGCCGTTGAGGCGGATGCTGGTGGTTTCGTTGAAGTTGCTGAACATGGCGCCCAGCTTCAGGCGCACCGAATAGGCGGCGATGGCCGGTTCGGCGTCCAGCTCGGCCTTCACCTTGTTGATCAGCTGGGGCGAGAGGTTGAGGTTGAGCGGCAGGTTGTCCACCGAGGCCACGTAGCCCCGGCGGTGCACCTCCATGTGGCCCAGCAGGCTGTCGGTGATCTGGCCGATCATGACCTGCTTGAAGGAGCCGGCCGCCGAGACGAAGAGCAGCATGGCCAGCACGCCCAGCGTGATCAGGCCGGCCGTCAGCAGGGTGCGGCGGTGGTAGCGCATCAGGTTGCGCGCCGAGAGGCGAAGAACGGCGATCATGCGTGCACCTCCTTCACCAGGCGGCCGTCTTCCAGCATCAGCGTGCGTTCGGCGGCCTGCATGATCTTGGGGTCGTGGGTGGAAAAGACGAAGGTGGTGCCGTAGTCGTCGCGCATCTGTTTCATGAGGGCGATCACCTTGTGGGCGGTTTCATGGTCGAGGTTGGCCGTGGGTTCGTCGGCCAGCACCAGCTTGGGTTCCGACACCAGCGCGCGCGCTACCGCGACGCGCTGCTTCTGGCCGCCGGAGAGCTGGTCGGGCCGCTTGTGGGCCTGCGCGGCCATGCCCACGGCGTCCAGCAGCTTCATGACCTGGGCATGCCGCTTGGCGGGCGCCCAGCCGCGCACCATCAGCAGCGGGTACTCGACGTTCTCGTAGGCCGACAGCACGGGCACCAGGTTGAACTCCTGGAACACGAAACCCAGGTTCTCGCCGCGAAAGTGGGCGGACGCCTTGCGGTCCAGCGCCGCCACGTCCGTGCCCATCACGGTCAGGCGGCCACTGCTGGGGTGGTCGAGGCAGCCGATCAGGTTGAGCAGGGTGGACTTGCCGCTACCGGAGGGGCCGACGAAGGCGACGAATTCCCGGGTGTCGATGGTGAGCGAGATGTCGCGCAGCGCATAGAACTCGACATCGCCGGAACGGTAGATTTTGGAGACGGCGCTCGCTTCGATCAGTGACATGACGGCCTTGCAGTGAGCAAGGCTCCCTTATAAGCATGCCCCCAGGGGTTGTCAAACCAGGCCCGGCCTGGATTTGATGTAGATCAAGGATGCGTGCCGGTGCGGTGGGCGCGCTGCGGCCGTAACGTTGGAAACAAAAAATCTTTTTGCCGGGATGCCAGATGAAAGATGCGTAAGGTCGGACCGGTTCCTGATGCCCGGTGGTTTTAGGTCTTGCGTGTGGCTGGTCTCGGGCACGCTTGCAGGGCCACCGTTCGGAACAGCCCGGCTTGAACAAGCCCTCCACCATCCATGGGAAGCAGCATGAAAAACGACGCCTTGTCCGTCACCATCCAGAAGGTTTTCGCCAAGGGTTTCACCTTCCTCTTCCTGGCGATTTCCGCGACCATCCTGCTCTCCACCCTGGGCACGGCGGTCGGTCAGCTCCTGCACGGGGAGGACATCACGCAGATCGTCATCAAGATCGTCAATGCCGGTGTGATTGCCATGGCGGTGTTTGAGCTGGCCATGGTGATCAGCAAGGAGTATGGGGAAGAAGAGGGGCACGACGTGATCGTCATGCTCCGGCGCACGCTGCCGCGTTTCATCGGCACGGTCTGCGTGGCGCTGTCGCTGGAAGGCCTGATCATGGTCATCAAGTACAGCCAGCTGGACCTGGCGGGCAATCTGTATTACCCGGTGGCCATCATCGTCAGTGCGGCCCTGCTGCTGACGGCACTCGGTGCCTTCCTGCGCCTGGCGCCGAACCGGGGCATGGAGCTGACCCTGCCCGTCCACGAGACGGCCTCTGCGCCCTCGCTCCCGGGCGATGCCCGCACCGTTCCCTCCCTGGCTGCCAGATGCTGTTGAGCAGCAAGGTGGCAGCGCGGGGGGGGGGCTGTTTCAGGGACGTGCCAGGGCGGTGAGCTGACGCACGTCGCCGATGCTGCCCAGCTTCCAGCAGGCGGCGATCAGTTCGCCCGTCTTGCCCTTGCCGATCACCGGATCCGACAGGTCGCGGAACTTGCCTTCCAGCATGGCGTCGGTCATGGGGTTCTCCAGCGAGCCGATGGCGTGCTTGACGAAGACGTGCACCCGGCGGCCGTCCTTGAGCACGGCGGTCACGTCGGCGCTGGCCTCGTCGATGCTGTCATCGACAGTTGCCACCACCTTGCGGCGCAGTGCCACCATGTCGGGGCGGTTGACGATGTCGTCGGCGTACTGGTCTTCACCGGCCTTGCCGAAGATCAGGCCGCAGGCGCAGCCGTGGTAGACGCTGAACTTGCCCTGCAGGCCGTCGGCCGGTTCCTTCTTGCCCGTGAGTTCCAGCACCAGCGAATGCACCTTGAGCTCGATGCGCTCCACGTCCTCGGCCTTCACGCCCTGCGCGCGCAGCTGGGCGCAGGCGTCGATGCTGGGGTGGATCACGATGCCGCAGGCGAAGGGCTTGTAGCTGTTGAAGGAGATCTCGAAGCGCTGGCCCAACTCATCCGTGATCTCGTTCCACGCGTATTTGGTGGAGATGGTCTGGATCATGCCGCGCGGCGCTTCCAGTGCTTTCGGGCTGGCGGTGAAACCCTGGCTGGCCAGCAGCGCCGACATCAGGCCGGCACGCGCTGCGCCGCCCGGGTGGAAGGGTTTGGTCATGGTGCCGAACTGCTCGCGCATGCCCACGGGCTGCGAGGCGGCGATGCCCAGCGCCATGGCGGTCTTGTGCTCGTCCAGGCCCAGCAGGCGGGCGCAGCCGGCGGCCGCACCCAGGGTGCCGGTGGAGCCGGTGATGTGCCAGCCGCGGTCGTAGTGCTCGGGGTACATGGTGTTGCCCACGCGGCAGGAGACGTCGATGCCCAGCACCAGCGCGTCGATCACGGCGCGGCCCGACAGGCCCTTGTGCTCGGCCAAGGCCAGCACGGCCGAGGCCACGGGGCCGGCCGGGTGGATGATGGTCTTCAGGTGCGTGTCGTCGAAGTCAAAGGTGTGCGAGGTGATGCCGTTGACCAGGGCGGCGCTGGCCATGTCGACCTTGTCGGCGCGGCCCAGCACGCTGGCCTGTGGCGCCGGCTGCAGCATGGCGACGGCGCCCAGCGCGGCGTGTGCGGACTCGTGCTGCGCGGCGCCCACGGCACAGCCCAGCCAGTTCATGAAGGTGCGGTGGGCTTCGTGGTCCACTGCGTCGCTCCAGCCGCGCGAGGGATGCGTGGCCACAAAACGGGCCAGGGTTTGCGTGACGGGCGGGGCGTTGTGGTCGGCGGTGACCTGGGTATTGCGGGCCATGGAGAATCTTCGGTTGCTATAAAAAGAGAAGCAACCCGGCGGCGACCGGGTTGCAGGCGGAAACGAGTTTAACTGTCGAGCTGGATGCCGCGATCGCGCGCAAGCCGGGTCCAGCGTGCGATGTCCTCGCGCATGAACTTGCCGAAGGCCTCGGCGCTCATGGGCATGGGCTCGATGGCCTCGATCGAGAGCTTCTCGCGCATGTCCGGTGCCTTGAGCACGGTGCCCAGCGTGTCGTTGAGCTGCTTGACGATGGCCGCCGGCATGTTGGCCGGGCCCACCACGCCGTACCACTGCATGGCGTCGAAGCCCTTGTAGCCCAGTTCGTCCAGCGTGGGCGTGTCCTTGAGCTGCGGATGGCGTTGTCCGCCGGTCACGGCCAGGGCGCGCACGCGGCCCGAGCGGATGTGCGGCAGGGCCGCGGCCAGCCCGGGGAACATGGCCTGGGTCTGGCCGCCAATCAGGTCGGTGAAGGCCGGGGCCACGCCGCGGTAGGGGATGTGCACCATGAAGGAATTGATCTGCTGCTTGAACAGCTCCATGGTCAGGTGGGTGAGCGAGCCCGCGCCGGCCGAGCCGTAGCTGATCTTGCCCATGTTGGCGCGCAGGTAGGCCACGAACTCCCGGACGTCCCTGGCGGGAATGCCGGCGTTGACCACCAGCACATTGGGGGTGCCGCCGATCATGCCGATGGGCGTGAAGTCCTTGATCGGGTCGTAGGGCAGCTTGCGCGTGGCCGGGCTGGTGCCGTGCGTGGCCACGTAGCCCTGCATCAGGGTGTAGCCATCGGGCGCGGCCTTGGCCGTGTTCTGGCTGGCGATGACACCGCCGCCGCCGCCCTGGTTGTCGACCACGAAAGTCTGGCCCAGCGCCTTGCCCCAGCGCTCGGTCACGGTGCGGCCCACCATGTCGCTGCCGCCACCGGCGGCCACCGGCACGATGTAGCGGATCGGCTTGCTGGGGTAGCTTTGCGCGTGCAGCAAGGTCGGGGCCAGCAGCAGGGGGCTGGCGCCCAGCAGGGTACGACGTTTCATGGAGGTCTCCTTTTTATGGGTGCAGTGCGTGGCGGTGGCCCACCATGGTGGGCTCCAGGCTCAAATTGTCTACACTTTGAAGACTAGTGTAAACATGTTGCCCGGGCATTGTGCGCCAGGATGGCCGGGGGCACCAGCCGTAGAAACCACAATGCCCGGGGCGCCTGCTGCCGGGTGGGCACGGCGCTTGCGCTGCTATATTGGCCGCATGTCACCCACCGGGCTGCGCCAGCCGCGTTTCCTCCAGCTCTACCACGAAGACCGCGCGGCGCTGCGCGAGGAACTGGCCGGGGGCCTGCTGGCCACGCCGGCACGGACCTCGCCCAAATACCTCTACGACCCGCTGGGCTCGCGCCTGTTCGACGCCATTACGGAGTTGCCCGAGTACTACCCCACGCGCACCGAAGCCGCCCTGCTGCTCATGCACGGTGCCGCGATCGCCCGGGAAGTGCCCAAGGGCGCCACGCTGGTGGACCTGGGGGCCGGCAACTGCGAGAAGGCGGCGCGGCTGTTCGGCCTGCTGCAGCCGGCGCGGTACGTGGCGGTGGACATCTCGGTGGACTACCTGAACAACGCCTTGCAGTGCCTGCAGCGCCAGTTCCCCGCGCTGGACATGCTGGGCGTGGGGCTGGACTTTTCCTCGCAGCTGACCCTGCCGCCCGAGGTGGGCGAGGGCCCGCGCCTGCTGTTCTACCCGGGCTCCAGCATTGGCAACTTCACCCCCGAGGAGGCACTGGTCTTCCTGCGCCAGGTCCGCGCGGCGGCGCAGGGTGGCGGCCTGCTGATCGGGGTGGACCTGCTCAAGCCGACGGACGTGCTGCAGGCAGCCTACGACGACGCGCTGGGCGTGACGGCGGCCTTCAACAAGAACCTGCTGCTGCACATCAACCGCGTGCTGGGCAGCGACTTTGCCGTGCACGACTGGTCGCACGTGGCTTTTTTCAACGCGGCGGCCTCGCGCATCGAGATGCACCTGCAGGCCCGGCGCGAACTCACCGTGCGCTGGCCCGGCGGCGAACGCCGTTTTGCGCAGGGCGAGCGCATCCACACCGAGAACTCCTGCAAGTACGCCCTGGCCGATTTCCAGACCCTGCTGGCAGCGGCCGGTTTTACGCGGGTGCAGGCCTGGACGGACGAACGCGGCTGGTTTGCCATGTACTGGGCGCAAGCCTGAGATGGCCGCGCCCCTGGTCCTCATCGTCAGCCCCGCGCTGGCCGACGCCAACAATGGCAACTGGCAGACGGCCTGGCGCTGGTCGCGCCTGCTGGCCGGTCCTTACCGCGTGCAGATCGTCAAGACCTGGCAAGCCGGGGACCACCCCGAGGCGGTGGCCATGCTGGCGCTGCATGCGCGGCGCAGTGCGGCGTCCATCGCGGCCTGGGCGGCGGTGCACCCGGGCCGCGGCCTGGCCGTGGTGCTGACGGGCACCGACCTCTACCGCGACATCCTCGAGGACGTGAGCGCCCGGCGCTCGCTGGCGCTGGCACAGCGGCTGGTGGTGCTGCAGGACCAGGGCGTGCGGGAGCTGCCGGAGAAATACCGCGGGCCCACGCGCGTGATCTTCCAGTCCACCACGGCCCGCCGGCCGCTTCAGAAAACGCAGCGGCACCTGCGTGCCGTCATGGTGGGCCACCTGCGGGAAGAGAAGTCGCCGCAGACCCTGTTCGAGGCGGCGCAGCTGCTGCGCGAGCGTACCGATATCCGCATCGACCACATCGGCGATGCGCTGGACCCGGCCCTGGGCGCACAGGCGCGCGCCACCATGGCCGCCTGTCCCGGCTACCGCTGGCTCGGTGGCCTGGAGCATGAAGTCGTGCGCCGGCACATCCAGCGCGCGCACCTGCTGGTGCACTGCAGCCGCATGGAAGGCGGCGCCCATGTGCTGATGGAAGCGGTCTGCAGCGGCACACCGGTACTGGCCTCGCACATTCCGGGCAATGTGGGCATGCTGGGGGCGGACTACGGCGGCTACTTCCCCTGGGGCGACGCGCCGGCCCTGGCCGCGTTGCTGCGGGCCTGCCGCGACGACGCCGGCAGGATTTCCGCCCTGCAGGCACAATGTCGCCTTCGCGCGCCGCTGTTCACTCCGGATGCCGAGCGCGCCGGCCTGCTGGCCCTGCTCGACGAACTGCTGAAGACCCCATGAACGCCATCACCTCCCCCAAGCCCGAACCCCGTCTGACCTCGCTTTCGCACGGCGGCGGCTGCGGTTGCAAGATCGCCCCCGGCGTGCTGTCCGAGATCCTCAAGAGCGGCAGCGGCATGCCGGTGCCACCCGAACTGCTGGTGGGCATCGAGACCGCGGACGACGCGGCCGTCTACAAGATCAATGACGAGCAGGCGCTGATCGCCACCACCGACTTCTTCATGCCCATCGTCGACGACCCCTACGACTTTGGCCGCATCGCCGCCACCAATGCCATCTCGGATGTGTACGCCATGGGCGGCAAGCCCATCATGGCGCTGGCCCTGGTGGGCATGCCCATCAGTGTGCTGTCCACCGACACCATCGGCCGCATCCTGGCCGGCGGCCAGGCCGTGTGCAAGGCCGCGGGCATCCCGATCGCGGGCGGCCACACCATCGATTCGGTCGAGCCCATCTACGGCCTGGTGGCCATGGGCCTGGTGCATCCGAAACGCGTCAAGCGCAATGCCGATGCCCGCGTGGGCGACCGCCTCATCCTGGGCAAGCCGCTGGGGGTGGGCGTGCTCTCGGCCGCCTTGAAGAAGGAGGCGCTGAGCCCTGAGGGCTACGCGCAGATGATCGCCACCACCACCCAGCTCAACACCCCCGGCCCGGAACTGGCCGCGCTGGACGGCGTGCACGCCCTGACCGACGTCACTGGTTTCGGCCTGGCCGGCCACGGCCTGGAACTGGCGCGGGGTGCCCACTGCACCGTGCAGGTCGACTGGGCCAAGGTCCCGCTGCTGGGCGGCGTGCGCGAACTGGCCGAGCAGGGCATGGTCACCGGCGCGTCGGGCCGCAACTGGGCCGGCTACGGCAGCTCGGTCACGCTGCCCGCCGGTTTTGCGGCCGTGGACCAGGCCCTGCTGAGCGACCCGCAGACCAGCGGCGGCCTGCTGGTGAGCTGCACGCCCGAAACGGTGGCGCAGGTGCTGGCCATCTTCCGCCAGCACGGCTTCGAGGCCGCGGCCGAGATCGGCGAGATCACGGGCGAGGCACCGGGCCGCCTGGTCGTGCGCTGAGGCGCCGCCAGGCGCTTTACCCGCGATTTACCCGGGGCCCGGCCCGGCTTGTCCGCAAATCGCCGATACTTCCGTCATCGCTTATTTATAGACTAGGCCACGATGACGACTTCCCTGTTCCAGTTCGGTGAGCGCCTGCCGGAATTTGATATTCCGGTGCTGAACGAGCGCGCGGTGCGCGCCAGCGCCGGCATCCTGCTGCTGCTGGCCATGGGGGCCTTCATGAACGCCTGGCTGATCGGCAATTTCCAGCCCACGCGCGTGTTCGTGATCGCCTTCCTCGCCGATTTCACCATCCGGCTTTTCGTCAACCCGCGTTACGCACCCACGCTCATCGTCGGCCAGTGGCTGGTGCGCAAGCAGCAGCCCGAATGGGTGGGGGCGCCGCAAAAGCGCTTTGCCTGGGCCATCGGCTTCGCGCTGGCGCTCGTCATGCTCTACCTGATCGTGATCCGCCAGGTGATCGGCCCGGTCAACCTGCTGGTCTGTGCGGCCTGCATCACCCTGATGTTCTTCGAGTCGGCCTTCGGCATCTGCCTGGGCTGCAAGCTCTACAACCTTTTTGGCAAGACCCCGGCCCAGCTCTGCCCCGGTGGCGTGTGCGAGGCACCGGCCGCGCGCGGCTTCGGTCTCAGCGCGGCGCAGGCCGGGGTGCTGGCGGTTTTTGCCGGCCTCGTCTGGGCTGCAGCCCATTGGGTCTATGCCAGCGGGCCGGCCCCGGCCCCGGGTCTCGCGGCAGTTGCGCCAGCGGTCGATGCTGCCGAGGTCGAGCGCTGCAAGGTGCCCGAGTTCGCCAAGGCCATCGGCCATGAGGCCAAGTGGAAACTGCACAACAACTGCAAGTAAGAGGAAGACCAGCCATGCAAGCCGCACTGCAAAGAACCTGGATCGGCGCCTGCCTGTGGGCCGCGCTCACGCTGTGGGGCAGCCACGCCACGGCGGTGGAAGTCAACTTCCAGCCGGTGGCTGAAGGTGTGTACGCGCACATTGGCGAGATGGGTGCGCGTACGCTGGCCAACGAAGGGCTCAATGCCAACCTTGGCCTGCTTGTCACGCCGGCCGGCGCGGTGCTGATCGACAGCGGCGCCACGTACCAGAGTGCGCAGCAGATCCATGCGGCCGTGCGGCGTGTCACGCAGCAGCCGGTGCGCTGGGTCATCAACACCGGGGGGCAGGACCACCGCTGGCTGGGCAATGGCTACTTCAAGTCGCAGGGCGCGGAGATCATCGCCCATGCCCGGGGCGAGGCCGACATGCGCAAGCGCGGCGGCGACCACCTCAGCGGCCTGCAGGCCTCGCTGGGCAAGCTGGCCGAGGGCACGGTACCGGTGCTGCCCACACGCTGGCTGCAGGGCACGGACGAGAAGCTGGAGCTTGGCGGCGTACGCCTTGAAATCAAGTATCGCGGCGGCGCGCACACGCCCGGTGACATCCTGGTCTGGCTGCCGCAGAAGAACGTGCTGTTCAGCGGTGATGTGGTCTATGTGGACCGGCTGCTGGGCGTGATCCCGGTGAGCCAGACCAAACCCTGGCTGGCCACGTTTGACGAGATCGAACGCCTGGCGCCGGCCATCCTCGTGCCCGGCCATGGCCGCGTGACCACGCTGGCCGTGGCGCAGGCCCAGACGCGCGACTACCTGCGTGCCCTGCGGGCCCACATGAAACAGGCCGTGGATGAGGGCGTGGACGTGAGTGCCGCCGTACGCAGCTTTCCGGCCCAGCCCTATGGCAGCCTGCTCAATGCCGCCGAGCTGATGCCCGGCAACGCCAGCCGCACCTACCTGGAACTCGAGCGCGAGTAGCCGGCCTCACGGCGCTGGTCTGATGACCGGCCAGCCCGCTTGCTGCGCCAGCCGCTCGAAGTCTTCCAGCGGCAGCGGGCGGCTGTACAGATAACCCTGGTAAGCGTGGCAGCCCTGGGCCTGCAGGGCCTGCTGCTGTTCGACCGTCTCCACCCCTTCGGCCATCACCTCCAGGCCCAGGCTTTCGGCCAGCACGATCACCATGCGTGCGATGGCCGCGTCGTTCGCATCGACCAGGATGTCGCGCACGAAACCCTGGTCGATCTTGAGCTGGTCCAGCGGCAGGCGCTTGAGGTAGGACAGCGAGGAGTAGCCGGTGCCGAAGTCGTCCAGCGAAAAGCCGACGCCGCGCGCCTTGAGCGCCGCCATCCTGGCGATCACCTCGTCCACGTTGGCGATCAGCAGGTTCTCGGTGATTTCCAGCTTGAGGCGCTGTGCCGGTGCGCCGCTGCGCTCCAGGGCGCCCAGCACCTGGGCCACGAAGTTGTCCTGCTGGAATTGCCGCGGGCTCACGTTGACCGACAGCGTCAGGTGGGCCATGCCCGGCTGGGCAGACCAGCGCGCCAGCTGGTCGCAGGCCATGTCCAGGATGCGCTCGCCCAGCGGGACGATGAGGCCGGTCTCCTCCGCCAGCGCGATGAACTCCCCCGGCGGCACCAGGCCACGCTCGGGCTGCAACCAGCGCAGCAGCGCTTCCAGGCCCGTGACCCGGCCGCCGTCCTGCACCTGGGGCTGGTAGTACAGCACGAACTGGTCCAGCTGCAGCGCCAGGCGCATGTCGCGCTCCAGCTCGGCGCGTTCCGCCACCATGGCCTGCATGCGCGGATCGTAGAAGCGGATGGTGTTGCGGCCGGCCGCCTTGGCCTGGTACATGGCCATGTCGGCGCGCTTGATGGGCTCCTCGATGTTCTCCTGCTGCGCGCCGAACAGGGTGATGCCCATGCTGGGCGTGCTGTGCACGCTGAGCGGGCGGATGTCGTAGCTCTCGTTGAGCGCGCGCATGATCTTGCGGCCTACCGTTTCGGCCTGGGTGGCCGCTTCCATGGCGTTGTCGCTGAGGTCTTCCAGCATCACCACGAACTCGTCGCCGCCCAGGCGGGCCACGGTGTCGCCGTCGCGCACGCAATCCACCAGGCGCGTGCCCACCTGCTTGAGCAGCAGGTCACCCTTGTCGTGGCCATGGGTGTCATTGAGGGTCTTGAAATTGTCCAGGTCGATGAAGAGCAGCGCGCCCTGTTTCTTGTGACGCAGGCAGGCCACCATGGCCTGGTCCAGCCGATCCATCAGCAGTCGCCGGTTGGGCAGGTTGGTCAGCGGGTCGTAGAAGGCCAGGCGCTGGATCTGCTCTTCGGCGGCCTTGCGCGCGGTGATGTCGGTGGCGTAAGCCAGGATGTTGAGCCCGCCGTCGAGCTCGATGATCTCGCCCGAGATGCTGACGTCGCGCAGTTCACCATTCTTGTGGCGCCAGCGCGACTCGTAGTTCACCGTTCGCCCATGACGCTGCAGCATGTCGGCAAACTGTTGGCGCGAACTGGAATTCGGCCAGACGCCGACCTCCAGGGCGGTCCTCCCCAGCAGGTCTTCCCTGGTCCAGCCGAAGTCGCGCTCAAAATTGGTGTTGACCTCGATGAAACGTCCTTCGCTGACCGAGGCGATCGACGCTGCGACCGGGCTGGCGGTGAAGGCGCTGGCAAACTTCAGTTCCGACTCCTTGAGCACGGCGTTGGCGCGCCCCATCTCCTCGCCGGCCTGCTGCAAGGCTTCCACTTGCCGCCGGTAGGCCTGCACCAGGTAGGCCACCATGGCCGCGGTCAGGATGTAGACGAAGATCTGCACCACGCCGTAGAGCACCGGTTCGGCCGGCAGGGACGCGGGCAGCCAGCCGCGCGCAGCGAGCAGGATCAGCGCGACCGTGACACCCGACGTCAGCACGGCGGCCACGATGGCCGCGCGCGTGCTGACCATCCAGCCCAGCAGGAAGATCACCAGCGGATAGATGTAGTAGATGGTGGACCGGATGCCGCCGAACAGGGTGGCGATCACGGTGACCGACAACCAGATGCCGCCGGCCATCACCAGCACGGCCTCGTGGGCCCGTCCCTTGCGCAGCAGGGCTGCGGAAAGCAGGGCCACCAGCGATATCAGGGCCGGGCCGATGGCGCGCGGGCGCTGTTCAGGCAGGTAGACGAGGATGATGAACAGGAAAACGGCCGAGGCCGCCAGGATGGTGACGACGGTATAGCGCAGGAAGGCCTGCGTCGGTTGCCAGGACGAGGGACTGGCAGCGAACTCGCCGGGGGCGGTGTCCTTGACGGGCAGGGTCACGATGGCGCAGGTGGGGCGTGGCGGGGCTGGGAACCATTCTGCCACCGCCCGACGGGTTCAAGTCAGGGTAAGCCCCTGCCCGGCGCCGTGACGGGTGGACAGGCTCAGTCCAGCAGGGCCTGCGCGAACTCCCTCGCCTTGAAGGTCTCCAGCTCGTCGAGCTGCTCGCCCACGCCGATGAAGTAAACCGGGATGGGTCGCTCGCGTGCAATGGCCGCCAGCACGCCGCCCTTGGCCGTGCCGTCGAGTTTGGTGACGATCAGGCCGCTCAGGCCCAGCGCCTCGTCGAAGGCGCGCACCTGGGCCAGTGCGTTCTGGCCGGTGTTGCCGTCGATCACCAGCAGCACCTCGTGCGGCGCGGTCTCGTCGGCCTTCTGCACCACCCGCTTGATCTTGCGCAGCTCTTCCATCAGGTGCAGCTGGGTGGGCAGGCGCCCCGCCGTGTCCACCAGCACCACGTCCTTGCCGCGGGCCTTGCCGGCGCTGACCGCGTCGAAGCAGACCGAGGCCGGGTCGCCGCCGGCCTGGTGCACGATCTCCACCGTGTTGCGCTCGGCCCAGACCATGAGCTGTTCGCGCGCGGCGGCGCGGAAGGTGTCGGCCGCGGCCAGCAGCACCGTGGCACCGTCGTTGGAGAGGTGATGCGTGAGCTTGCCGATGGAGGTGGTCTTGCCCGCGCCGTTGACACCGGCCACCATGATCACCGTGGGCTGGTGCGCGCCGATGGCCAGGGGTTTTTCCAGCGGCGCCAGCAGATCGGCCAGGGCATCGATGAGCAGGCGCTTGACGGCCGCGGGTTCGGTGGCCTTGTTTTCCCTGACGCGGCGCCTGAGGTCGTCCAGCAGGAACTGGGTGGCCGCCACCCCGGCGTCGGCCATCAGCAGGGCTTCTTCCAGCTGCTCGTAGAGCGCGTCATCGATCTGCATGCCGGTGAAGACGGTGCTGATGCTGGTCCCGGTCTTGCGCAGGCCCGCGCGCAGCTTGCCCAGCCAGCCCTGGCGCGCCGGTTCCTTGGGGGCGGAAGTGGCTTCAGCAGGGGCTTTTTTCTTGAAAAAACTGAACATATCTTGGGTTCATAGAATCAGAGCATTCTATGAAACACCTTCTACGCCTCTTTTGGCTCACCCTGGCCGTCCTGGCCACCCCGGTGTACAGCCAGCCCCGCGCCCAGCAATACACCCTGAAAAACGGCATGACGCTGATCGTGCAGCCCGACCGGCGCGCGCCGACGGCCGTGCACATGGTCTGGTTGCGTGTGGGGTCCATGGACGAGGTGGACGGCAGCAGCGGCGTGGCCCATGTGCTGGAACACATGCTGTTCAAGGGCACGCGCACCCTCAAGGCCGGCGAGTTCTCGCGCCGTGTGGCGGCCCTGGGCGGGCGCGAGAACGCCTTCACCAGCATGGACTACACCGGTTATTTCCAGCAGATCCCGGCCCGGCGCCTGGAAGACGTGATGAAGCTGGAGGCCGACCGTTTCGCCAACAACCGCTGGGCGGATAGCGAGTTCACCAAGGAGATCGAGGTGGTCAAGGAAGAGCGGCGCATGCGCACCGAAGACAACCCGCGCTCCCTGCTGTATGAAACGCTGCTGGCCACGACCTACACGGCCTCGCCTTACCGCCGCCCCATCGTGGGCTGGATGAGTGATCTGGACAGCATGACGCCCGCTGACGCGCGCGAGTTCTACAGGAAGTGGTATGTGCCGGCCAATGCGGTGGTCGTGGTGGTGGGTGACGTGGACCCGGTCCAGGTCTGGCGCCTGGCCGACAAGCACTATGGCCGCATCCCGGCGCGCGCCGTGCCTGCGCGCAAGCCGCGCATCGAGCCCCTGCAGACCGGCCTGCGCCGGGTCGAAGTCAAGGCGCCGGCCGAGCAGGCCTATGTGGCCCTGGCCTTCAAGGTGCCGGGCCTGCGTTCGCTGAGCGGGGCCGACCCGGCCAATGACGACGCGCTGGCCCTCACCGTGCTGGCCGCCGTGCTGGACGGCTACAGCGGCGCGCGCCTGGAGCGAGCGCTGTCCCAGGGGACGGACCGTGTGGCCGACAGCGCGGGCGCCAGCAACGGCCTGCTGGGCCGCGGCCCGCAGCTTTTTGTGCTCGATGGCGTGCCCGCGCCGGGCAAGACCGCGGCCCAGGTGGAAGCCGCGCTGCGCGAACAGGTGGCGCGCGTGGCCCGCGAAGGCATCAGTGCAGCCGAACTGGAACGCGTGAAGACCCAGTGGATTGCCAGCGAGGTCTACAAACGCGACTCGCTGTTCAACCAGGCGCGCGAGATCGGCACCTACTGGGTGCTGGGCCTGCCGCTGGACACCAATGACCAGCTGCTGGCGCGCCTGCGCGGTGTCACCGCAGCCCAGGTGCAGTCGGTGGCCGCCCGTTATTTCGGTGACGAGCAGTTGACCGTGGCCCATCTGCTGCCGCAGCCGCCCGATCCGAACCGCCCGCGCCGCCAGCCCGCCGCCGGCAGCCGCCATTAAGGGATGGTCATGAAAGCCAAGATGATTGCTATCAAAAACATAGCTGCCGTGCTGGGCCTCGGCCTGGCCTCCCTGGCCCAGGCCGGCATCCCCATCCAGCACTGGACCCAGTCCAGCGGCGCCGGTGTCTGGCTGGTGGAGAGCCCCACCGTGCCCATGGTCGACGTGCGCATCGACTTCGACGCCGGCGGCCGGCGCGACCCGAGCGCCCAGGCCGGCCTGGCCGGCGTGAGTGTGGCCATGCAGAGCAAGGGCATCCGGGTTCAAGGGACGGATCCGGCACTGGACGAGAACGCCCTGGGCGAAGCCTGGGCCGACCTGGGCGCCTCCTTTGCCGGGGGAGACAGCGGTGACCGCGTGAGTTTCTCCCTGCGCTCGCTGACCTACCCCGACCTGCTGGCCCGCGCCGTGGCCCTGGCCGCACGCCAGCTGGCCGAGCCGGCGTATCCGGAGGTCGTGTGGACGCGTGAACGCGAACGCCTGGTGGCCGCCCTGCGCGAAGCCAACACCCGGCCTGCCACCGTGGCCGCACGCACCTACAACCAGGCCGTGTTCGGCAGCCATCCCTATGGCCATGACACCAACGAGCAGACCCTGGCACGCATCAGCGTGGCCGACATGCAGGCCTGGCACAGGCTTTACCTCCAGCCCTGCCGCGCCCGCGTGAGCATCGTGGGCGCGATCACCCGCGCGCAGGCCGATGCCCTGGTCACGCAACTGCTCGCGCGCCTGCCCGCCACGGCCTGCGCAGCGCTGCCGCCGGTGGCCGAGGTCCAGCCGCTGGGCGCTGCCGTGGAAAAGCGGATTCCCTTTGAATCGGCCCAGGCCCACGTGTTGATCGGCCAGCCCGGCTTCAAACGCGACGACCCGGACTTCTTCGCCCTGACCGTGGGCAACTACATCCTGGGTGGCGGCGGTTTCGTCTCGCGCCTCACGGAAGAAGTGCGCGAGAAACGCGGCCTGAGCTACAGCGTCTACAGCTACTTCAACCCCGGCCTGCACGCGGGCTCCTTCAGCATCGGCCTGCAGACCCGGCCCGACCAGGCCGCCCAGGCCGTGCAGGTGGCGCGCGAGACCTTGCGCCGTTTTCTCGCCGAGGGCCCCACCGGGGCCGAGCTCAAGGCTGCCAAGGACAACCTGATCGGCGGTTTTGCCCTGCGCATCGACAACAACCGCAAGCTGCTGGACAACGTGGCCAACATCGCCGCCCACGGCCTGCCGCTCGATTACCTCGACACCTGGACGCAGCAGGTGGCCAAAGTCACGGTGGCCGACATCCGGGCCGCCTTTGCGCGCAAGCTGCAGCCCGAACGCATGGTGACCGTGGTGGTGGGAGGCCGTGATGGCCAGTAAAGCCCCGGCGGCCAAAACCGCGGGCCGGCCAGCCGGCAAGACGGTGGCCCGCTCCGCCGGCGAGGTGCGCATCATCGGCGGCCAGTGGAAACGCAGCAAGCTGCCCGTGGCCGACCAGCCCGGCCTGCGCCCCACCCCCGACCGCGTGCGCGAGACGCTGTTCAACTGGCTGGGCCAGGACCTCACCGGCTGGTCTTGCGTGGATGTCTTTGCCGGCACCGGGGCGCTGGGCTTCGAGGCCGCCTCGCGCGGGGCCAGGGCGGTGACGCTGATCGAGCAGGACAGCGCCCTGGTGGCGCAACTCAAGAAGATCAGGGAGCAGCTGCAGGCCAGTGCCGTGCAGGTGCAGCGCGGCGAGGGCGTCGCCGCGCTCAAGGCCTGGCCGCTGGCCAGTGCCGACCTGGTGTTCCTGGACCCGCCCTTCGACGCGAACCTGTTCGCACCCGCCCTGCAGGCCGCCGCGCGCGCCGTGGCGCCGGGGGGGTATGTGTACCTGGAAGCACCCTCGGCCTGGAATGAAGAACAGCTGGCGCCACTGGGCCTGACGCTGCACCGGCACCTGAAGGCCGGTGCGGTGCACGCCCATCTGTTGCAACGCAGCCAGCTGCTATAAAGCAGGCATCCACAGGCCCACGGGCGGTGCCGGCCGGGAGGCCCGGGCCATGCCCTTGCGCCGCCGTGCGTACGGAATCACCTAAAGCATTTGAAGACACATGATGCGGTTTCTCGAGACCCGTATACCCGCCCCCTTTGTGGCCATCGCCATCGCCGTCGGCATGTGGTGCTTGCCGCGCGAGCAAGCCATGACCGACGTCGCCGAAAGCCTGCGCCTGGCCACCATCGATCTCAGCATGAACCTGAGCGCGGTCGTGGCGCTGGCGGCCTTCCTGACGTTCTGGCGGGCCAGGACCACCATCAACCCGCTGCAGCCCGAGCGGGCCTCCGTGCTGGTCACGCATGGCATCTATCGCTTCACGCGCAATCCCATGTACCTCAGCCTGCTGCTGCTGCTCGTGGCCTATGCCAGCCACCTGGGCTCCTGGGTTGCCTTCGCCGGGCCCACCGCTTACGTGGCTTACATCACGCGCTTCCAGATCCTGCCCGAGGAGCGGGTGCTGGCGGCCAAGTTCGGCGACGAGTTTGCCGCCTACAGGCGCCGCGTGCGTCGGTGGATCTGAGCCGGCCATGAGCACCCGCGCCGACGCGATCTTCAAGACCGTGCTGCAGATCGTGGCCATCGTGCTGCTGGTGCTGATCGTCGCCGTCATCCTGCACAAGGGCTATGGGGATGTGTCGCGCCTGGCCAGCGAGCATTCGGGGGCGGACTTCTGGCGGGCGCTGGCGCGGCATCTCTTCAAGAACCTGTCCGGTGCCTGACAGCGGGCCCTGGGCGCGGGGGCTAGACTCCCGCCAGCCCACTACCTTCACGTCCATGAAAATCATCCTGCGCATCCTCGGTGCCATCGTCCTGGCCTTCGCCCTGCTGGTGGCAGGTTTCATCGCCTGGTCCTGGGCGCCGGACATTCCGGTGGAGCAGCTCAAGGCCCGCTGGGCCACGCCGCCCTCGCAGTTCATCGATGTGGACGGCCTGCAGGTGCATGTGCGCGACGAGGGCTCGCGCACCGACCCGCTGCCCATCGTGCTGGTGCACGGCACCGCGGCCAGCCTGCACACCTGGGAGGGCTGGGCCGGTGAGTTGAAGAAAACGCGCCGTGTGATCCGCTTCGATCTGCCGGGTTTCGGCCTGACCGGCCCGAACGCGGCCAACGACTATTCCATGGCCGTCTACGTGCGCTTCGTCGCGGCGCTGATGGACAAGCTGGGCGTGCAGCGTTTCGTGATCGCCGGCAACTCCCTGGGCGGCGAGGTGGCCTGGGCCGTGGCCCATGCCCTGCCAGAGCGCGTGGACCGCCTGATCCTGGTGGACGCGGCGGGTTATCGCATCGAGTCCGTTTCCATCCCCCTGGGTTTCCGTGTGGCTGGCACACCGGGCCTGCGCAGCCTCATGGCCAATGTGCTGCCGCCGGGCCTGATCGAGAAGTCGGTGCGCAACGTCTACGGCGATCCCTCGCGCGTCACGCCTGATCTGGTGGCGCTTTACACCGACATCGCCCGGCGCGAAGGCAACCGGGCCGCATTGCGCAAGCGCTTGTCGCAGCGCAACACGGGGCGCGAGGCGGACATCAGGACGCTGAAGCTGCCCACGCTCATCCTCTGGGGCGGGCAGGACCGGCTGATCCCGCCGGCCTATGCGCAGCGTTTTGCGGCCGACATCAGCGGCGCCAGGCTGGTGATGTTCGAGCAACTGGGCCATGTGCCGCAGGAGGAAGACCCGGCCGCCACGCTGGCCGCCGTGCGCGAGTTCTTGCGCTAGGGCGCGCAATCCGTGTGCCGCCCCGGGACCGAGAGCCCCCTCGGCGCGCTCGGGTGTTGGCCTGCACCTGTCCAAAAGGAGTAGGCTGCATCGCAGGTGCTGGCCCCGGCGGCCGGCTTTTCCATCCGCGAGGAGACGGCGATGCGCAAGCAGACCCCACCCGGGGCGCAGCCCGAAGACGGCCACGCGGCGGCTCGCGCGCTGTATGGCTGGCGCGTCAGCAGCTACGAACTGCAGCTTGCCCCCTACGAGTTCATCCGCCGCATCGCGGTGGACCGCCTGCAGCTGCGCCCGGGCGATTGCGTGCTGGACCTGGGTTGCGGCACGGGCATGAGCCTTCCGCTGTTGCGCGAGGCGGTGGGGCCGGCCGGGCGCGTGGTGGCCGTGGACCAGAGTGCGGAGATGCTGGCGTTGGCGCGCCTGCGTCTGCAGCGCGCGGGCTGGGGCAACGTGGCGCTCCAGTGCGCCGCCGCCGAGGCCGCGCTGCTGCCGCGTCAGGCCGATGCGGTACTGCTGCACTTCACACACGACATCCTGCAAAGCCCGGCGGCGCTGGACCACCTGCTGCGGCATCTGCGGCCCGGCGCGCGCATCGCGGTGACCGGGCTCAAATGGACCGCGCCCGGGCTGGCGCCCTGGAACGTGCTGGTGGGGCTGTGCATGGCGCAGTCGGTCACGCACTACGAGGGATTGCAGGCGCCGTGGCTGCCGTTGCAGGATCGCGGCGTGCAACTGGAGGTGGACACGCTGGTCATGGGCACCATCTTCGTGGCGCACGGGATCTGTCCCGGGCGGCGTCCCCGCCGCCGGACGGAGGGCTCGGTCTAGCCGAGCAGTTGATCCGCAGGCACGCAAGGCAGGCCCAGCGCCTGGGCCACGGCGGCGTGTGTGAGCTGGCCCCGGGCCACGTTGAGGCCGTGGCGCAGGTGCGGGTCCGCCCGCATGGCCTGCTGCCAGCCCTGCTTCGCCAGGGCCAGCGCATGCGGCAGCGTGGCGTTGTTGAGTGCGAAGGTGGCGGTGCGCGCCACATTGCCCGGCATATTGGCCACGCAGTAGTGCACCACGCCGTCCACCACGAAAGTCGGCTCGGCGTGCGTGGTGGGGCGGGAGGTCTCGAAGCAGCCGCCCTGGTCGATGGCCACGTCCACGAGCACCGCGCCCTTTTTCATGCGGCCCACGAGCGCACGGCTCACCAGCTTCGGTGCCGAGGCGCCAGCCACCAGCGCGCTGCCGATGACGAGGTCGGCATCGAGCACGGCCTGCTCGATGGCCTGTGTGCTGGCCAGCAGCGTGTGGATGCGGTTGCCGTAGCGGGCATCGAGCGCGCGCAGCTTGTCTGCACCGCGGTTGAGCACGGTGACGCGTGCGCCCATGCCCACGGCGATCTGCACCGCGTTGGCGCCCACCGTGCCCGCGCCCAGGATGACCACGTGCGCGGCCGGTACGCCGGGCACGCCGCCCAGCAGCACGCCCATGCCGCCCTGCGACTTCTCCAGCCAGTGGGCGCCGACTTGCACCGCCATGCGCCCAGCCACCTCGCTCATGGGGGCCAGCAGGGGCAGGGTGTGGCCCGGGCCGGTGATGGTTTCGTAGGCGATGCAGATCGCGCCGGTCTTGATGAGGGCCGCGGTCAGGGCCGGGTCCGGCGCCAGGTGCAGGTAGGTGTAGAGGATCTGGTCCGGGCGCAGCAGGGCCAGCTCGGAGGGCTGCGGTTCCTTGACCTTGACGATCAGCTCCGCCTGCGCAAACACCGTGGCGGCGTCGGGGGCCAGCGTGGCGCCGGCAGCGCGGTAATCGGCGTCGGTCAGGCCGATGGCCGCACCGGCGCCGCTCTGCACCAGCACGCCGTGCCCCTGCGCGCACAGCTCGCGCACGCTGGTCGGCGTCAGGCCGACGCGGTATTCGTGGTTCTTGATTTCCCGGGGGACGCCGATCTGCATGGGGGTCTCCTGCGTGGCTCACGCGTTGGCGCAAGCTTAGCGGATGGATGCCGTGCGGCCCAGCCGGGCGGGGCGATGTCCTACTGCTCGCCCTTGGACTTGAGAAAGGCCACGCAGGCCTGGTCGTCCACCTGGATGTGCCGGGTCAGCCAGTCCTTCAGCGCTGCCAGGCTGGCCTGGTTGAACGCTGCGGCATCGGCCTGGAACTGGTCGAGCAGCTGGACGAGCTGGCCGGTCTGGCCGCTGTGCGCGCTGGTGTGGGCCTCGGCTTGTGCATAACCATGGCGCTTGAGCAATTCTTCCTCGGCAATGAAGTGGTTCATGGCGGTGTCCACCAGGTCTTCGAGCAGGGCGCCCAGGGCCTTGGGGTTGCCGAGCTGCTCGTGCAGGGTGTTGATGTGATGCACCAGAGCCTGGTGCTGCTCGTCGATGGATGCCATCCCGAGTGCCAGTTCCTCATTCCAGGGCATGAACGCCATCTTGTCTGTCTCCTTCTGTCTGCCATTGGACGCGTGAGACCCGCGGGCCCAAGCCGTCGCGCAGGTCTCCCAGGATGTCCGGAGAATTCTGGCGTGGAAGGCGGGGGCTGTCCAGTTCGGGGGCGTACCGATGGTGACGTTTGTGTGAAAAGCGCACAGCGAGGTTGTTGTGTCTTCGGCATAACAAGCCCTGAGGGGCAATTGTTAGCCTGCGCCGCGGAAAGCCTTTGTGTCTATGACTAACAAACCCTGCGGGTAATTGTTAGTCTTCGACGCGGAAAGTCTTTGTGTCTACGACTAACAAACCCTGCGGGTAATTGTTAGTCTTCGACGCAACATCGAGGTTTACACCTCGATGTTGTCAATCAGTCGCGTCGTACCGAGCTTGGCGGCGCCCAGTACGACGAGGCGGTCGGCGTGGGTGAGGTCGTCGGCCTGCGGGGGCTGCAGGTCGTGGCGGCGGCGCACGGTCAGGTAGTCGGGTAACCAGTGGCGGTCGGCCAGGGTTTTCATGGCGTGCTGTTCGATGGCGGCGATGTTGTGTTCACCCGCGCGCAGCATCGCGATCATGCTCTTGAGGGTGCGCGAGAGTTGCACCGCTTCGGCGCGCTCGCTGGCGCTCAGGTAGCCGTTGCGCGAGGACAGGGCCAGGCCGTCCTCGGCGCGTAGCGTCGCCCCGGTGACGATCTCGATGGGCAGGGCCAGCTGGGCCACCATGCGGCGGATCACCATCTGCTGCTGGTAGTCCTTGGCGCCGAACAGGGCCACGCGTGGCTGCACGATGTTGAAGAGCTTGAGCACCACGGTGCATACGCCCGTGAAGAAACCGGGGCGGAAGTGGCCTTCCAGGATGTCGGCCAGCTCGGTGGGGGGCTGCACCTTGTAGCCCTGGGGCTCGTGGTAAAGCTGTTGCTCGCTGGGGGCGAAGACCACGTCGCAGCCGGCGGCTTCCAGCTTGGCGCAGTCGGCCTCCAGCGTGCGCGGGTAGGTTCCGAAGTCCTCGTGCGGCAGGAACTGCAGGCGGTTGACGAAGATGCTGACCACCGTGACGTCACCCAGGGGTTTGGCCTGTTTCACGAGCGCGATGTGGCCCTCGTGCAGATTGCCCATGGTGGGCACGAAGGCCGGACGATTGAAGTTGGCGAGGTGTGCGCGCAGCTCCGCGATGGTGTGAATCAGCTTCATCGTCACGAATATAAAGGGTATTCAGTCGCGGGACACCGCGGAACCGGCTCCGCCGGGCCGCTGGTGTCGTCCCCCTCAGGGGGATGACGCCGCAGGCGGCTCAGGGGGAAGCCTGGTCACCAGGCGTGCTGAGAATTCACCGGGAAGGTCTTTTCCTTGACGGCCTTCACATACGCCTCCATGGCGCCGCGCACGCTGCCGGCGTCCGCCATGAAGTTGTGCACGAACTTGGCCATCTTGCCCAGGTTCATGCCCAGCATGTCGTGCAGCACCAGCACCTGGCCCGCGCAGTCCACGCCGGCACCGATGCCGATGGTGGCGCAGTGGGGCATGGCCTGGGTGATGTCGGCCGAGAGGGCGGCGGGCACCATCTCCAGCACCAGCAGGCTGGCGCCGGCGTCCTGCAACTCCAGTGCATGGCGCTTGAGCGTGGCGGCGGCTTCGTCGCCGCGGCCTTGCACGCGGTAACCGCCCAGGGCGTGCACGGTCTGCGGTGTCAGGCCCAGGTGGGCGCAGACCGGTATGCCGCGCTCGACCAGGAAACGCACGGTGTCGGCCGTCCAGCCGCCGCCTTCGATCTTGACCATGTGGGCGCCGGCCTGCATCAGCACGGCGGCGTTGCGGAAGGCCTGTTCCTTGGACTCATGAAAGGTGCCGTAGGGCATGTCGCCGATGATCCAGGCCGTGCCCTGCACACGCCGCACGCCGCGTGTGACGCTTTCCACGTGGTAGCGCATGGTTTCCAGCGAAACCCCCACGGTGCTGGACAGGCCCTGGCAGACCATGCCCAGGGAGTCACCGATCAGGATGCACTCCACGCCGGCGGCGTCGGCCACGGCCGCGAAGGTCGCGTCGTAGGCGGTCAGCATGGTGATCTTCTCGCCGCGCGCGTGCAGCTCCTGCAGGCGCGGCAGGCTGATGGGCTTGCGGGTGGCGGGTGCCGAGGCCGGGGGCAGGGTGCCGTAGGGCGAGGCGGCGTTGTTCGAGGTGGAGGTCGGGGTGCTCACGGTGGTCTCCAGAAGGTTGCGAGGGGCGGAAAACGGATCAGGTCTTGCCGGGTGGCTGCTGGGCCGGGCCCATGCCCAGGCGCTGCAGCAGCTGCACATCGGCTTCGGTGTCGGGGTTGCCGGTGGTCAGCAACTTGTCGCCGTAGAAGATGGAGTTGGCGCCGGCCAGGAAACACAGGGCTTGGATGGCCTCGCCCATCTGCTGGCGGCCGGCCGACAGGCGCACGCGCGCTTTCGGCATGGTGATGCGGGCCACGGCGATGGTGCGCACGAACTCGAAGGGATCGAGCGGCGCCTGGTCGGCCAGGGGCGTGCCTTCCACGCGCACCAGGTTGTTGATGGGCACGGACTCGGGGTAGGGGGCCAGGTTGGCCAGCTCGGCGATCAGGCCGGCGCGCTGGCGGTGGGTCTCGCCCATGCCGACGATGCCGCCCGAGCAGACCTTGACGCCGGCACCGCGCACGCGTGCCAGCGTGTCCAGGCGTTCCTGGTAGTCGCGCGTGGTGATGATGTCGCCGTAGAAATCAGGGGCGGTGTCGAGGTTGTGGTTGTAGTAGTCCAGGCCGGCGTCGCGCAGCTGCTCGGCGTGGCCTTCATTCAACATGCCCAGGGTGGCGCAGGTCTCCATGCCCAGATCCTTCACGCCGCGCACCAGTTCGGCCACCTTCTCGATGTCACGGTCCTTGGGCTCGCGCCAGGCCGCGCCCATGCAGAAACGGGTGGCACCGGCGTCCTTGGCGCGGCGGGCGGCGAACAGCACCTCTTCCAGCTCCATGAGCTTGGAGGCTTTCACGTCGGTGTCGTACTTGGCCGATTGCGGGCAGTAGCCGCAGTCCTCCGGGCAGCCGCCGGTCTTGACCGAGAGCAGGGTGGCGAACTCGACCCTGGTCGGATCGAAATGTTCGCGGTGCACGGTCTGGGCGCGGTACAGCAGCTCGGGGAAGGGCAGCTGGAACAGGGCCTCGATGGCGTCCACGCTCCAGCGCTCGGCCTTGGGCACGGCGGCCACGGGAGCCTTGGGGCGGTGCAGGGTGATGGTTTGTTCGGTCACGGTCGTCATGTCGGTTCTCGAATTTATGCGCTGTCGCCGCCGTGGTGTTCGGTGTGCACCGGCACATGGGAGGCTTCCTGCACCGGGATGTGGCTGCGCTGTTCCTTGATGCGGTTGTTGCCGTCGACGAAAACCAGCTTGGGTTCGAAACCCTTGCACTTGTCTTCCGGCACCTGGGCAAAGGCCGCGATGATGAGCAGATCGCCCACGGCGGCGCGGCGTGCGGCCGAGCCGTTCACGGAAATGATGCCCGAGCCGCGCTCGCCGCGGATGGCATAGGTGATGAAACGCTCGCCGTTGTTGATGTTCCAGATGTGAACCTGTTCGTTCTCCATCATGTTGGCGGCTTCCAGCAGGTTCTCGTCGATGGCGCAGGAGCCCTCGTAGTGCAACTCGCAGTCGGTGACGGTGGCGCGGTGGATCTTGGATTTGAGCAGGGTGCGGTACATGGCGTCTTTCTCCTCGCGGCCGTTCAATGGGCCGGCGGGACCAGGATGGTGGGTTGTGCAGTGGCGTCGGTCTGCGGATAGTCGCGGCTGAAATGCAGGCCGCGGCTTTCATGGCGGGATTGTGCGCTGCGTACGATCAGGTCGGCAACCTGCACGAGGTTGCGCAGCTCCAGCAGGTCGCGCGTGACGTGGAAACTGGAATAGAACTCCTGGATCTCCGAGCGCAGCAGTTCGATGCGGTGCGCCGCGCGCTCCAGGCGCTTGTTGGTCCGCACGATGCCCACGTAGTCCCACATGAAACGGCGCAGCTCGTCCCAGTTGTGCGAGATCACCACGGCCTCGTCGGCGTCGGTCACGCGGCTGTCGTCCCAGGCCGGCAGGGTGGGCACGGCGACCGCCTGTTCGCGGGTGATGGCGGTGGCCGCGGCGCGCGCATAGACCATGCACTCCACCAGCGAATTGCTGGCCAGGCGGTTGGCGCCGTGCAGGCCGGTGTAGGCGGTCTCGCCCACGGCGTACAGGCCGGGCAGGTCGGTGCGGCCATCGAGGTCGGTGACCACGCCGCCGCAGGTGTAGTGCGCGGCCGGCACCACGGGAATGGGCTGCTTGGCCATGTCGATGCCCAGTTCCAGGCAGCGCGCATAGATGTTGGGGAAATGCTCCAGCAGGAAGGCCTTGGGCTGGTGCGAGATGTCCAGGTAGACGCAGTCCAGGCCGTGCTTTTTCATCTCGAAGTCGATGGCGCGGGCCACCACGTCGCGTGGCGCCAGTTCCTCGCGCGCGTCGTGCGCGGGCATGAAGCGGGTGCCGCCGGCCGATGCCGGCAGCAGCAGCTTGCCGCCCTCGCCGCGCACCGCTTCGCTGATCAGGAAGGACTTGGCCTGCGGGTGGTACAGGCAGGTGGGGTGGAACTGGATGAATTCCATATTGCCCACGCGGCAGCCGGCGCGCCAGGCCGCGGCAATGCCGTCGCCGGTGGCGGTGTCGGGGTTGGTGGTGTAGACGTAGACCTTGCCGGCACCGCCCGTGGCCAGGATGGTGTGTGGCGCACTGAAGGTGTCCACCACGTCGGTGACCTCGTTCAGCGCGTACAGGCCCAGGCAGCGCTGGCCGCTCAGGCCCAGCTTGGGCGCCGTGATCAGGTCCACCAGCATGTGGTGCTCGAACAGGGTGATGTTGGGGGTGGCCCGCACCTTGCCCATCAGCGTGTCCTGCACGGCCGCGCCGGTGGCGTCGGTCACGTGCACGATGCGGCGTTCGCTGTGGCCGCCCTCGCGTGTGAGGTGCAGCTGGCCGTGTTCCTGCGAGAAGGGCACGCCCAGGCCCTGCAGCCAGCGGATGCTCTCGGGTGCCTGCTCCACGACAAAACGGGTGGCGTCCAGGTCGCACAGGCCGGCGCCGGCCACCAGCGTGTCCTGCACATGCGAGGCCAGGGTGTCGCCTTCGCCCATGACGGCGGCAATGCCGCCCTGGGCCCAGCGGCTGGAGCCGTCGTTGAGCTCGCGTTTGGTGATGACGGCCACGCGGTGGGTGCTCGCCAGGTGCAGGGCGGCGCTCAGGCCTGCCAGGCCGCTGCCGACGATGAGCACGTCAAAGGAGTGATGGGAGGTCGGGGCCACGCAGGGTCTCGCGTCAGGTTCAGGCCGGCGAGTACGCCAGCCGCACGTAGATGGGGGCGAAGGCCTCGGCCTGGGTGATGTCGATCAGGCTTTCCTTGGCCAGCTCCAGCAGGGCGATGAAGGTCACCACCAGCACGGGCACGCCCTTGGTGGCGTCGAACAGGTGCTCGAACTCGACGAACTTCTGGCCCTGCAGGTGGCGCAGCACGATGCTCATGTGCTCGCGCACCGAGAGCTCCTCGCGCGAGATCTTGTGGTGCTGCACGAGTTTGGCGCGCTTGAGGATGTCGGCCCAGGCTTCCTGCAGGTCCACCACGTGCACGTCGGGGAAACGCGGCTGCAGCGACTGCTCGATGTAGACCTGCGCCTTGAGGAAGTCGCGTCCGTACTGCGGCAGGTTGCCCAGGCCGGCGGCGGCGATCTTGATCTGCTCGTATTCGAGCAGGCGGCGCACCAGCTCGGCGCGCGGGTCCTCGGCCTCTTCGCCCTCGGCCGCCTTCTTGGGCGGCAGCAGCATGCGCGACTTGATCTCGATCAGCATGGCCGCCATCAGCAGGTATTCGGCCGCCAGTTCCAGGTTGCGATCGCGCACCTGGTCCACATAGGTCAGGTACTGGCGCGTGACCGCCGCCATGGGAATGTCGAGGATGTTGAAGTTCTGCTTGCGGATCAGGTAGAGCAGCAGGTCCAGCGGGCCTTCGAAGGCTTCCAGGAAGACCTCCAGCGCATCGGGCGGGATGTACAGGTCCTGCGGCATCGTGAACAGCGGCTCGCCATACAGGCGTGCCACGGCCACGTGGTCCACCACCTGGGGCATGGCCGCCGCATGCGGGGCCTCGGCGGCGGGCCGGCCGGCGCTGTCGTGGAGATCGCTCATCGCGTGTTTTGTGGCGGGCGTGGGCCCGTCGCTTACTTCGTGCCGCTGGTCTGGTAGACGTAGGGCTGCTGCTGCACGCGGGCCGACTGGTAACCCTCCCAGGCCTGGCGGTCCACGGACTGGTCCCACAGCAGGTCGCGGCCCTGGCGCTGGCGCGCTTCCAGGTCCGGCTTCTCGGTCTTGAGCTGCTGGATGAACTGGGTGGTGTCGGACTGGTAGTCGGGGCGGCGGAACAGATGCATGGGGCTGGTCTTTCTCGACAGGAACCGGGCATTTTAGCCCCTGGCTCCGGGGCCGAACCCGGGCCGGTATTCAGGGTACGGCCAAGGTGGCGGCGGCCAAGCCGCCGGCCAGGTCCGGGCAGACGTCTGCGGCCGGCAGTGCGGCCAGCAGCCCGCTGCGCCTGGCAATGTCCAGCGGCTGGTGCGCCAGGCCGCAGAGGATCAGGCGCACTCCGCGTTTCTGGCAATGGCGCGCCAGGTCCAGCAGGGTGTCGGCGCCAGAGGAATCCACGTAGATCAGGTTCTTCAGGTCCAGCACCAGGGCGCGGGCGGGCAACTGGTGTTCCATGTCCTCCACCAGCTTGACGGCGCCGAAAAACAGGGCGCCGTAGAGCCGCCAGGCCCGCACCTGGCCGTCCTGGCTCGCCAGGACGGGCTGGTCCTGCGCGCTCACGGCCTCGGCGCGGGTCAGGCTGGAGATGCGGTAGATGAAGGTCAGGCAGGCGGCGATCAGGCCCACCTCCACCGCCACCGTCAGGTCCACGATGACGGTCAGGCCGAACACGGCCAGCAGGGTGATGCGGTAGGGCATGCGGTACTGGCGCAACTGCACGAATTCGCGCCATTCGCCCATGTTCCAGGCCACGTAGACCAGGATGGCGGCCAGCGCCGCCAGCGGGATGTGCCGGGCCAGGGGCGCGGCCACCAGCACCACGGCCAGCAGGGTGAGCGCATGCACCATGCCCGCCACCGGGCTCACGGCACCGCTTTTGGCGTTGGTGACGGTGCGGGCAATGGTGCCGGTGGCCGGCATGCCGCCGAAGAAGGGGGTGACGAAGTTGGCGAGACCCTGGGCCATCAGCTCCTGGTTGGGGTCGTGCCGGTCCTCGGTCAGGCCGTCGGCGATGCGTGCGCACAGCAGGGATTCGATGGCGCCCAGCAGGGCCAGGGTGAGCGCGGGCATGAGCAGGAAACGCACCGTGCTCCAGCTGAATTCAGGCCAGACGAAGGCGGGCAGGCTGGCCGCAATGCCGCCGAAGCGGCTGCCGATGGTCTCGACCGGCAGCGCCAGCAGTTCGCTGGCGCCGGTGGCCAGCCCCAGCGCCACGATGGTGCCGGGGATGAGGGTGAGCTTGCCCGAGAACTGCAGCTTTTGCGGGCCCAGGCGCGGCATGGCGTGCTGCCAGGCCACCAGCAGGGCCAGGGTGCCGACGGACAGCGCCAGCGCGGCCAGGTTCACGGTGTGCAGGGCCCCGCCCAGCGCGGACAGCATGGCGAAGAAGCTGGCAGGCACGCTGGCCAGCTCCAGGCCCAGGAAGTCCCGCACCTGCGACAGCATGATGAGCACGGCAATGCCGTTGGTGAAGCCGATCACCACGGCGATCGGGATGAAGCGGATCAGCGTGCCCAGGCGGAACAGGCCCATGAGGAAGAGCAGCACACCCGACATGGCGGTGGCGATGATCAGGTTGGCCAGGCCGTAGCGCTCCAGGATGCCGTAGACGATGACGATGAAGGCGCCGGCCGGCCCGCCGATCTGCACCCGGCTGCCACCCAGGGCGGAGATCAGGAAGCCGGCAATGATGGCGGTGAACAGGCCGGCCTCGGGCTTGAGGCCGGAGGCGATCGCAAAGGCCATGGCCAGCGGCAGGGCCACCACGCCCACCGTGAGGCCGGCGCCGACGTCGCGGGCGAAATGCGCTCGGCCATAGCCGGGCAGGGTGTCGAGCAGCTTGGGGCGGAAAGCGGCCAGGCGGCTGGCGGACTCGGCGGCGGGCATGGCGACCCAGTGTACCCCCGGTCGCTGCGGTCGGATACCGTTTCAGCCCGGTGTCGCGGGCGGCGCCAGGCGGCCGTGGCGCAGGTCATACAGCAGCGGGCCGGACACCAGCAGGCCCAGCAGGACCGCCAGCGGCACGGTGGTGATGTAACCCCAGAATTTGAAACCCAGGGCACCCAGCACACCGCCGGCAAAGAAGGCGGCGATCAGCGAGAGGTGGATGCGCAGCTTGCGCCGGTTGGCCACCACCTTGGCCGGGGCGGGTGAGCGGTTGAAATAGAGCAGCTTGCCCAGCTCGATGCCGATGTCGGTCACCAGGCCGGTCACGTGGGTGGTGCGGATCTCGGCGTTTGACACCTTGGTGATCACCGCGTTCTGCAGGCCCATGATGTAACAGAGCAGCAGCACGGTGAGCGGGGCGAACAGCTCGGCATGCAGGTTGATGGCCGCACCGAACAGGCCGAAGACCAGCAGCAGGCTGGTTTCCAGCGCCAGCGGCCGGGCAAAGGCGCTGCGCAACTGGCGCCGTTGGCCCCAGTTGACCATCAGGGCCGTGGTCATGGCGCCGCCCACGAAGGCGGCGATGGCCGCCAGGCTGGCCGCCACCAGGGCGAACTGGCCCAGCACCAGGTGGTCGGCCACCGCGGAGAGCAGGCCCGTCATGTGCGAGGTGTAGTGGCCGATGGCCAGGAAACCGCCGGCATTGGTGGCCCCGGCGATGAAACTCAGGCAGATGCCCAGGCGCAGGTTGACGACGGGGGAGCGGTGTACGTCGGTCCACCAGTGGGGGTGGGACGAGGGCCGGGGGCTGGGCATGCGTCCAGTTTAACGGCAGCTTCCATTTCGCCAGGCGATATGCAAGGTGTTGCCCTATGACCCTTTTGGGGGATAGGCAGGCCGGCAGGCCTTGCCTACATTGGAGGGGCTGCTGTCACAGCCATCAGGCAAAAGGGGCACACCGGCGACGAGGAATGCCGGTGTGCCCTCTTTTTTCCAGGTAGACAAACACAACAGGCAGGCCCGTTCGCCCCCCCGTTCCATCAGGTTCTCCGGTGAAGCATCTGGCAGATTTCGTAGGCATGACGGGCCATCGCTGGCTGACGTCGCTGGCCGTGCTCGTGCTGCTGGCCACCGTCGGCCTGAGCGGTGGCCTGGTCCTGCTGGCGCCGTCCGGCTGGCCGACCTGGGTGGCCGCCGTGCTGGGTGCGTCCCTGGTCCTGGGTTTGCTGCTGCTGGGACGTGCGGTCATGCGCCAGACGCTGAACAGCGAGTACGAACGCCAGTCCCTGGAAATGGGGCACCAGTGCCTGCAGGAGGCCATCGAGGCCCTGCCCCTGGGGGTGGCCGTCTACGACCAGCACGACCGGCTGGTGCTCTTCAACAAGGCTGCGACCGAAATGGCCCCCTACCGTTACGGCGGTGAGCTGCTCGGCCAGTCTTTCGAGGCCATCATCCGTCGTTCGCTGCAACAGGGCGCCATTGCGGACGCCCTGGGGCGCGAGGAAGAATGGTTGCGCGAGCGCCTGGCCGTGCGCGGCCAGCTCAACCGCCCCCTGCTGCGTTCGCGCCCCGACGGGCGCTGGATGCACCTCTACGAGGTCAGCACGCCCTCGGGCTGCCTGGTGATGGCGCGGCTGGACGTGACCGAGCTGGTGCAGAAGAGCATGGCGCTGGAGCGCAGCAACCAGCAGCTGGAGCTGCTTTCGGCCACCGACGGCCTGACCGGCCTGGCCAATCGCCGCCAGTTCGACCAGCACCTTTATGCCGAATGGCAGCGCAGCATGCGCAGCGGCCAGCCCATTTCCCTGCTGCTGATCGACATCGACCACTTCAAGCGCTACAACGACCGCTACGGCCACCTGGCCGGCGACGCCTGCCTGCGCCAGGTGGCGGGCATCCTCTACGACTGTGCGCAGCGTTCGGGTGAGCTGGTGGCGCGTTACGGCGGCGAGGAGTTTGCCCTCCTGCTGCCCGGCGCCGATGGCGACGTGGCCATGACCGTGGCCCAGCGCTGCATGGACGAGATCGCCAAGGCCCGCATGCCGCACGAGGATTCGCCCGTGTCCGAGTTCCTGACCTGCAGCATCGGCGTGGCCACCGTGGTGGCCGTACAGGACCTGGTGCCCGAGAGCCTGGTGCGCTGCGCTGACGAGGCGCTGTACCGGGTCAAGAACGGGGGGCGTGGGCATTACATCGTCGCCCCCTGCCCGGCCTGAAACTCACGCATCCATCTACTGCGCAAACCGCATGCGGCGTTGGGCGGTGCGCGCCATCCTCATGGACCCAAGTCCATTCCGGTTCCTGCGCTCCGTCCGCCTTGCCTGAGGGCTGCTCGCTACGGTTTCTTCACAAGTTTTTCTTTGATCGATGTGGCTGACTGCATCAAAATGAAATCGGGAGCATTCATGAAAACGCAGATACCGCTATTCGTCTACGCGTTGCTGGCCGCAGCACTTCAGGTCATGCCGGAGGAGGTGCGCGCCGACTATTTCATTCATGGCGAAGGCAAAAAGCAGTCGTTTTGCGAGGCGATTCTTGCGGCATTGAATCAAAGCAAGCCGACGTTCGAAAAGCTTCCTTGCATCTCTGAGGAAATACTGAAGCTCCCTGGCGTGACCGACCCGGCTTGGGAGAAGCTCGATTTGTCACAGCATGAGGAGTTAGCCAAAAAACTATATGTCCTCAATTCAGTGGGCTCGCAGGAGTATTTCCGCGTCCAGAAACTGATGCCGCAGATGTATCCTTCCTCGGAACAGCAGCAGCGCTTCGTAGATATCAGAAAAAGATCGGGCGCGGAGTTGTTTGTATTGCGCTTGTCGCCGGAGTTGTCTGGTGATCAAGCCCTGGTGACATTGCGCTACAAGAATGAACTATGTGGGCGCCCGTCGCAACAGCGTGGTGAAAGTGAGGATAGTGCTTGGGTCACATCTGATCTAACGGATATCGCAACCGGCCCTGGCCTGTTCAACTCCAGGGCAGCGCGGCCACTGATGTACCGTGGAAGGCTATATCTGGTCAGGCCATATGGAACGGATGATGCACTGGAAGTCTTTGTGCCACGCTCAGCGACCCTCATCCCCGTTTGCGATATCCGCTTTACAAGCGGCGTCACGTTTAAGTAGTAGCGATCAGGATCAGATCTTGTCTTTTGCCTGAAGCAGCCTCTCACTGACGGATTCGCTGCATCACTTGAGGGTGCATGCGGATGATTCACCCGCCGATGCCACTTCAGCGAACGAAGAGTCTCAGCGCACCCGCATGCCGGGTTGCGCGCCCGGCCAGGGGTTGAGCACGTAGATGCCGGGTTCGGCTTTCTCGTCGGCGTGGCTGGCGGCGAGCACCATGCCTTCCGACACACCGAACTTCATCTTGCGCGGGGCCAGGTTGGCGACCATCACGGTGAGCTTGCCCACCAGGTCCTCGGGTTTGTAGGCGGAGGCGATGCCGCTGAAGACATTGCGCGTCTTGCCTTCGCCCACGTCCAGCGTCAGGCGCAGCAGTTTGGTGGAGCCTTCGACCGGCTCGCAGTTGACGATCTTCGCGATGCGCAGGTCGATCCTGGCGAAGTCGTCGATGCTGATGGTCGGCGCGAGTTCTTCACCGCCGGGCAGGACCTTCTCGGGCTCGGGCGCAGAAGGGGCTTCGAACAGCGACTCCAGCTGCTTGATGTCCACGCGCTGCATCAGGTGCTTGTACTCGCCGATGACGTGGCCGCCGCCCAGGGTGCGCGACGCATCGCTCCACATCAGGGGCGGGACCTTGAGGAAGGCCTCGACCTGCGCGGCCAGGGCCGGCAGCACCGGCTTGAGGTAGATGGTCAGCAGGCGGAAGGCTTCGATGCAGACGGTGCAGACATCGTGCAGGTGGCTGTCCATGCCCTCCTGCTTGGCCAGTTCCCAGGGTTTGTTCTGGTCCACGTAGGCGTTGACGCGGTCGGCCAGCAGCATGATCTCGCGCAGGGCCTTGCCGTATTCGCGCTCGGCATACAGCTCGGCCAGGTTGGCGGCGCCGTCGCGCAGGTGCGCCAGCAGGGCGTCACCGTCACCCGAGATGTCGCTGCCCAGCTTGCCGCCGAAACGTTTGCTCAGGAAACCGGCCGCGCGCGAGGCGATGTTGATGTATTTGCCCACCAGGTCGCTGTTGGCACGGGCCATGAAGTCGTCGGCGTTGAAGTCGATGTCTTCGTTGCGGCCGCTGAGCTTGGCGGCCAGGTAATAACGCAGCCACTCGGGGTTCATGCCCAGCGCCAGGTACTTGAGCGGGTCCAGGCCGGTGCCGCGGCTCTTGCTCATCTTCTCGCCGTTGTTCACGGTGAGGAAGCCGTGCACGAAAACCTTGTCCGGCGTCTTGCGGCCGCTGAACTTCAGCATGGCGGGCCAGAACAGGGTGTGGAAGGTCACGATGTCCTTGCCGATGAAGTGATACTGCTCCAGCGCCGGGTCGGCCATGTAGGCCTCGTAACTCTGGCCGCGCTTGTCCAGCAGGTTCTTCAGCGAGGCGAGGTAACCCACGGGCGCGTCCAGCCACACGTAGAAGTACTTGCCGGGCGCGCCGGGGATCTCGATGCCGAAGTAGGGCGCGTCGCGCGAGATGTCCCAGTCGCCCAGGCCTTCGCTGCGCGTGCCGTCCGGGTTGGTGCGCACGGTGAACCACTCGCGGACCTTGTTGGCCACTTCCGGCTGTAGGCGGCCGTCCTGCGTCCACTCTTCCAGGAAGGCCACGCAGCGCGGGTCGGAGAGCTTGAAGAAGAAATGCTCCGAGCTTTTGAGCACCGGCTTGGCGCCCGACAGGGCCGAGTAGGGGTTCTTCAGGTCGGTGGGGGCGTAGACGGCGCCGCAGACCTCGCAGTTGTCGCCGTACTGGTCTTTCGCACCGCACTTGGGGCACTCGCCCTTGATGAAGCGGTCCGGCAGGAACATGGCCTTTTCGGGGTCGAAGAACTGCTCGACCACCTGGCTGGCGATCAGGCCGTTGGCCTTGAGGTCCAGGTAGATCTGCTGCGCCAGCTGGTGGTTCTCGGGGCTGTCGGTCGAGCTCCAGTTGTCGAAGGCGATGTGGAAACCGTCCAGGTAGGGCTTGCGGCCGGCGGCGATGTCGGCCACGAATTGTTGCGGCGTCTTGCCCGCCTTCTCGGCGGCGATCATGATGGGCGCGCCATGGGTGTCGTCGGCCCCGACGAAGTTCACCTCGTGCCCCAGCATGCGCTGCAGCCGCACCCAGATATCGGCCTGGATGTACTCCATGATGTGGCCGATGTGGAAGTTGCCGTTGGCGTAGGGCAGGGCGGTGGTGACGAAGAGCTTGCGGGTCATGGGGCCGTCTTTCGGAGGGAACCCGTGATTTTAGTCGGCCCGCACTGCGGACCGCGGATTCAGACGCGCAGCGGGTCGCGCCGGCGTTCGATCCGGGGTTCGGCCGGCGCCAGGTCCCAGCCGAAAAAGCGGCAGACCTCGTCTTCCTGGCGCAGGGTGTCGGCGTGGCCCAGGGCCATGAGCTCACGCGTGTAGGCGGCTTCGAACAGCAGGTAGCTGGTGAGGGCGCCGCCCTTGATGTCGGCCTTCTTTGAGGACACCCCCAGCCCGCCCAGCAGGCTGCGCACGGCGTGCGGCAGCGCGTCGGCATGTTTGGCGGCGATCTGGTCCAGCCGCTCGGAGGGCGAGATCACCAGCAGCTCCACCGGCTTGAGGGCGCTGGCCTGGCGCGCCTCACGCGGGATCAGGCCCAGCGTCTGGTTGATGCGCCGGATGCGTTCGATGTCCACCGCCAGCGCGTCCAGGAAGATGCTGGACATGGCGTGGCCGGCGATCTGTGCCAGCGAGGGATAGGTGCCGGGCGCGGCGCGTTTGAGGGTGTCGCGCGGCTCGCTCATGCGGCCGGCGCCCACCACCAGGATGCGCTCGGACCCCAGGTGGATGGCCGGTGCCACCGGCGCCGTCTGGCGCATGGAGCCGTCGCCGAAGTATTCGGTGCCGCCGTTGATGGGCAGGGCCTTGGCCGGGAAGACGAAGGGGATGGCCGAGGAGGCCAGCAGGTGCTCGTGCGTGATGCGGTCGCGCACGGCCAGGCGCTGCGAGCGCACCCAGGGCTGCAGCTCTTCGCCGCCTTCGAAGAAGGTGACGTGGTGGCCCGAGCTGTAGCTGGAGGCGGTGACGGCCAGCGCCTGCAGGTGGCCCTGCGCGATCAGGCCGGGCAGGCGCTCCAGCGGCACCATGGTGCGCAGCAGTTCTTCCAGCGGCGAGTTGTCCAGCAGCGAGCGCGGCTTGATGCGGCGCCAGCGCGCAATCAGCCAGCCCAGCGAGAGCAGGCTCATCCAGCGCGCGCCGCTGCGCAGCACGCTCAGCAGGTCGGCCTCGTAGACCTGGCTGGCCTCGAAGTTCTCCCAGACCGAGACGATGCGCTGCACCGCGAGATCAAAGTCGTCGGCGCCGCAGGCCAGCGAAGCGGCGTTGATGGCGCCGGCCGAGGTGCCGGTGATGATGGAGAAGGGACTGGAGGGCGGTGCGTCCGGAACGCGGGCGCGGCGCAGTTGGGCCAGCGCCTGCAGCACGCCCACCTGGTAGGCGGCACGTGCGCCGCCGCCGGTCAGCAGCAGACCGATGCGGGGCGGGGTCGTGTCGGGGATGCCCGTGCTTGCCATGCTTGATTATGGGGTGCTTCAGCGGTGGGAGTACTCCCACAGCAGTGCGGGAAACCCCGGGGGTGAGCAATATGCCCGAATCGGCGGGGTTATCCATGCCACAGCTAGACTATGTGCACTACAGGAGATATCCCAACATGGCAGTGACAGAACAGACGGTGCTTGAGGCCCTCAAGACCGTGGTGGACCCGAACACGGGCAAGGATTTCGTTTCCAGCAAGGCTGTCAGGAACCTGACCGTGCAGGATGGCGACGTTGCCTTCGACATCGAACTGGGCTACCCGGCCAAGAGCCAGATCCCCGGTTTCCGCAAGGAACTGATTGCTGCGGCCAAGGGCGTGGCGGGCGTCAACAACGTCTCGGTCAACATCAACGTCAAGATCGTCGCGCATGCCGTGCAGCGCGGCGTGGCCCTGCTGCCCAAAGTGAAGAACATCGTGGCCGTGGCCTCGGGCAAGGGCGGCGTGGGCAAGAGCACCACCGCCGTCAACCTGGCCCTGGCCCTGGCAGCCGAAGGCGCCAGCGTGGGCATCCTGGACGCCGACATCTACGGCCCCAGCCAGCCCATGATGATGGGCATCGACGGCCGGCCCGAGAGCGAGGACGGCCAGACCATGGAGCCGCTGGAGAACTACGGTGTGCAGGTCATGTCCATCGGTTTCCTGGTCGCGCAGGACGAGGCCATGATCTGGCGCGGCCCCATGGCCACGCAGGCGCTGGAGCAGCTGCTGCGCCAGACCAACTGGAAGGACCTCGACTACCTCATCGTCGACATGCCGCCGGGCACCGGCGACATCCAGCTCACGCTCTCGCAGCGTGTGCCCATGACGGGCGCCGTCATCGTGACCACCCCGCAGGACATCGCCCTGATCGACGCCAAGAAGGGCATCAAGATGTTCGAGAAGGTGGGTGTGCCCATCCTCGGACTGGTCGAGAACATGGCGGTGCACATCTGCAGCAACTGCGGCCACAGCGAGCACATCTTCGGCGTGGACGGTGGCAAGAAGATGGCGGCCGAATACGGTATGGCCTACCTGGGGGCGTTGCCGCTGAACATGCAGATCCGCGTGCAGGCCGACAACGGCAAGCCCACGGTCGTGGCCGACCCGGACGGCGAGGTGGCTGGCATCTACAAGGCCGTGGCGCGGCAGGTGGCCCTGGCGATTGCGGCCAAGAACAAGGACTTTTCGAACAAGTTCCCGAGTATCAAGATTTCGAAAGAGACTTGAGGTTTTGTGGCGCCTTTTTGCCGTGAGGCGGGAGGCTTTGTCATTGTTTTATCCCCTGCGGGGCACCTCGTTCCCCCCACTCATCCCCCCGCCCTTCTCTACCCCCGCCGGGGTAGAGAAGGGGGCCTCGATTCGGATTCTGGTCTCCGGCGCCGCTACTACGGCGCGTGAGGTCGCGAGCGTCCTCGCCGACCGAGACTGTATGCCTACGGTCGTAGAGAGCGCACACGGACCGGCACGCCACCGCTGGCGGCTGCGCCAGCCAGTGACGAAACCTGTCTTGTGCACAGCCGGCCGCGCAGCGGCCGCTGTCCTTGGCATGCCCGGGCTCAACCCCTTACTACGACCGTAGGCCAGGAATCTCGGCTCACCAGCCACGGTGGTGACGCTCCGCTTCATAAAAGCGTATCCAAGACGCCAACCACCAAATCCAGGCCCCCTTCTCTACCCCGGCGGGGGTAGAGAAGGGCGGGGGGATGAGTGGGGGGTTACAAAAGCTAAGCAAGAAACAACCAGACCCAAAGCGACAGGACATGCTTCCGATTTCATACCCCGTGTCTTGTACGATGCGAACATGAATCTCCTGGTCTCCATGCGCTACCTCGTCGCCCTGGACGAGCACAAACATTTCGCCCGCGCAGCCCAGTCCTGCTTCGTCACGCAGCCAGCTCTCTCCAACGCCATCCGCGCGCTGGAGGAGGAGTTCGGCTCGTCCATCGTCAAGCGCGGCCGCACCTTCGTCGGTTTCACGCCCGAGGGTGACCGCCTGCTGGAGAGCGCGCGCCGTATGCTGCGCGAGGAGGAACTGCTCAAACAGGACCTGAGCAGCGTCAGCGGCCAGCCGCAGGGGCGCCTGGCCGTCGGTGTCGTGCCCTCGGCCGAACCGGTGGCGGCGCGTTTTGCCGCCATGCTGCAGGCGCGCCACCCCGGCATCAAGCCCGTGGTGCGTTCCATGAGTTCGCAGGAGATCGAGGAGGGGCTGGAGCAGCTCACCCTGGACATGGGGCTGGGTTTCATCGAGCGCGTGCGCCCCGGCGTCGGCAAGCTGCAGACGGTGCCGCAATACACCGAGCACTATTTCCTGGTGCGCAAGGCCGTCCAGCCGCCGGATCCGGACGCACAGGGCATGCGGTTCGGCGCCCCCATGCCCTGGCAGGAAGCGGCCGCGCTGCCCCTGTGCCTGATGACCTCAGAGATGTACAACCGCCACATCGTGGACGGCGCCTTTGCCGAGGCCGGTGTCCGGGTCCAGCCGGTGCTGGAAACCAATTCCCTGCTGACCCTGGCGCTCAGCGCCGTGGGCGGTTCGGTCTGCGCCGTCATGCCCGGCGCGCTGGTGGGGGCGGTGCGCGCCTACCGCGAACTGGAAGCACAGCCGCTGAGCAGCCCCGAAGTGCGTACTTCCATCGGCTTCATGTTCCAGACGGCCGAGCGGCATTCGCGCCCGCTGGAAGCCGCCCTGACCCTGGCGCAGGATGCGGCCTGGCTGCGTCATGCGGCGGCACACAGCGGGCTCTTGCACGCCTGAAGCCGCCTAGGCGGCGGTTTTTGATTACTGCGGCTGCTTTTTGCAGCAGAGCTTCATTTATTTTTTGAATGACGACATGTTTCCATGCAATTTGACCCGGGATGGGGCCGGGCGGACACTGCGCGCATAGTTATGAACCGAGGGACATACCCATGAACCATCCAGGCCGCAAAGGCGAAGTCCAGGCCGTGGCCGTCGCCACCGTCGACGACCTGCGTGAACGCATCCGCCGCAAGAGCAAGCTCAAGGGCCGCCAGGCCGACGACAAGTCGCTGGCCGAAGTCATCACCCTGATCGGTGCCAAACCGGCCAACGGCCATCGCCGTGACCTGCTGATCGAGCACCTGCACAAGCTCAACGACGCCTACCGCTGCCTGTACGACCGCCACCTGGTGGCGCTGGCCAGGGAGATGAACATCCCCATGGCCGAGGTCTACGAGGTGGCCACCTTCTATCACCACTTCGAAGTGGTCAAGGGCGACGAGAAGGCCCCCGGCCTGACCGTGCGCGTCTGCGATGGCCTGAGCTGCGAGATGCATGGTGCACAGAGCCTGATGAGCAAGCTGCAGACCACCCTGGGTGGCGACGTGCGTGTGCTCCACGCCCCCTGCGTGGGTCGCTGCGAGCAGGCCCCGGTGGCCGTGGTGCACCAGAACCCGGTGCTGCGCGCCACGCCCGAGAGCGTGGCCAAGGCCGTGAAGGCCGGTGCCAGCACGCACCCCAAGTCCAGCGGCAAGGCGACCTTCGAGCCGGCGGCCCTGGCCCTCAAATCCATCTCCCCCGCGCCCAGCCAGCAGCAGGTCTCGCCCGACTTCGTGGGTTTTGATGCCTACAAGGCCAAGGGCGGCTACCAGCTGGCGGCCAACCTGCTCAGTGGCAAGCAGGACGTGGAAGCCGTCATCAAGGCCATGGAAGACTCGGGCCTGCGCGGTCTGGGCGGCGCCGGTTTCCCGGCCGGGCGCAAATGGCGCATCGTGCGCGACCAGCCCGCTCCCAAGCTGATGGCCGTGAACATCGACGAAGGCGAGCCCGGTACCTTCAAGGACCGCACCTACCTGGAGCGCGATCCGCACCGTTTCCTCGAAGGCCTGCTGGTCGCCGCCTATGCCGTGGGCGTAGGCGCCTGCTACATCTACCTGCGCGACGAGTACCATGGCGCGCGCGCCCTGCTGGAGGCCGAGCTGGCCGCGCTGCAGGCCAACCCGCCCTGCCCGCTGCCGCTGATCGAGCTGCGCCGCGGTGCCGGCGCCTACATCTGCGGCGAAGAGTCGGCCATGATCGAGAGCATCGAGGGCAAGCGTGGCGAACCCCGCATGCGCCCACCCTACATCGCCCAGGTCGGCTTGTTCGGCCGCCCTACGCTGGAGCACAACTTCGAGACACTCTACTGGGTGCGCGACATCGTGCAGAAGGGCCCGAGCTGGTTCTCCGGTTTCGGTGCCAACGGCCGCAAGGGCCTGCGCAGTTTCAGCGTCAGCGGCCGGGTCAGGCACCCGGGTGTCAAGCTGGCGCCGGCCGGCATCACCATCCGCGAGCTGGTCGACCAGTATTGCGGCGGCATGCTCGACGGCCATGAGCTGTATGCCTACCTGCCGGGTGGCGCCTCGGGCGGCATCCTGCCGGCCAGCATGGGCGATATCCCGCTGGACTTCGACACCCTGCAGCCCTACGGCTGTTTCATCGGTTCGGCCGCCGTCATCGTGCTGAGCCAGCAGGACACGGCGCGCGAAGCCGCCGTGAACATGATGCGCTTCTTCGCCGACGAGAGCTGCGGCCAGTGCACACCCTGCCGCGTGGGCACGGCCAAGGCCGTCAAGCTCATGGAAGCCACCAAGTGGGACAACGAGACGCTGGAAGACCTGTGCCAGGTCATGGCCGACGCCTCCATCTGCGGCCTGGGCCAGGCCGCGCCCAACCCCATCCGCTGTGTCCAGAAATACTTTCCCCAGGAGCTCGCATCATGAATGCACCTGCCAAGCTCAACGAAGTCACCCCGCAGGTCGTCGAGTTCACGCTCGACGGCAAAAAGGCCCAGGCCTACGCCGGTGAAACCATCCTGACCGTGGCCAAGCGCATGGGCATGGAGATCCCGCACCTTTGCTACAAGGAAGGCATGCGCGCCGACGGCAACTGCCGCGCCTGCGTGGTCGAGGTCAAGGGCGAGCGCACCCTGGCCCCCAGCTGCTGCCGCAGCGCCACTGCCGGCATGGAGGTGCAGAGCAAGAGCGAGCGCGCCGTCAAGAGCCAGAAGATGGTGCTGGAGATGCTGCTCTCCGACATGCCCGACACCGGCTACAAGTGGGACGAGCAGGACGAGAAACTGCAGCACGGCGAACTGTCGCAGTGGGCCGACCAGGTGGGCGTGACGGTACGCCCCGCACTCAAGGCCCTGCGCCGCGAGCAGCCCAAGGCCGACATCTCGCACCCGGCCATGGCCGTGAACCTGGACGCCTGCATCCAGTGCAACCGCTGCGTGCGCGCCTGCCGTGAAGAGCAGGTGAACGACGTGATCGGCTACGCCATGCGCGGCAGCCACAGCGAGATCGTGTTCGACCTGAACGACCCCATGGGCGACAGCACCTGCGTGGCCTGCGGCGAGTGCGTGCAGGCCTGCCCCACGGGCGCCCTCATGCCCAAGACACGCATCGGATCGCAGCAGGTCGACAAGAAGGTCGACTCGGTCTGCCCCTTCTGCGGTGTCGGTTGCCTGATCACCTACAACGTCAAGGACAACAAGATCATCAGCGTGGACGGACGCGACGGCCCGGCCAACCACAACCGCCTGTGCGTCAAGGGCCGTTTCGGTTTCGACTACGCGCACAACCCGCAGCGCCTGACCAAGCCGCTGATCCGCAAGGCCGGCGTGCCCAAGGACCCGGAGGCCATCGACGAGCTGAACCGCCAGATGAGCGAGGACCCGTCCATCATCGGCACCATGTTCCGCGAAGCCACGTGGGACGAGGCACTGGACCTGGCCGGCGGCGGCCTCAGGAACCTGCGCGACAAGTACGGCCTCAAGGCCCTGGCCGGTTTCGGCTCGGCCAAGGGCAGCAACGAAGAGGCCTACCTCTTCCAGAAACTGGTGCGCACCGGCTTCGGCAGCAACAACGTCGACCACTGCACGCGCCTGTGCCACGCCTCCAGCGTGGCCGCCCTGCTCGAAGGCGTGGGATCGGGTGCCGTGTCCAACCAGGTCAATGACGTGGAGCATTCCGGTCTCATCTTCGTGATCGGCTCCAACCCCACGGCCAACCACCCGGTGGCGGCCACCTGGATGAAAAACGCCGCCAAGGCCGGCGCCAAGATCGTGCTGGCCGACCCGCGCATCACCGACATCGGCAAACACGCCTGGCGCACGATGCAGTTCAAGCCCGACACCGACGTGGCCATGCTCAACGCCATGATCTACACGGTGATCGAAGAGGGCCTGGTGGACAAGGACTTCGTGAAGAAGCGCGCCAGCAACTTCGAGGCCCTCAAGGCCAACGTCAAGGGCTACAGCCCCGAGGCCATGGAGCCCATCTGCGGCATTCCCGCGCAGAAGCTGCGCGAGGTGGCACGCGAGTTCGCCACCTCCAAGGCCTCCATGATCCTGTGGGGCATGGGCGTGAGCCAGCACGTGCACGGCACCGACAACGCCCGTTGCCTGATCGCCCTGTGCGCGGTGACCGGCCAGATCGGCAAGCCCGGTTCCGGCCTGCACCCGCTGCGCGGCCAGAACAATGTGCAGGGCGCCAGCGACGCCGGCCTGATCCCCATGATGTTCCCGAACTACCAGCGCGTGGACAACAAGGACGTGCACCAGTGGTTCGAGAAGTTCTGGAACACCAAGCTCGACGACCGCCCGGGTTACACCGTGGTGGAGATCATGCACAAGGCCCTGGTCGACGACAGCGATCCGCACAAGATCCACGGCATGTACGTCGAGGGTGAGAATCCCGCCATGAGCGACCCCGACCTGAACCACGCCCGCCACGCGCTGGCCGAGCTCAAGCACCTGGTGGTACAGGACATCTTCATGACCGAGACCGCCTGGCTGGCCGACGTGATCCTGCCCGCCACCGCCTGGCCTGAGAAGACCGGCACCGTCAGCAACACCGACCGCATGGTGCAGATGGGCAAGCAGGCCGTCACGCCGCCTGGCGAGGCCAAGCCGGATCTCTGGATCATCCAGCAGATTGCCAAGCGCATGGGCCAGGACTGGAACTACCCTGGTGAACACGCCGGTGTGGCCGCCGTCTACGAGGAAATGCGTCAGGCCATGCACGCTGTCATCTCGGGTATCACCTGGGAGCGCCTGGAGAAGGAATCCAGCGTGACCTATCCCTGCCTGAGCGCCGAAGACCCGGGCCAGCCCACCGTCTTCATCGAGGATTTCCCCACGGCCGACGGCAAGGTCAAGCTCGTGCCGGCCGACATCATTCCGGCCAACGAACGCCCCGATGCCGAGTTCCCCTTCGTGCTCATCACCGGCCGCCAGCTCGAACACTGGCACACCGGCAGCATGACGCGCCGTTCGGGCGTGCTCGACGCCATCGAGCCCATCGCCACCGCTTCCATGTGCGGTGACGACATGGCCGAGCTGGGCCTGGCGCCCGGCGACGTGGTGACCGTGGCCTCGCGCCGCGGCCAGGTGGCCATCCACCTGCGCCGTGACGACGGCACGCCCCGCGGCGCCGTCTTCATCCCCTTCGCCTATTACGAGGCGGCGGCCAACCTGATCACCAACGCCGCACTCGACCCTTTCGGCAAGATCCCGGAGTTCAAGTACTGCGCGGTGGCCATCCGCCGCGGCGGTACGCCGGCCAAGACGCAGGGTTTCGGTGCGGCGGAGGCCATGCTGGGCTGAAGTCGCCTGTTCCCGGAAAGAAAAAAGGCCTTGCACCCAGGTGCAAGGCCTTTTTAAGCTCGATCTGGCTTGTGCTCTGAGGCGTCAATCAGAAACTGAAGACGCCAGCCACGTTCAGCGTACCCATACGACCGCTGAGTGCTCCGGCACCTGCCTCGTAATCGTAGCTGCTCAGCGCTACGCGAAGTGCGGCGTGCTGGGTGAAAGAATAATCGATCATTCCGCCGAACGAGATGCCTGCCTTGGTTTGATCCGCGGGGACCGTCAGAACATAGCCGGGTGTTGCAGAGAGCTTGGTGCTTATCGAAGTCAGTCCGACCTTGCCGGAGAAGGTCCAGTTGCCCACGGGTTTGCTGAATACACCGGAGAGACCGTAGCCGCTGGCCTTGAGATGCACGCCGGTGTCTTTGAAATCTCCCGTGCTCAGATACTCCGCTTCAACGGCAAAATTTTCGTTGATTCTGGCGCCGCCAAAGAACACTGAAGAAGATGTTGAATAGTCTGAGGTGTTTCCAGTGGAGGTATTTTTGATACTGGAGAAAGCACTGCCTCCCCCGAAACCGATGTAGCCCTTGATGTTTTGGGCCATGACCGTGGTGGACAGGCAGGTCAGGGCGGCGAGTGCGAGAAATTTGAATTTCATGGTTTTCATGGATCTGACGAAATGAAGGTTTGCCTCGGTGTCGAGGTCTTCTTGTGGAAGACTGAATCGACAGGGCCGGGCGAGCTTACCGGGGGAGAGCGTGTGACCGTATCCCCCATTTGGGGGATGGCACAACATATGTCGGACCGGCGCTTGCGACAATTTGTCGCAGTCAATCACGTATGCAGGGACTTTCCTATCCGCTACAGTCTCACCTGATATGAGTACCCAGCAGCCCTCCCTCCAAGTCGCGGTCGTCATGCGCAAGGTGCGCATCACCGGCCCCATGAGCCGCTGGCAGCCCTGGCGCTGGGAACTGGCGGACGTGGTGGCACACGAGCCCGCCTTCGGCACCGAACCACGCCGGCTGCGCCAGGACGAGAACGGCGAGCACTGGCTGCACCCGAACTTCACGGTGGAACTCTTCCGCGACGATGCCGAGGGTTATTACCTCAATGCCACGACGCCGGCGCCCTGCTGGTTCGTGCTGTGGCGCATGGAGGAAGAGGCCACCGTTTCTGATGAGCCGATTCCCCGCCCGGCGGCCGTGTCGGTGAGTTACCACGATGCCGGCCGCTGGCTGGACGCGCAGGAGACGGTGGAGCAGGTGCCGGCGCCGCCCGAGGTGGTGGCCTGGTTCCAGGCCTATGCCGACGAGCACTACAAGATCGAACCCAAGAAGCGCAAGCGGCCCGACAGCTTCAAGCCGCTGACCGACCGCTTCGGCAACCCGGCCTCGGTGAGCACGGAGAAGAAATTCGGCGGGGGCGAGCATGGCTGACGGCTTCCTGGGCCGCTGGGCGCAGCGCAAGCAGGCGGTGCGCGAGGGCAAGCCCATAGAAGAGCCGGTCGTGCCCGTCGCGACGCCGGCTCCGCCGGTGTCCGCGCGCAGTGAGCCCGTGGCCGCTGCACCGCAGGCCGCGCCCGTGGTCGAGCCGCCACCGCCACCACCCACGCTGCAGGACGCGCAGGCCCTGACGCCCCAGTCCGATTTCAAGCGTTTCGTCGCCGCCGACGTGGACCCCGAGGTAAAAAACGCGGCCATGAAGCAGCTGTTCACCGATCCGCACTTCAATGTGATGGACCGCATGGACGTCTACATCGACGACTACTCCATCCCCGACCCGCTGCCGGAATCGATGCTGCGCCAGATGGCCAGCGCCAAATTCCTGAACCTCTTCGATGACGAGGAAGAGAAAGACAAGAAACCAGGGGCAGGGCTGACCCCTAGCCCGTCGCCCGCTGCGCAAACTGATAATCCGCCCATGGTGGCAGCGAACCCCGGTTTGCCGCCCCCCGCCGCCACGGCCCACCTGAACGATCGAGACCATGTCGACCCTGATTTGCGACTGCAACAAGACCATGCCGTTGGACCCCAAGGGTCTGGGCGCGGTCCTCAATGAAAACCTGACGCTGCACAGCACCCTGTGCCGGCGCGAGGCTGGGGCCTTCCAGCAGGCGCTGGGCCAGGGCGAGGACGTGGTGGTGGCCTGCACGCAGGAAGCCCGCCTCTTTGGTGAGATCGCCGAGCAGACCGAGGGCGCCAGGGCGGTGCCGATCCGCTTCGTCAACATCCGCGAGACCGGGGGCTGGAGCAAGGACGCAGCGAAGGCCATGCCGAAAATGGCGGCACTGCTGGCCGCCGCGCGCCTGCCCGATCCCGAACCCGTGCCCACCGTCACGTACAAGAGCGCCGGGCGCCTGCTCATCATCGGTGCGCTGGACGCAGCGGAGCGCGCTGCCGAGCTGCTGGCCGACACCCTGGATGTCAGCATCTTCAGCACCGGCCCCGGGACGGACGGCGGTTGGCAGGAGCGCCGTTATCCCGTGCTGGCCGGCAGGATCGAGGCGCTCAGCGGCTGGCTGGGTGCCTTCGAGCTCAAGTGGCAGCGCAACAACCCCATCGACCTGGACCTGTGCACGCGCTGCAATGCCTGCATCGACGCCTGCCCGGAGAATGCCATCGGCTTCGACTATCAAATTGATAGCGCCGTGTGCAAATCGCACCGGGCCTGTGTCAAGGCCTGCGGCGTGGCCGGGGCCATCGACTTCACGCGCGAGCCGCAGGCCGACAGCGAGACCTACGATCTGGTGCTGGACCTGCGCAGTACGCCTGCCTTCGCCCAGCACGCCAGGCCCCAGGGTTATTTCATGTGGGACGGCCAGAACCAGCGCACCCTCATCGAGCTGCGCGGCCTGGTCGGCGAATTCGAGAAGCCCAAGTTCTTCGTCTACAAGCAGAAGCTCTGCGCGCACAGCCGCAACGAGAAGGTGGGCTGCAATGCCTGCATCGAGGTCTGCTCGGCCTCGGCCATCAGTTCAGACAAGGGCAAGCAGCAGATCAAGGTGAACCCCAATCTCTGCGTGGGTTGCGGTGCCTGCACCACGGTCTGCCCCAGCGGCGCGCTGTCCTTTGCCTACCCGCGCGCGGGCGAGCAGGGCGTGAAGCTCAAGACCCTGCTCTCCACCTACCTGCGTGCTGGCGGCAAGCAGCCCGCGCTGCTGCTGCACAGCCAGCAGGCCGGTACCCGGTTGATCGGCGACCTGGGCCGCGCTGCACGTGTGGACCCGGACATGCTGGGCGTGCCGGCGCGCGTGATCCCCGTGCCGGTCTGGCACACCGCCTCGCTGGGCCTGGACGTCTGGCTCTCGGCCGTGGCCTACGGTGCGACGAATGTCTGGGTGCTGATGACGGGCGAGGAAGCGCCCCAGTACCTGGAGGCCGTGCGCGCCCAGATGGACGTGGCGCAGGCCATCCTCACCGGCCTGGGCTACCAGGGCGAACACTTCCGCATCCTGCACGCGCGCGATGCGCGCGACCTGGCCGCGCTGGATGCCGACCTGCAGCTGCCGGCTGCGCAGGGCGTGGCCAAGCCCGCCGGTTTTGCCGTGCAGGCCGACAAACGCGCCACGCTGGAGCTGGCGCTCGATCATCTGCTGACGCACGCGACGTTGGCAGAACCCAAAGCCGAGGTGATCGCCTTGCCGGCCCTGGGCTCACCGCTGGGCGCGCTGGCCATCAACAAGGACAGCTGCACCATGTGCCTGAGCTGCGTGAACGCCTGCCCGGCCAGCGCACTGCAGGACAACCCCAACGCACCGCAGCTCAAGTTCATCGAGAAGAACTGCGTGCAATGCGGCCTGTGCGTCAAGACCTGCCCGGAAAAGGCACTGTCACTGATCCCGCAGCTGCGCCTCACGCCGCAGCGCAAGGAAGCCGTGGTGATCAACGAGATGCAGCCCTACGCCTGCGTGCGCTGTGGCAAGCCCTTCGGCACGCTCAAGGGCATCGAGGCCATGCTGGGCAAGCTGGCCGGCCATTCCATGTTCCAGGGCGAAGCGCTGGAGCGGCTGAAGATGTGCGGCGACTGCCGCGTGATCGACATCTACAGCAATCCGAACGAATCCAAGATCACCGACCTTTGAAGGCGTTTGCCCATGAGCACCCAAGCTGAATCCAACGATGCCCTGCTGGCCCAGGGCGGCACGCTCGACGAAGAGACCGCACGCGCCGAGGTCTATGGCCTGCTGGCTGCGCTCTATTACGCCCCCCCGGGCGCCGAGCTGCTGGAGCAGTTGCGTGTGGCCGCCACCGAAGCGCCGGCCGAGGGCGGTTTCCTGGAAGAACCCTGGCGCGGCCTGGTGAGTGCGGCGCGCGATCTGGACCTGCAGACCATCACCACGGAGTACAACGCGCTCTTCGGCGGCGTCGGTAAACCCGAGGTTTACCTCTTCGGTTCGCACTACCTGAGCGGTTTCCTCAACGAGAAGCCCCTGGCCAAGCTGCGTGATGATCTGGCCGCATTGGGCCTGGCGCGTGACGAGACCATGCCCGAGACCGAGGACCACATCGCCTACCTGTGCGAGGTGATGCGCTACCTGATCGCCGGTGACGACGTTGCCGTGGCCAACCTGACGAAGCAGCGCGAATTCTTCGCCGCCCATTTCCAGCCCTGGATCAACCCCATGTGCGATGCGATCGAGGGCAACCCCTCGGCACGTTTCTATGCGGCGCTGGCCGGCTTCACGCGCGCGTTCCTGAGCGTGGAGATGCAGGGCTTCGACATGCTGAATTAAGCGCGGCGCGCTTCCATCGGGCCCGTCGGCCCGTCCTGCGGCGCGAGCGGCTCGGTGAGCAGCCAGACGCGAAAGACCGCACCATCGGCGTCCTCGCCGAGTTCGCGGCGGTTCAGGCCCTCGATGCTGCCGCCATAGCGCTCCACCAGGCCCACGCTGATCCACAGGCCCAGGCCGTTGCCGTCGTTCTTGGTGGTGAAGAAGGGGCGGAACAGGCGCTCCTTTACGCGCTCGCTCAGGCCCGGCCCGCTGTCGCTGATCTCCAGCAGCACGCCGGTTTTGCCGTCCTCACGGTTGCGTGTGCGCAGGCGCAGGCGCCCGCCCTCGGGCATGGCCTGGATGGCGTTGATCATGAGGTTGATCACCACCTGCTGCAATTCCTGCCGGTTCACGCCGGCGCGTGCCGTGGCCTGCAGATCCCGCTCGACCTCGATGCGGGTGCGCGCCAGCAGGTGGGCCACCAGCACCAGCGAGTTCTCCAGTGTCTGGTTCACGTCCACCGCTTCCACATAGCCGGCGTACTCGGTGGGGCGTGCGTACTGCAGCAGCTGCGTGACGATCAGGCGCATGCGTTCGACCTGCTGGTCCAGCAGCTGCAGCTCGGCTTTCACGGGGGTGGCCTGCGCACCCAGGGTCTCGCGCATCAGGTCCAGGTTGCCCTGGATCACGGCGATGGGGTTGTTGATCTCGTGCGCCACGCTGGCCGTGAGCTGGCCGATGGCGGCCAGCTTCTCCGACTTGACCAGCTGCTGCTGCGCCTGCTGCAGCGAGGCATTGCTCTGCGCCAGCTCCTGCGTGCGCTCGACCACCTTGGCGTCGAGCTCCCCGGCCCAGCGCTGCAGGGCGCGGGTTTTTTCGTCGATCACGTCCAGCAGCTCGTCCAGGTGGCCGGCCAGCGCACCGATCTCGTCGCGCGCGCTGACCAGGCCCACGCGCGCGCCGGTGTCGCCGTCCTCCACGCGCTGCATGGTCAGGTTCATCTGCTCCAGCGGGCGGAAGATGCTGCGCGCCCAGCGCAACGAGAACAGCGCGGCCAGCACCATCACCACCAGGAAGATGCCGACGATCAGCGCCAGCATGCCGTACTTCACGTAGCGGAAGGGCTCTTCCAGGTAACCCACGTAGAGCATGCCGGTGCGCTCGCCGGCGGCGTCCAGCAGCGGCTCGTAGGCGGAAACGTACCAGTCGTTGACGACGAAGGCGCGGTCCAGCCAGGTTTCGCCATGCGTGAGCACGGCTTCGCGCACGGCCTGCGAAACGCGGGTGCCGATGGCGCGCTCGTCCTGGAACAGGCGCACATTGGTGGTGATGCGCACGTCGTCCATGAACAGCGTGGCCGTACCGTGACTGCCGAAGGGCAGGGAGCCCTCGGGGTAGACGATGCGGTTGATGTGGTCGATGAAGGGCAGGTTCTGGTTCAGCAGCACGCCACCGCGCAGGAGGGCCACGATGCTGCCGTCGGCACCGCGCACCGGCGTGGTGGCCAGCATGACCAGGGCGCGGTCTTCCACGCTGCGGGTGGTGGGTACGGCGCTGCGTGTGGGGATCAGCGGGATGTGGATGCGCGGCGCCAGGTGCGGGGCCAGTGCCAGCAGTTCGGCCGGTTCCAGCCGCGCCAGGCTGGCGTGGTCGGTGCTGATGCGGGCATGGATGGCGGCAGCACCCGTGGCCGGTGCGTGGATGGGGGAGGAGGGGAGGGCCGAGGGCAGCCAGTCGGCCGTGATGAGCCGGCCATCAACCTGGTAGAGGTTGATGAAGTCGAAGCCCAGGCGCCGGCTTTCGCGTGCCAGCAGGGCCTGCACGGCCGGCAGATCGCGCCGCTGCAGCGGCTGGAACAGTGCGTGCGAGGCCGCCACCGCATGCGTGCCGAAGCCCACCTCGGACAGCACCTGCTCGAAGTAGCCGCGCGCCACGGCCAGGTCGCTGCGCACCTTGGTGATCAGCAGGCGGTCGTAGGCGGCATTGCCCCAGATCAGCAGCGCGCCGACCAGCAGGGGCAGCACCACCAGCAGCGGCAGCAGCGCCATGGCCAGCAGCTTGTTGCGGATGGAGTGCGTCAGCCAGCGCGGCGCCAGCGCGGCCGGCAAGCTGGCGGGCCAACTCACGACAGGGCCCACTCGGCGCAGCGCCGCTCCAGCGTGCGGCGCGAGATGCCCAGAAGTTGCGCGGCCTGGGTCTTGTCGCCGTGCACCGAATCGAGCACCGCACGGATGTGCTGCTGCTCCAGCGTGTGCAGGTCGGTCACGGCGCGTTCGGCACCGCTGTTGGCGGGCGCTGTTGCAGCGCGCTTGCCCATGGTGTAGAGCGCCGAGACATTGAGCGTGCCCAGGATCAGCGAACGCTCGATCAGGTTGCGCAGTTCGCGCACATTGCCGGGCCAGTCGTACTGCATCAGGTAGTCCATCTCGGCCGGTGTGATCTGCAGCGGCGCGGCGCCCAGCACGGGGGCGAGCCGGGCGATGAAGTGCTGCACCAGGTCAGGGATGTCGTCCTTGTGCTCGCGCAGGGGCGGCAGCGCCAGTTCCACCACCTGCAGGCGGTAGTACAGGTCCTTGCGGAAGCGCCCCTCGGCCACGGCCTGCTGCAGCGAGCGGTTGGTAGCGGCGATGATGCGCACATTCATCGTCACCAGCTGCTGGCTGCCCACCGGGCGGATCTTCAGGTCTTCCAGTGCGCGCAGCAGCGTGGCCTGCAGCGGCAGCGGCAGCTCGGCCACCTCGTCCAGGAAGAGCGTGCCGCCCTGGGCGTAATAGAACAGGCCGTCGCGCGCGCGCGTGGCGCCGGCAAAGGCCCCCTTGGCATGGCCGAAGAGCTCGCTTTCCATGTGCTCGGGCGAGACCGAGGCGCAGTTGACGGGCACGAAGGGCCCCTGCGCGCGTGGGCTGAGGGCATGCAGGGCACGCGCCACCAGTTCCTTGCCGGTGCCCGACTCGCCCTGCAGCAGCACCGTGCTGTTGGCGGTGGCCACGCGGCGCACCGAGGCGGAGAGCTCGGTCATCTGCGGTGTATGCCCGACCAGGCCGTTGTCGGCAAACTGGCTGCGCGAGAGCGCGTGGCGCAGCACGAAGTTCTCGCGTGCCAGCCTGGCACTTTCGTAGCAACGGCGCACCGCGTTGAGGATCTGCGGCACGCGAAAGGGCTTGAGGATGAAGTCCGAGGCGCCGGCGCGCAGCGCCTCGATGGCGGTGTCCAGGTCGGCAAAGGCCGTGATCAGGATCACCTGGCCGGTGTAACCGTGCTCGCGCAGTTCCTTGAGCCAGGCCACGCCATTGCGCCCGGGCAGGGCGATGTCCAGGATGATGAGGTCGACGTGGTTGCCGCGCAGCAGCTCGGCACCTTCCTCCGCACTGCCGGCTTCCATCACGGTCTGGCAGCGTGGCGCCAACGTCTTGACCAGGAAGTTGCGCATGCCCGGCTCGTCGTCGACGACCAGGATGGACCAGTAGGGCCAGCCATCGGCCAGCTTGTTTGCGTCGGGAGTGGGGGACGAGGTGGTCACGGTGAGGCGGTGGATTTGCGCGATTCTATCGACCACGGCTGAGTGATTTGGTCGGGTATCAAGGTTTTGATGCGTCAACAACAGCGTGTGCAGTGACGGTTTTGCGAACCATTCTTATCTGCGAGATTTGACTTGCGACAAGTTGTCGCAAAGCTGTCGTCACCTTGTCGTGTTCTCAGATGATTGTGGCGGTGCAGCAATCGCACAAGCCCTTGATTCATGCGGTGTGCTGCTGCTTCGATCGGGCGCCAGGAGGGTGTGGCTATATCAGTGAGCCATGAATTAAAAAATTTTCCTCGTGTGCATCGTGGTCATGGCCGGCTTGTACCAAGGGAGACCTCGCTTGCTGAAACGCCGTGGCGTTGCTAAATTCCAGCGAGTTCAGTTATGTAGTTCTGTTCCTAAGTGGAACCTTTCAGGAGACCCAGCATGAGTCAACCCCAAGGCAAATTGTCACGACGCACCCTCTTCGCAGGTGCAGGCACCGCGGGTGCCGTGGCTGCGGTGGCCGGCCTGATGTCGGCCCCCAAGCCGGCCGAGCAGGCTGCCCCCGAACCCAAGGCGGCTCCTGCCAAGGGCGGTGGTTACCACCTGTCTGAACACATCAAGCAGTACTACCAGACCACCCGCATCTAATCAAAGCTGGAGAGAGACATGTTGCTCACCAAGAAATCCCCGGCGACCGAGACCACCGCCCGCTCGCCTTTCGTGCACAGCCTGCGCCGTGGCCTGTCGCAAGCCCTGCCCACCATGGACCGCCGCGCCTTCCTGCGCCGCTCGGGCCTGGGCCTGGGTGTCGGCCTGGCCGCCTCGCAGCTCACGCTGGTCAAGAAGGCGCGTGCCGCCAGCAGCATTGCCGTCGGCGACGGCAAGATCGAAGTCAAGCGCACCATCTGCACGCACTGCTCGGTGGGCTGCGCCATCGACGCCGTGGTGGAAAACGGCGTGTGGACACGCCAGGAACCGGTGTTCGACTCGCCCATCAACCTGGGTGCGCACTGCGCCAAGGGCGCCTCGATCCGCGAGCACGGCCACGGCGAGTACCGCCTGCGCTATCCCATGAAGCTCGTCAACGGCAAGTACGAGCGCATCAGCTGGGACACGGCGCTCAACGAGATTACCGCCCGCATGATGGAGCTGCGCAAGGCCAGCGGACCGGACAGCGTCTACTTCGTCGGCTCGTCCAAGCACAGCAACGAGCAGGCCTACCTGATGCGCAAGTTCGTGAGCTTCTGGGGCACCAACAACTGCGACCACCAGGCGCGCATCTGCCACTCCACCACGGTGGCCGGCGTGGCCAACACCTGGGGCTACGGCGCCATGACCAATTCGTACAACGACATGCAGAACAGCAAGGTCGCCCTGTACATCGGGTCGAATGCCGCCGAAGCCCACCCGGTCAGCCTGCTGCACATGCTGCACGCCAAGGAAACCGGCTGCAAGATGATCGTGGTGGACCCGCGTTTCACCCGCACCGCCGCCAAGGCCGACGAGTTCGTGCGCATCCGTTCGGGCTCCGACATCCCCTTCCTCTTCGGCCTGCTGCACCACATCTTCAAGAACGGCTGGGAAGACAAGAAGTACATCAACGACCGTGTCTACGGCATGGAAGAGGTCAAGAAGGACGTGCTGGCCAAGTGGACCCCGGCGGCGGTCGAAGAGGCCTGCGGTGTGCCCGAGGCCCAGATGATCAAGGTCGCCCGGATGCTGCACGAGAGCCGTCCCGGCACCATCGTCTGGTGCATGGGCCAGACCCAGCACACCATCGGCAACGCCATGGTGCGCGCCAGCTGCATCCTGCAGCTGGCCCTGGGCAACGTCGGCAAATCCGGCGGTGGTACCAACATCTTCCGCGGCCACGACAACGTGCAGGGCGCCACCGACGTCGGCCCCAACCCGGATTCGCTGCCGGGTTACTACGGCATCGTCGAAGGTTCCTGGAAACACTTCGCCAACGTCTGGGGCGTGGACTTCGAGTGGATCAAGAAGCAGTTCGCCACGCCCGCCATGATGAGCAAGCCCGGCATCACCGTGTCGCGCTGGATCGACGGCGTGCTCGAGAAGAACGAGCTGATCGACCAGGACTCCAACCTGCGCGGCGTCTTCTACTGGGGCCATGCGCCCAACTCCCAGACCCGAGGTCTGGAGATGAAACGCGCCATGGACAAGCTGGACCTGCTGGTGGTGGTGGATCCCTACCCGTCGGCCACCGCGGCCATGGCGGCCATGCCCGGCAAGGCTGAAGACCTCAACCCCAACCGCGCGGTCTACCTGCTGCCGGCGGCCACCCAGTTCGAGACCAGCGGTTCCTGCACCGCGTCGAACCGCTCCATCCAGTGGCGCGAGAAGGTCATCGAGCCGCTGTGGGAGAGCCGCAGCGACCACATGATCATGCACCAGCTGGCCGAGAAACTCGGCTTCGCCAAGGAGCTGTCCAAGAACTACAAGATGCAGAAGGTCAAGGGCATGGACGAGCCCGTGCCGGAAGACATCCTGCGCGAGATCAACCGCGGTGTCTGGACCATCGGCTACACCGGCCAGAGCCCGGAGCGCCTGAAGGCCCACATGCGCCACATGGACGCCTTCGACGTGAAGACGCTCAAGTGCAAGGGCAAGGTGGTCGACAAGGAAACCGGCTACGACATGTCGGGCGACTACTTCGGCCTGCCCTGGCCCTGCTACGGCACGCCCGAACTCAAGCACCCGGGTTCGCCCAACCTGTACGACACCAGCAAGCACGTCATGGACGGCGGCGGCAACTTCCGCGCCAACTTCGGCGTGGAGAAGGACGGCAAGAACCTGCTGGCCGAGGACGGCTCCTATTCCAAGGGCGCCGACATCACCACCGGCTATCCGGAACTCGACCACGTGCTGCTCAAGAAGCTGGGCTGGTGGGGCGAACTCACCGAGGCCGAAGCCAAGGCGGCAGAGGGCAAGAACTGGAAGACCGACTCCTCGGGTGGTTTGATCCGCGTGTTCATGAAGAACCACGGCTGCCACCCCTTCGGCAACGCCAAGGCGCGCGCCCTGGTCTGGAACTTCCCCGATCCCGTGCCGCAGCACCGCGAGCCGCTCTACGGTACCAAGCCCGAACTCATGGCCAAGTACCCGACGCACGACGACAAGAAGGCCTTCTGGCGCCTGCCCACGCTGTACAAGAGCGTGCAGACCAAGAACATTGCCGACAAGCTGCACGAGAAGTTCCCGCTCATCATGTCCTCCGGCCGTCTGGTCGAGTACGAAGGCGGCGGCGAGGAAACCCGCTCCAACCCCTGGCTGGCCGAACTGCAGCAGGAGTCCTTCGTGGAAATCAACCCGAAGACGGCAGCTGAGCGCGGCATCCGCAACGGCGAACGTGTCTGGCTGCACAGCCCGACCGGCGCCAAGCTGAACGTGCAGGCCCTGGTGACCGAGCGCGTCGCGCCCGACACGGTCTGGATGCCCTTCCACTTCTCCGGACGCTGGCAGGGCGCCGACATGCTGGCCTACTACCCCAAGGGTGCGGCGCCCATCGTGCGCGGCGAGGCGGTCAACACGGCAACTACATATGGTTATGACAGCGTGACCATGATGCAGGAAACCAAGACCACGATCTGCAACATCGAGAAAGCCTGAGGAGTAACGTCATGGCACGAATGAAATTTGTTTGTGACGCCGAGCGCTGCATCGAGTGCAACGGCTGCGTCACCGCCTGCAAGAACGAACACGAAGTCCCCTGGGGTGTGAACCGCCGCCGCGTGGTCACCCTCAACGACGGCGTGCCCGGCGAGAAATCCATCTCGGTGGCCTGCATGCACTGCAGCGACGCACCCTGCATGGCGGTCTGCCCGGTCAACTGCTTCTACCGCACCGACGAGGGTGTGGTGCTGCACGACAAGGACATCTGCATCGGCTGCGGCTACTGCTCCTACGCCTGTCCCTTCGGCGCACCGCAGTTCCCTTCGCAGGGCACCTTCGGCGTGCGCGGCAAGATGGACAAGTGCACCTTCTGCGCCGGCGGCCCCGAGGCCAACGGCAGCCAGGCCGAGTTCGAGAAATACGGGCGCAACCGCCTGGCCGAAGGCAAGCTGCCGGCCTGTGCCGAAATGTGCTCGACCAAGGCCCTGCTCGCCGGTGACGGCGACATGGTGGCCGACATCTTCCGCACCCGCGTGCTGCAACGCGGCAAGGGCGCCGAAGTCTGGGGCTGGGGCACAGCCTACGGCTCGCGCCAGGCTGGCCAGCCGGCACCCGCAGGAGCCAAGTCATGAAAAAAGCACTGATCATCGTTTCTGCTGCGTTCCTGCTGGCCGCCTGCGGCGAGTCGCCCCAGGGCATCGGTGGTGCCAAGCAGGATGCGGCGCCGCACACGGGCACCGGCAAGGCCTATGTCGAACCGGGCTGGAAGTCCGGCGACAAGGCCAGCTGGGAGTCCAAGCTGAAGGCGCGCGGCCAGTACGGCCAGAACGAGTACAACCGGGTCAACTGAAGATCGGACGCCTCATGAAAAAAGTGCTTGCCCTGGCCATGCTCATGGCCCTGGGCTGGGCCGCACCGGTCCACGCCCAGCAGGACAAACTGAAACTTGATGCACCGCCGGCCAAGGCGGCACCGGCCCCCGCCGGTGGCATCAAGGGCCAGAACATCTTCGACGTCAAGCCTGACGCCAGCCAGGAGCCGGGCTACGCCACGCAGACCAATGCCGAGCGCGCGGCGGTGCAGCCCGGCAACAACGCGCCCATGTGGCGTGCGGTCGGTGCCGGCGTGAGCGGCTACAGCAGCCTGCCCAAGAGCGAAGCACCGGAAGCCGGCAACCTGATCCAGCCCTTCGTGCAGTACCCGGGTTCCATGCTCACCAACGCCGGCGAAGCCTGGCGCCAGGTGCGCAACCAGTGGATCATTCCCTACGGCGGCGCGCTGATCCTGATCGCGCTGGGCGCGGTGGGCATCTTCTACTGGCGCAAGGGCACCCTGCAGCTGCACGGCGCCGAGACCGGCCGCAAGATCGAGCGCTTCACCGCCTTCGAGCGCTCGGCCCACTGGGCCAATGCCATCGCCTTCTCCATCCTGGCGATCTCCGGCCTCGTCATGGCCTTCGGCAAGTACTTCCTGCACCCGGTCATCGGCGGCACCCTGTTCGGCTGGCTGACTTACGTGCTGAAGAACCTGCACAACTTCGCCGGCCCGGTGTTTGCCGTCTCGCTGGTGGTGGTCATCCTCACCTTCGTCAAGGACAACCTGCCGCGCAAGGAAGACATCACCTGGCTGGTCAAGGGCGGTGGCCTGCTGTCCGGGCACGAGATCGCCTCGCACCGTTTCAACGCCGGTGAGAAGGTGCTGTTCTGGGGTGGCGTGTTCGTGCTGGGCCTGATCGTCGTGGCTTCCGGCCTGGTGCTGGACAAGCTGGTGCCGGGCCTGGACTACCTGCGTGGTGACATGCAGATCGCCCACATGGTCCACGGCGTGGCCACCGTGCTGATGATGGCCATGTTCATCGGCCACATCTACATGGGCACGCTCGGCATGGCCGGCGCCTACACCGCCATGAAGACCGGTTATGTCGACGAGACCTGGGCCAAGGAGCACCACGAGCTCTGGTACGACGACATCAAGGCCGGCAAGATCCCGGCGCAGCGCACCCAGCCGGCCGCGCCCGGTGCTCCCGTCAAAGCCTGATCACAACAAGAGAGGCCAACATGAAATCCATCGCCGTATTCATTGCCGCTTGCGCCCTCAGCGTCACTGCCCTGGCCAAGCTGCCCGCCCCGAACGACGAAGCCAAGGCCAAGGCTGCCGAGGCTGCCGCCAAGACCGCCCATGCCGGCAAGGTCGACGGCTACAAGCTGTGCAAGTCGCAGGACAAGGTGGCCGCGCGTTATCGCAAGTCCGGCAAGCCGGTCGCCACCCCGCCTTGCGCCGACCCGGGCCCCTTCAAGCCGGCAGCAGCAGCCCCGGCTGCTCCCGCCAAGAAATCCTGATCCCCGCGCGCTACGCGGTCTCACGGGCCGGGCTGCAAAGTCCGGCCCGTTTTGTTGTACGCTGCCATCCATGTCCCTGCCACATCTCACCCGGGCCCAGGCGCCCCTGACGCGCGAAGTCACGGCTGTCAACGAGCACGGTGAGGCCACACCCCTGTCCATCCCTGCGGAGCGGGCGCTCACCGTCTACGTGGACAAGCGCGAGCTGGTCACGCTCATGACCCTGGGCGGCCATCCCGAACTGCTGGTGCTGGGTTTCCTGCGCAACCAGCGCCTGGTGCGCTCGGTGGCCGAGATCGAATCCATCACCGTGGACTGGGACGTCGGCGCCGCCGCCGTCAAGACCCGCGAGGGCATCACCGACATCGAGGAGCGCACGTCCAAGCGCGTCGTCACCACAGGCTGTGGCCAGGGCAGCGTGTTCGGCGACATGATGGACGAGGTCGACCAGATCCAGTTGCCCCAGGCCACGCTGAGCCAGGCCCAGCTCTACGGCATCGTCAACGCCATCCGCCTGCAGGAGAGCACCTACAAGTCAGCCGGCTCGGTGCACGGCTGTGCGCTGTTCCGCGGCGAGGAGATGCTGCTCTTCGTGGAGGACGTGGGGCGCCACAACGCCATCGACACCATCGCGGGCTGGATGTGGCTGCAGGACGCTTCTGCCATGACCGGAGACGACAAGGTGTTCTACACCACCGGTCGGCTGACCAGCGAGATGGTGATCAAGTCGGCGCAGATGGGGGTGCCGATTGTTGTTTCTCGTAGTGGGATTACGCAGATGGGGCATGCGGTGGCGGAGCGGGTGGGGTTGTGTGCGATTGGGCGGGCTACTGGCAGGCACTTCTATTGCTATACGGCCCCGGCTCGGTTGGTGTTGCAGCCTGAACTTGCAGGGCCCAAGCTGCGCGCGGCTGCTTAGATTCTTTCGTCCTGGGTTGTTTCTCGCGTGGCATTGCCGGGATGTGCGCCCGGCAGCGCACTCACTTTCTCTTGCTTCGCCAAGAGAAAGTAAGCAAAGAGAAGGCGAGCCGAAGTCAGGGCCCCTGCGGGGTACCTTGCGCTGCTCAGCCCTGCCACACGGCATAGGGGGCCAGACAGCCGGGAACCAACAGCCGAAGACAGAACAGCCGAACAAGGACGCGCCATGGCGCGTCCTTGTTGTTTTTGGTATTGGTTTTGGTCTCCGGCCCCCCATTGCCGTGTGAGGAGGCGAGTAGCGCAGGCAAGGGCGGAAAAAGAAGTGCAGATGTCTGAGCCCGCAGGGCGAGTTTCTGTACTTCCCGCACTGGCCGAGCAACGCAGCGTGCCCGTAGCGCAGCGGAGGGACGACGAACCCGGCTCGCCTTTCTTTTGGGTACTTTTCTTTGGCGAAGCAAAGAAAAGTACCTCGCCCGCCGGGGCGAGACCCGGCTTGCAGGCGTGCGAGGGTGACAGGCCAAACGAAAACCCTGTAACACCAGCCATTCGCAAAATCCCCTAAGCTAGCCCCCATGAACATCACCTTCTGGCAACTCGCCTGGAAAACCCTCTGGCGTGACCTGTGTGCCGGTCAGCTGCGCCTGCTGATCCTGGCCGTGACGCTGGCCGTGGCCGCGCTGACCGCGGTGGGTTTCTTTGCCGACCGGCTCAAGGGCGGCATGCAGCGTGATGCGCGCCAGTTGCTGGGGGGGGATGCGGTCATCGTCAGCGACAACGCCACACCGGCCAGCCTGCTGGCGCTGGCGAAATCCAGCGGCCTGCAGGTTTCCGGCTCGCTGAGCTTTCCCACCATGGCCCGCGCTGCCGAGAACCAGGGCGGGGCCACGCGGCTGGTGTCGCTCAAGGCGGTGGAGGCGGGTTACCCGCTGCGCGGCAAGCTGACCGTCAGCACGCAAGCGGGTACGCCGGCGGCGGCCACGCGCGACATCCCGGCGCCGGGTGAGGTCTGGGCCGACCCGGCCCTGCTCGATGCCCTGGGTCTCAAGATGGGGGACCAGCTTTTGCTGGGCGAAGCGGCCCTGCGCATCACGCGCCTGATCGGGGTGGAGCCCGATCGTGGCGCCGGTTTCATCAACTTCGCGCCGCGCGCCCTCATCAACCAAAACGATCTGGCCGCCACCCAGCTGATCCAGCCGGCCAGCCGCCTGGTCTACCGCTTGGCCGTGGCTGGTGAGGACCGCGTGGTCAACGCCTTCGTCAAGCGCGCCAACGAGGCCGTCGAACGCGAGCAGCTGCGCGGCGTGCGCATCGAGGCCCTGCAAGGTGGCCGCCCCGAGATGGCGCAGACCCTGGAGCGTGCCGAGAAATTCCTCAACCTCGTGGCCCTGCTGGCCGCGCTGCTGAGCGCCGTGGCCGTGGGCCTGGCCGCGCGTTCTTTTGCCAACCAGCATCTGGACGACTGCGCCATGTTGCGCGTGCTGGGCCTGTCGCAAGCCACCATCGCACGCAGCCATGCGCTGGAGTTCCTGCTGGTGGGCCTGGCCGGCGGTGCCCTGGGGGTGGCCCTGGGCTGGGCCGTGCACCATGTCTTTGTTCTGCTGCTGGCGGGTCTGGTGGATACCGCTTTGCCCGCCCCCGGCCTGTGGCCTGTTTTCTTTGGCCTGGGCATGGGCCTCACGCTCATGCTGGCTTTCGGCCTGCCGCCCGTGCTGCAGCTGGCCCAGGTGCCGGCGCTGCGTGTGATCCGGCGCGACCTGGGCACGCTGCGGCCCATGTCCATCGGCGTGCTGGCGCTGGGCGTGCTCGGTTTTGCCGTGCTGCTGCTGGCCGCCAGCAGCGACCTGAAGCTGGGGCTGATCACCGTGGGGGGCTTTGGTGGTGCGGTGGCCATCTTTGCGCTGGCCAGCTGGGGCGCCGTGCTGCTGCTGCGCCGTGTGGTGCGCGAGAACACCGCGCCGCGCTGGCTGGTGCTGGCCACGCGCCAGCTCTCGGCCCGGCCCATCTACGCCGTGCTGCAGGTCAGCAGCCTGGCCGTGGGCCTGCTGGCTCTGCTGCTGCTGGTGCTGCTGCGCACCGACTTGATCCGCAGCTGGCGCCAGGCCACGCCGGCCGATGCGCCCAACCGCTTTGTCATCAACATCCAGCCCGACCAGGCCGAGGCTTTCCAGCGCCAGTTGCGCGAGGCGGGCGTGAGCGGTTACGACTGGTTCCCCATGATTCGCGGCCGCCTGGTGGCCATCAACGACCGCCCCGTGCAGGCGCAGGACTACGAAGACGACCGGGCGCAGCGCCTGGTCGAGCGCGAGTTCAACCTCTCGCACAGCGCCCAGCCGCCGGGCCACAACCCCATCGTGGCCGGCCGCTGGACGGCGGAAGATGCCAAGGGCATCAGCATGGAAGAGGGCATCGCCAAGACCCTGAACCTCAAGCTGGGCGACAAGCTGCGTTTCGACATCGCCGGCCTGCAGCAGGAGAGCACCATCACCTCGCTGCGCAAGGTGGACTGGGGTTCCATGCGCGCCAACTTCTTCGCCCTGTATCCGGTGAGCCAGATGCCGGAGTTGCCCGTCACCTACCTGGCCGCGCTGCGCGCGCCTGACAAACCGGGTTTCGACAGCGCCCTGGTGCGCCACTTTCCCAACATCACCGTGGTGGACCTGAGCGCCACGCTGGCCCAGGTGCAGCGTGTGCTGGAGCAGGTGAGCCGCGCGGTGGAATTCCTCTTCGGCTTCACGCTGGCCGCGGGTCTGGTGGTGCTGTTTGCCGCCGTCACCGCCACGCGCGAGGAGCGCGCGCGCGAATACGCCATCATGCGTGCCGTGGGCGCCGGCAGCGGCCTGCTGCGCCAGGTGCAGCGTGCTGAACTGGCGGGTGTGGGCGCCCTGGCCGGGGCCCTGGCCGCCGTGGTCTCGGCCGTGGTGGGCTGGGCGCTGGCGCGTTATGCCTTCAATTTCGAATGGACCGTGACCTGGTGGCTGCTGCCCGTCGGCGCGGTCAGCGGTGCGCTACTGGCCTGGCTGGCCGGCTGGTGGGGCTTGCGCAGCGTGCTGCGCCGCCCGGTGGTGCAGACGCTGCGCCAGGCGGCGACTTGATTGCTATCGAAATGGTAGCGTCTTCGCAGTTCGGCATGGCTGGGATAATCCGGGCATGACTTCCGCAGAGAACACCAAACCCGCCACCCCTTTCGAATGGATAGGCGGCGAGGCCAAGGTCCACGCCCTGGTCGAACGTTTCTACGACCTCATGGACCTGGAGCCCGGCTACAAGGAGTTGCGCGCCGCCCATGGCAGCGAGTTGACGGTTGCTCGGCAGAAACTGACCTGGTTTCTTACCGGCTGGCTCGGCGGCCCACAGCACTACACCGAACGCTTCGGCCACCCGCGCCTGCGCGCGCGCCACATGCCCTTCAAGATCGGCCTGGTTGAGCGCGATCAGTGGCTGGCCTGCATGGACCAAGCCATGGGGGAGGTGGGGGTGGATGAAGAGCTGCGCGGCAAGCTACGCGAGTCCTTCTTCGGGACGGCGGACTGGATGAGAAACACACCCGGCTAACTTAACCTGCGGGTTGCAGCAGTACCACCAGCGCTCCCGCGCCCCCCTCCGCCGGCCTGGCTTGCACAAACGCCAGCACTTCCTGCTTCTGCGCCAGCCAGCTTTGCACCCGGCCCTTGAGCACCGGCGTCTTGCCCGGTGAACCCAGGCCCTTGCCGTGGACCACGCGCACGCAGCGTATGCCTTGCTGGTGCGCTTCGCGGATGAACTGGCCCAGGGCCTCGCGGGCGTCTTCGGTGCGCAGGCCGTGCAGGTCCAGCTGACGCTGGATGGCCCAGTCGCCGCGGCGCAGCTTGCGCGTGACGTCGGTGCCGATGCCAGGGCGGCGGTAACTCAGGTGTTCGTCGGTTTCCAGCAGGGTACTGATGTCGAATTCGTCGCTCAGGGTTTCCTGCAGCGCGGCCTGCTCATCCAGCTGGTGCTGCAGGGGGAGTGGTGGAGGTTTGGCGCTTTTGAGCTGGGCCTTGGCCGGCTGGGCCAGGGGCTGCACCTTGCCGGCGGCCTGCTGGAAAAGATCCTTGTCTGCGGTGGCTTGCCGGGCTTTTTTCGCCGCCTCGATCTTGCGCTCGGCTTCCAGCTTGGCCTGCGTTTCGATGGCCTTCTTGACCTGTTTGAGGTCGGCCAGTGATTTCACGGTGACCATCAGATGAGTCCCTTTTCCGCCATCGAGAGCGCCAGGCCCGGCGCCACGATCACGTGGTCCAGAACGCGCACGTCCACCAGGGCCAGCGCGGCCTTGAGGGCCTGGGTGAGCGCCTCGTCGGCGCGCGAGGGTTGCACCGTGCCGCTGGGGTGGTTGTGGGCCAGCACCACGGCGGCGGCGTGGTGGTGCAGGGCGCGCAGCACCACTTCGCGCGGGTAGACGCTGGTCTGCGCCAGCGTGCCGCGGAACAGTTCCTCCAGCGCCAGCAGCTTGTGCTGGTTGTCCAGGAAGAGCACGGCAAAACTTTCGTGTTTCTTGTGGGCCAGATGCAGCTGCAGGTAGTCCTTGACGGCCTGGGGCGTGTCCAGCGCGGCGCGTTCGCGCAGCTGTTCGGCCAGGGCGCGGCGGGCCAGTTCCAGCACAGCCACCAGTTCGGCGCGTTTGGCCGGCCCCAGGCCCTTGATGCGTTTCAGGTCGTCGGCCGTGGCGTGCAGCAGGCCGGCCATGCCGCCGAAGCCGGTCTTGACGTCCAGCAGTTCCTGCGCCAGCTGCAGCACGCCCTTGCCGGCCAGGCCGGTGCGCAGCAGCAGGGCCAGCAATTCGGCGTCAGACAGTGCCCCCGGGCCGCGGGCCAGCAGCTTTTCGCGCGGTCGCGCGTCGGGGGGAAGGTCTTTGAGGGGCATGACGGATGTCAAACGCAGGTCTTTTTACAATGGAGCCCAGTTTATCGGGACTTCCATGACCACCACCCCTGCCCGGGTCCAGCCCGGCTCCTTCCTCACGTTGCATTACCGCCTGTCCGGGCCGGCCGGCGATCTTGTCAATACCTTCGGCGGCAAGCCGGCCACGCTGACCATAGGCACGGGCGAACTGGCCCCGGGCGTGGAGCAGGCACTGCTGGGCCTGGAGGAGGGCGTGCACACCACGCTGCAACTGCCCCCGGGCGCCTACGGCGAGCGCAATCCCGACATGCAGCAATGGCTCTCGCGCAAGGAGTTGCGCGAACTGGGCGACCCCAACGAGCAATACGCGGTGGGTGACGTGGTGCAGTTCCCCACGCCCGACCGCAAGGGACAGTTCGGTGGCGTGGTGCGCCAGCTGGGTGAAGAGGCTGTATTGTTCGACTTCAACCACCCGCTGGCCGGCCAGCCGGTGAGCTTCGAAGTGCAACTGATCGGGGTGTTATGACCATGAGTACGCAGGCTGAGATCCTCTTGGCCGAGCCGCGCGGTTTTTGTGCCGGCGTGGACCGTGCCATCGAGATCGTCGAGCGCGCGCTGACCAAGTTCGGCCGCCCGATCTACGTGCGCCACGAGATCGTGCACAACACCTATGTGGTCAACGACCTCAAGGCCAAGGGCGCGATCTTCATCGAGGAGCTGAGCGACGTGCCGCCCGGCGCCACCCTGGTGTTCTCCGCCCACGGCGTGAGCAAGGCCGTGCAGCGTGAGGCTGAAGCCCGCGGCTTCCAGATCTTCGACGCCACCTGTCCGCTGGTGACCAAGGTGCACGTGGAAGTGGCCAAGCTGCACAAGGAAGGCTACGAGTTCATCATGATCGGCCACAAGGGGCACCCCGAGGTGGAAGGCACCGTAGGCCAGCTCGATTCCGGCATCCACCTGGTGGAAGACGAGGCCGATGTGGCCCGTGTGCAGCCGGCCCAGACGGCCAAGCTGGCCGTGGTGACGCAGACCACGCTGAGCGTGGACGACGCGGCCAGCATCATGGCCGCGGTGAAAGCCCGGTTCCCCCAGGTGCGCAGCCCGAAGCAGCAGGACATCTGCTACGCCACGCAGAACCGGCAGGACGCCGTCAAGCTGCTGAGCCCGCAGGTGGACGTGGTCATCGTGGTGGGCAGCCCCACCAGCTCCAACAGCAACCGCCTGCGCGAAGTGGCCAAGAAACTGGGCACCGAGGCCTATATGGTGGACAGCGCCGACGAGCTGAAACCCGAATGGTTCGATGGCCGCAGCCGCGTGGGCCTGACCGCCGGCGCCTCGGCCCCGGAGATCCTGGTGCAGCAGGTGATCGAACGCATCCGGGCGCTGGGGGCGGTGGCGGTGCGGAAGATGGATGGGATTGAGGAGACGATCAAGTTTCCTTTGCCTAAGGGCTTGAAGACGGACGTCTGACCCTCTTTCTTCCTGAGGTTTTGCCCGGCGGCGCTTTTGTAGTCCCCCCCTATCCCCCCAGCCCCCTTCCCACCCCCGCCGGGGCGGGAAGGGGGAGCCCGATTTGAGTTTTGGACTCCGGCTGCGCTTCTACGGAACGAACCGTCGCCTCCGCCACTTCGGGCCGAGATTTTCGGGAGGCGGTCGTAGTAAATGGGGCGGAAGTTGTCTGCCAACGGCGGTGGTCGTTCCGACCTACCGCTTTCGAGTCCAGCCTGTCCTCTCCACTTTCTCGTCGCTGGCGCGCAGCTGCCAGCCAGAGCCGCACTGATCCAGTGCCGTTTACTACGACCGGCGCCCAGAAATGCAGGCATCCAAACCCGGAACGTGGCCCCACCCCCGTAGAAGCGTAGCCAGATAACCAGAAACCAAATCCAAGCTCCCCTTCCCGCCCCGGCGGGGGTGGGAAGGGGCGGGGGGATAGGGGGGATTACAAAAGCCCGCGCAGCGAAAAAGCAGCGAAAAGAACAAAGAAAAACGAAGAAAACCAGAGCCCAGAAAACGAAAACTACAATATCCAAATGCTAGACCTCACCCTGCTCCGCAAAGACCTCGACGGCGTCCTCGCCCGTCTGGAGACGCGCAAGAAACCCCAGCCCTTCCTCGACGCCGGCAAGTTCCGTGCGCTGGAAGGCGAACGCAAGACGATCCAGACCCGCACCGAAGAGCTTCAGAACAAACGCAACACCCTGAGCAAGCAGATCGGTGCGCTCATGGGCCAGGGCAAAAAGGATGAGGCCGAGGCGGCCAAGGCCGAGGTCAATGCGCTCAAAGGCGAGCTGGACAGCTCAACCACGCGACTGGACCAGATCCAGACCGAGATGCTGGCCCTGCTGCTGGCCGTCCCCAACCTGCCACACGAGAGCGTACCCGTGGGCAGCGACGAACACGGCAACGTGGTGGCCCGGACCTGGGGTACGCCGAAGACATTCGACTTCGCGGTCAAGGACCACGTGGACGTGGGCGAGCCGCTGGGCCTGGACTTCGACACCGGCACCAAGCTCACCGGGTCGCGCTTCACGGTCATGAAGGGCGGCATCGCCCGCCTGCACCGCGCGCTGGCGCAGTTCATGCTGGACGTGCAGACCCAGGAGCACGGCTACACCGAGTGCTACACGCCCTACATTGTCAACGCCGACACGTTGCGCGGCACCGGCCAGCTGCCCAAGTTCGAGGAAGACCTCTTTGCCGCCAAGAAGGGCGGCCAGGAAGGCGCGGCCGAGGACGTGGCGCTCTACCTGATCCCCACCAGCGAAGTCACGCTGACCAACTTCGTGCGCGACGAGATCGTGGCCGAGGCGGACCTGCCGCTCAAGCTCACCGCGCACACCCCCTGCTTCCGCTCCGAGGCTGGTTCTTATGGCCGCGACACGCGCGGCATGATCCGCCAGCACCAGTTCGACAAGGTCGAGATGGTGCAGATCGTGCACCCCGAGAAAAGCTACGAGGCGCTGGAGGAGATGACACGCCACGCCGAGGCCATCCTGCAGAAGCTCGGCCTGCCCTACCGCGTGATGTCGCTGTGCACCGGCGACATGGGTTTCGGCGCGGCCAAGACCTATGACCTGGAAGTCTGGTTGCCGGCGCAGAACACCTACCGCGAGATCAGCTCGGTCTCCAACTGCGAGGCCTTCCAGGCCCGCCGCCTGCAGGCGCGTTTCAAGAATGCCCAGGGCAAGAACGAGTTGCTGCACACGCTCAACGGCTCGGGTCTGGCCGTGGGCCGTACGCTCGTCGCTGTATTGGAAAACTACCAGCGCGCAGATGGCAGCGTCGAGATTCCCGCTGCCCTGCAGCCCTATATGGGCGGCATCAAGGAGCTGCGGCCGTGAAATCCCGGCTGCGCCGCGCCCTGTGCCTGCTGCCCGCCAGCCTGGTGCTGGGAGCGGGCGCAGCGCGGGCCGCCGCACTGGAGCTGGGTCAGAACGCACCGGATTTCGAACTCCCCGACCAGCAGTGCAAGACCCGCAAGCTGGCCGACTGGCGCGGCAAGTGGCTGGTGCTTTATTTCTATCCCAAGAACGACACGCCGGGCTGTACTACCGAGGCCTGCAACTTCCGCGACGACTGGCTGCTGCTGCAGGAGCTGGGCGCCGAAGTGGTGGGCATCAGCGTGGACAGCAGCGCCTCGCACGCAGCTTTCGCCCAGAAGTACAAGCTGCCCTTCCCGCTGCTGGCCGATGCACAGGGCGAGGTGGCGACACGTTACGGCGCTCTCTCGGACTGGCTGGTCTACAAGTTTGCCAAACGCCAGACCTTCGTCATCGATCCCCAGGGCCGCATCGCCCGCATCTACCGCTCGGTCGACAGCGACAAGCATTCGGCCGAGATCGTGGCCGATCTCAGGCAGCTGCGGCAGGCGCGCTGAAGCCTGGTTTCCATACACGCCATGTCCGCCAAGCCCAGCGATCAGAACCAGCGGGACATGGCGCAAGCCTTGCCTGCCGCTGGCAGCCCGGATGAGCTGACCGGCGTGTTGAGCCGGGCCGGCTTCGACGAGCGGCTGGCACTGGAATGGGCCCGTGCCCGGCGCGAGCAGACGCCGTTGTCCTTGCTGCTCATCGACATCGACCACTTCCGCGCCTATGTTGACACGCATGTGGCCACCATGGGGCCGGACCGCCTGAAGAAGATTGCCGCCGCCCTGGGCCGCGCGGTGTTCCGTCCGGCCGACGTGGTGGCGCGTTATGGCGACGACGAATTCGCCATCCTGCTGCCGGCGGTGCATGAGGTGGGCGCGCGCGTGGTGGCGGCCCGCGTTCGCATGCTCATCAATAGCCTGGCCATGCCGCACAGCGGCGGCGAGGGCGGCATCGTCACCGTCAGCATCGGCGTGGCTGCGTTCACGCCGGCGGGCGAGGCCGGCCCCGAAGCCCTGGTGGACCTGTGTGCGGCGGCGCTGGAGCAGGCCAAGCGCATGGGGCGCGACAGCATCGTCTCGCAGGACTGGATGGCCTGATGTCTGTTTGTCCGGGAAAGCCACCATGCGCCTGCTGATCCTCGAAGACGATCTCCAGCTGGGCGAGGCGCTCAGCAGCGGGCTGCGGCAGCTGGGGCATGTGGTGGACTGGTTCACCCGCGGTGAGCAGGCCGATGCCGCTGTCCAGGGCACGGCGTATGACGCCATGGTGCTGGACCTGGGCCTGCCCGTGACCGATGGCCTGGTCTGGCTCAGGCGCTGGCGCGAGCGTGGCGTGGACCTGCCGGTGCTGGTGCTGACTGCACGTGACACGGTGGAGCAGCGCATCGAGGGGCTGGACGTGGGGGCCGACGATTACCTGATCAAGCCCATTGCCATCGGTGAACTGGCCGCCCGCCTGCGCGCCATGCTGCGCCGCGCCACCGGCCGCACCCAGTCCGAATGGGTGCACGGGGCCCTGCGTTACGACCCGGCGAGCAAGCAGGTGCAGTGGCAGGGCCGGGCGGTGGATCTCACCGGCCGTGAGATCGCCCTGCTGGAAGTGCTGCTCAAGAACCCGCAGCGTGTGCTCTCCAAGACGCAGCTGCAGGAGCAGCTTTATGACTGGAGCGGTGGCGAACCCGAAAGCAATGCGCTGGAGGTGCACATCCACCATCTGCGCCGCAAGATCGATCCGGGCATCGTGCGGACCATCCGCGGCCTGGGTTATGCGCTCGGTGCGCTGGAGGACAAGTGATGAGTCTGCGCCGTCGTCTGATGCTCTACCTGCTGGTCTGCGCGCCGCTGGTGTGGCTGATCGCCGTGACGGCCTCGACCTTCCGCGCGCGGGCCGAGGTCAATGAACTGTTCGACACCGAGATGATCCGCCTGGCGCGCCAGGTGCAGCTGACCCTGGTCGGCGTCAGTGCTGACAGCGAGGCGCCCGGTGTGCCGGCCTCGCCGCTGGGCGGCGAGGCCGATCTGGACGACCTGGCCATCGCGGTCTGGGACCGGCAGGGCGAGGTGGTGCTGGTGGACCGCGAGGGCGCGCAACTGCCCTTGCGGCCCGATGGGGTGGGTTTTGTTGATCTGATCGTCAATGCACAGCCCTGGCGTGCCTACTACCTGCAGTCGCCCAATGGCCAGTGGGTGGTGGCGGCCGGGCAGAACCTGCACGAACGTGACGAACTGGTCTACGACCTGATCGGCAGCCAACTCATACCCTGGCTGCTGATGCTGCCCATCCTGTTGCTGGCCATGGGCTGGGCGGTGCGCGAAGCCCTCGCACCCATGCGTGCCCTGACCACGGAACTGCAGCAGCGCGGCGCCGACGAGCTGCAGGCCATCCCCGTGGTCAGCGCCCCGGTTGAGCTGCAGCCCATGCTGCTGGCCATGAACGGCCTGTTCGAACGCATTGAAACCACGCTGGCGCGCGAACGCCGCTTCACCGCCGATGCAGCCCATGAACTGCGCACCCCCCTGGCCGTGCTCAGCGCCCAGTGGGATCGCCTGCACGGTGCCAGCGCGGCGGCCGAGCGCGAGCAGGCCATGGCGGCCCTGCGTGCGGGCATCGAGCGCATGAGCCGGCTGGTGGACCAGTTGCTCAGGCTCTCGCGCCTGGAGGCGGCCAGCGGCCTGCCGCAGACCGCGCCGCTGGACTGGCCAGAGTTGGCGCGCCAGGCCATGAGCGAGGTGCTGCCGCTGGCCGAGCGGCGCCAGATCCAGCTCGATTGCCTGTGGCCGCAGGCGCCGCAGACCGCACCGGCCTGGTCGGGGGACGCCCACCTCATGACCGTGCTGCTGCGCAACCTGCTGGACAACGCAGCGCGTTATGCGCCGCAGGGCAGCACGGTGACGCTGCGTTTCGGGCCGGACCGTCTGACGGTGGAGAACGAGGGGCCGGCCCTGGCCCCCAAGGTGCTCGCCCAGCTCGGCGAACGGTTCCACCGGCCCGAGGGGCAGATCGAGAGCGGCAGCGGCCTGGGTGTGTCCATCGCCCGGCGTATCGCCGCGCTGCATGGCCTGGCCCTGCAGTACCGCGCGCGTGCCGACGGCACGGGCGTGGTGGCCGAACTCGTCAGGAACTGATCAGATCACTGCCCTTTGGCCTTGGCCAGCAGGGTGCGGATTTCCTCGCGCCGGCCGGTGTCGGCGATCTGGCGGGCAGGCCGTGGCGGCGCCTGCAGCGCGCGTTCGAGGAAGGTGATGCCTTCGGCGTTGCGGTCGGTCTCGATCAGGAATTCGCCATAGAAGAAGTTGGGGTCGATGCCGGCCGGGTTGATCTCCAGCGCCTTCTTGAGCATCTCCTCGGCCTTGGCCTTGCTGCCGAAGCCGATGGGCCAGCCCGGCACCTTGTAGTACAGCACACCCAGGCTGCCGTAGGCCGAGCCGTCGAGCACACGACCGTCGATGGCGATGGCCTGTTCGTACAGCGTCTTGGCCTGCTTGACCAGACCCAGTGCACCCAGGCCGCCTTTTTCACCCGCCAGCGTGCTCACGATGATGCCTTCCCAGACCAGGGGTTCACTGCGCCCCGCGTGAGCCAGGCTGACCTGGTGGGCCTTCTCGGCCAGCACCTCGAAGCGCTTGAGGCGGTCCGCGGGCGGCGTCTGGTAGCGGATGACTTCCCAGTCACGCTGCAGTTCGGCCACTGCATCGTCGACCGGTGCGGCCATGCCCACGAGGGGCAGGAAGAGGGCGCAGGCCAGCAGGCCTGTGAGCATTTTTTTCATGGGGTGACTCCTTGGGTGGGGGTGGGGATGGCGACCTGGCGCCGGTGCTTGGCGAAGCTGCCGTCGAGCAGCGGACCGATGAGGCTGTTCAGGCGCACGGCCAGGCGTTCCGGAAAACCAAGGTAGCGTTCGGCGGCCTCGCTCTCGATCAGCGCCAGCAGGGCCTGCGCCACCACGGCGGGCGCGTCGCTGCCCGTGCCGGTGGCCGTGTTGTAGGCCTGGGCGGCGTCGTCGTTGAAGGCGGTGCGGGTGCTGCGCGGTGCCAGCAGCTGCACGCGCACCGGCGTGTCGCCTAGTTCGCGGCGCAGGGCTTCGGCAAAACCGTGCAAGCCAGCCTTGCTGGCGGTGTAGAGGCTGAAACCCGGCAGGCCGATGCGGCCCAGGGCCGAACCGACGAAGACGATCTGGGCGTGTGGCAGCTGGCGCAGCCGCGGCAGCAGCGCCTGTGTGAGCAGCATGGGCGCGAGCAGGTTGGCCTGCAGCACGGCCTGCATCTGTGCGGCCTCCAGCTGTGGCAGCGCGCCGAAGGCCGGCAGGCCGGCCGCGTGCACGACCACGTTGGCGCCCCAGCGGTCGGCGGCCTGCGCGATGCGGGCCAGGTCGGCGGCGTTGCCGAGGTCGGCCGTGATCCAGGTGAGTCCGGCTTGTGCTGGCTGCGGCGTGCGGCTTACTCCCAGCACCTGGGCGCCGGCCTGCAGCAGGGCCTGCACCATGGCCTGGCCGATGCCGCCGCTGGCGCCGGTGAGCAGCACGCGGGCCTGGGCGGCCTTCATGCCAGGGCCTCCGCCCGCACCGGCATGGGCAGGGCGCGGAACACATCGCCATACAGGCGGTAGAAGGCGCGCGCGGCGTGGACGATGGCAGCCTGGTCGGCCGCGTCGGTGATCTCGTCCATCAGCAGCGCGAAATGCGCCGTGTGCTCCTGGTCCAGCGTGCCGTGTGAGCGCAGGTAGCTGAAGGCCGCATCGGGCAGGCCCAGCGGTTGCTGGATGGCATCGGCTGCCTGCAGGGCCAGGGCCACGCTGGTGCCTTCGAGCACGTGCACCATGCCGAAGAAACCCAGGGGGTTGCCGCGGGCGATGGTGTCGTAGGCATAGGCCACCATGACCTCGGTGGCGTGCGCGGGCTGGCCGTGGCGCACCGCTTCGGCGTCACCGCCGCAGGCGCGGATGTCGTCCAGGATCCACTCGTCGTGGCCGGCTTCTTCCTCGATGTACTCGTCCATGGCCGGGTTCAGCCAGGCGTGCCGCGCCGGCAGCGCGGCCTTGGCGGCGCGCAGCAGGGGCACGGTGTGCTTGACGTGGTGATAGGCCTCGGTGAGGAAAGCGACATAGCTGGGCAGCGAAACCTCGCCGCGTTGCAGCACCCCCTGGATGATGGGGGCGCTCAGCAGGCCCATGCGGGCGCTGCTGCTTTCCTGGATCAGTCGTTGGTAGAAGCTCATGGGGTGCTCATCAGTTGGGAAAGGGGTTCAACGGGCATCGCATCGGCGTGCGCTGCGAGGATGACCGCGCGTTGCGGGCGGCCGTTGGCGGTGGCGTAAGCACTGGCGACGGTGAAGGGGGCGCGGGCGCGGGTCCAGCGGGCGATGCGCGCGTAGTCGGGCAGCGTGGCATTGGCCGCATCGACGGCCGCCTGCAGCGCGCTGTCGGGTGTGTTGTCCTGCAGCGGCCAGAGCACGGCCCACAGGGCGGGTTCGCCGTCGCCGTAGACCACGGCCTGCCGGATGGCAGACTGGCTGCCCAGAGCGGTCTCGACCCATTCGGGCGAGATGTTGCGGCCGTAGGAGCTGATCAGCACGTTCTTCTTGCGGCCCTGGATGTGCACAAACCCTTGTGCATCGATGTGGCCGAGGTCGCCAGTGGGCCACCAGTCGGGGGCGGGGGTCCCGTCGCCCAGGTAACCCGCCATGAGGCTGCCGGCGATCTCGAGCTCGCCGTCGGGCGCCACGCGCATCTGCGCATGCAGCAGCAGCCGGCCGGCGCTGCCGTGCAGGTGGGCGCCGGGAAGGTTCAGCGTCTGCACCGATGCGCCTTCGGACAGGCCGTAGCCTTCGTAGGCGGGGATGCCCAGGGCGTGCGCTGCCGCCATCAGTGGCGCACCCACGGCCGCGCCGCCGACGGCGACAAACTTCAGGCCGGTGGGGGCGGTTTGCCGGGTCTGCTGCAGGTAGCCGCACCAGGCGCGCAGCATCTGCGGCAGCAGGATCATGCTGTCGGGCCGGTAGTGCAGCACGGCGGCATGGAAGGCGACCACGTCGAATTGCGAGGAGCCGCGCCAGCCCAGTTCGGCCAGCGGCGGCGTGAGCAGCGTGGCGCCTTGCCGGCGCGCCGCCATCTGGCCGGCCACGTTTTCGAGCAGAACGGCAAAGGGCAGGGCGCTGAGGTGGCGCGTGATGCCCAGCGGGCCCAGCGCCTGCACCACGCCGTCGGCCACACGTTCCATGGCGCCCTGGCGCAGGCAGACGCCCTTGGGGCTGCCGGTGCTGCCCGAGGTGTAGGTGATCTTCGCCGTGCCCTGCGGCATGGGGACGCTCTGCGTCGGCAGGCGCGCGGCGCGCAGCTCCAGACCGGCCAGCGTCAGCGGCAACCAGGGCAGGCCGGCCCAGGCGGCGGCCGTGGCGGGGGAGGTGAGCAGGGTGTCCACACCGGCCGACTGCAGGGCGTGCTGCAGCTGCGCGGGTGTGAAGAAGGGTGGCAGGGGGATGTGCACCAGGCCGGCGCCGGCGGCGGCCTCGTCCAGCACCACGAAAGCGGCGCCGTTGTCCAGCAACGTGGCCAGCACGCGGGTGTGTTGCGCCTGCAGCCACTGCTGTGCCGCGCGGCCGGCGTCATGGAGTTCGGCCGCGCTCCAGTCGCGCTGGCCGTCGAACAGGGCTGCGTTCATGCGGCGCTCCGGCGGCGGGCCAGCATGCGCAGCGCCAGGTCGATGCGACCGGCCACGACGACGGGGCGGTGGTCGTAATAACTGCCCCAGTCCGCCGCGGCGGCGCCGAGCTGGGCCGCATCGGCCACGCCCAGGGCCAGGGGCGTGATGCCCAGGCGCACGAAGAGGTGCTGCAGTTCCTGCGTCAGCGTGCTGACCACCCATTCCAGGCCCAGGCCCGCCAGCTGCGGCCCCATGAGATGGATCAGGCGTTTGCCTGCGCCGGCCTGCACGGCCGAGAGATGGCCGACTTCGGCGATCCGGGTGCGCTGCACCTGGCTGCTGCCTTGCCCCAGCAGGACTTCGACCGGCTGCTGCAGATAACGTTCGAGGAAGAGCGGGCCGGTATCGGCCACGCGGTAGCCGGCGGCGGCGATGATCTGGTCGTCTTCGTCGCGCAGGCTCACGAGCATGGGCGCGTAGTGGCGCACCTGGGCGCCGTAACGGGCCTGGTAGACCGCGTGGATGAAACGCTCGACACGCTCGCGCTGTCCATCCTGCGTGTCATGGACGGCGAGGCGATGCCGGCTGGCTGCTTGGGTCGCCACCGATAAACCTGAACTGTGAGGGGACATGGCCAGGGCCAGCATGCTTGCTCCTTGCGGCTCCATCGAGCCTGTGCATGGGTGCTGATCTTGGCGGGGGCGAATTAAGCGGACCTTAAGCGCCGCGGCCCGGACCCGGGGCCCGGGCCGCAGAACGTGTGCATTTGTTAACGCGACGGGCCAACGCTCACATCCTGTTGCACAAGGCGCGGGTCTGGCCGGAGCGCGCTAGAATGCAGGCAGGTCACGCAAGTGGCCAGACCCGATCGGGAGAGACTGCCGCAGCTGGCAGCGCCGAAGGAGCAACCGCCCCGGAAACTCTCAGGCAAAAGGACCGAAAGGGAAGTTCACACTCTGAAGAGCGGCCGGATGTCGTCACCCGGCCCACCGCAGGAGCAAGCGCAGCCGACACGGTTGCGTGAATCTCTCAGGTACCAAACAGAGGGGGCGTGTTTCGCACATGGTGTGCGGGGCACCCACCCCCTATGACGTTTGGAGCCTGTCCTCATGAAGTCGATCGCCGTCATCGGCGCCGGTATCACCGGCGTCACCACTGCCTACGCCCTGGCCAAACGCGGTTTTGCCGTCACCCTGTTCGAGAAACACCGCTACGCGGCGATGGAAACCTCCTTCGCCAACGGCGGCCAGCTTTCCGCCTCCAATGCCGAGGTCTGGAACCACCCCTCCACCATCCTCAAGGGCCTCAAGTGGATGCTCAGGAGCGATGCGCCGCTGCTGGTCAACCCCAAACCCGGCTGGCACAAGCTGAGCTGGTTCGCCGAGTTCATCGCCAGCATCCCGAACTACCGCCGCAACACCATCGCCACCGCCCAGCTGGCTGTGGCCGCGCGCGAGCACCTGTTTGCCTGGGCCGAGGCCGAGGGCGTGGACTTCGACCTCAAGCGTCAGGGCATCCTGCACATCTACCGTGACCAGAAGGGCTTCGACCATGCGGGCGAGGTCTCGAAGCTGCTGGCCGCCGGCGGCCTGCCGCGGCGCGCGGTGACCCCCGAGGAAATGCGCGCCATCGAACCCACCCTGGCCGGCAGCTACTACGGGGGTTATTACACCGAGAGCGACGCCACCGGCGACATCCACAAGTTCACCGTGGGCCTGGCGGCCGCGGCCGAGCGCCTGGGCGTGCGCACCCTGTACGGGCAGGAGGTGCAGCAACTCGGCAGCGATGGCCGCAGCGCCAGCGTGACCGCGCGCGTGGATGGTTTGCCGCAGACGCACCGCTTCGATGGTGTGGTGGTCTGCGCCGGCGTGCTCAGCCGCAGCTTTGCCGCGCAGCTGGGTGACCGCGTCAACGTCTACCCGGTCAAGGGTTATTCCATCACCGTCAACCTGCCCGATGCGCAGAGCCAGGCCGCCGCACCGATGGTGAGCTTGCTGGACGACGAGACCAAGCTTGTGACCAGCCGCCTGGGCGCCGACCGCTTCCGCGTCGCCGGCACGGCTGAGTTCAACGGCTACAACAAGGACATCCGGGCCGACCGCATCCGCCCGCTGGTGGACTGGGTCAACCAGTGCTTCCCCGGCGTGAGCACGCGCCAGGTCGTGCCCTGGGCCGGCCTGCGCCCCATGATGCCGGACATGATGCCGCGCGTGGGCCGCGGTCGTGCCGCCAATGTGTTCTACAACACGGGCCACGGCCATCTGGGCTGGACACTCTCGGCCGTCACGGCCGACATGGTGGCCGGGGTGGTGCAGCAGGCTTATGTGGGCACGGCGCCCGGCGTGCGTGTGTCGGCTTCGGTGCTGTCGCAGCCGAGCTGAGCTACTTGCGCCCGACCAGGTAAGTCACGCCGGCCGGGCCGTAACGCTCGCTGTGCGGCTCTGCCGGCGCGAGGTGAAACACCTCGCCGGGCCGGTACAGCCGCTCCTGTCCATGGCAGACGAGAGAGATCTCCCCGCTGAGGATCAGGGCCTTCGCCTCGAAGGGATGGGTGTGGGTGTCGAGAAAACCGTCGGGCTCGCGCGTGACGGTGGTGATGGTCCCGTAACCCTCACGCTGCAGTTCCAGGGTGAAGTTGCTGGAGTCCATGGGCCGACCTGCTTTCAGGGTTTGGATTGCAAGGCCGCTTCGATGGCCGAGACCAGTGTGCGGTGGCCCGGCTCGATGGCGCTGGCGAAACTGCTCACGGTCTTGCCGTCGCGCGCGATCAGGTACTTGTGGAAGTTCCACTCGGGCGCGGCCTTGGTGGCCTGATGGAGCTGGGTGTACAGGGCATTGCGCCGGGGGCCCACGACGCCGGTCTTGTCGAACATGGGGAACTTCACGCCATAGGTGTTGAAGCAGAGGTCGGCGATCTGCTTCGCATCGCCCGGTTCCTGTTGGCCGAAGTCGTTGGACGGAAAACCCAGGATGACCAGGCCGCGTTTCTCGTACTTGGCATACAGCGCCTCCAGCCCTTCGTATTGTTTGGTGAAACCGCAGTAGCTCGCGGTGTTCACCACCAGCAGCACTTTGCCGGCGTACTGGCAGAGGTTCTGCGGCGCGTCGTCCTGCAGGCGGGGGAACTGGTGCTGCAGCAGGGCAGGGCAGGAGGTTGCCGCAGGCTTGACGGTCTGGGCGTAGCTGCTGATGGGCAGCAGGGCTGCGGCCAGGCTGGACAGGGCCAGCAAAAGAAAAGGACGCATGGAAGTCATGCGCCCATTCTCAGTCAGGCGGCGTAACCCTGCCGCGCAGGTGGTCGGATCAGTCCGCCACGAAACCCGTGGCCTTGACGATGCGGGCCCAGCGCTCGGACTCGCGGTTCATCTTCTGCAGGAACCTGTCACCGCAGAGGTCGGGCGAGACGCTCAGGCCCGCATTGAGCATGCGGGTCTTGAACTCGGGGTTGGCCGTGATCTGCTGGTGCGCATCGCTCAGGCGCTGGACGATGGCCGGCGGCAGGTTCTTCGGGCCGGAGAAACCGAACCAGACCGTGGTGGCCAGCTGGGGCAGGCCCACCTCGCCTACCGTGGGCACATCGGGCAGCTGCGGCGCGCGCTGCTCGCCGGTGGTGGCATAGGCCACGAGCTTGCCGGCCTTGATGTGGGGGTTGGCTGTGGCGATCTGCACAAAACCCAGCGGGGCCACGCCGCCGATCATGTCGGTGATCTGCTGCGGGCTGCTCTTGTAGGGGATGTGCGTCATCTCGGTCTTCAGGGCTTCGCTGAACTGGTAACCCAGGAAGTGGGCCGGCGAGCCGGGCGAATAGGACGAGTAGGTCGGGGGCGCCTTCTGCGCCTGCACCCACTGCGAGAGTTCCTTGTAGTTCTTCGCGCCCAGGTTCGGGTGGCTGGCCAGCACCAGCGCCGCCTCCACGCCCTGGCAGATCTGCGTGAAGTCGGCGCCCTGGTAGCGGGCCTTGGGATTGGCATTGGGCGTGATGGTCATCATGCCGGCGGTGTTGACCAGCAGGGTGTAGCCGTCGGCCGGCGCGCGCTGGATCTGCTGGGCCGCGATCATGCCGCCGACCGCAGGCACGTTCTCCACCACCACGGGCTGGCCCAGCGCCTTGGCCAGGTGGTCGGCCAGCGCGCGGGCATACACGTCGGGCGGGCCGCCGGCGGTGGACGGCGCCAGCAGCTTGATGGATTTTTCGGGCCAGGCCTGGGCGGCGGCCCAGGGGGCGGTGAACGCCAGCAGGCCAGCGATCAGGGCCGTGCGTCGTGCGGCGGTAGTGAAAGTCATGGGGTACTCCTCGTCTGGTTTTGTTGGATTGGGATGAAGGGCCACTCAGCGCTGCGGCATGTCCTTGTAGGAATAGCCCAGGCTCACGGCAGCATCTTCTGGAATGGCGGGCACGGTGCTTTCCCAGGCCAGCCAGTCCTTGCGCAGGGCAGCAAAGCGTTCGGGGTGCTTGGCCGCCAGGTTGGCACGCTCGCGGGCGTCGGCCGTGATGTTGAACAGGTACTCGTTCTCGTCCACCTTCAGGTACTTCCAGTCGCCCCGGCGCAGGGCGCGCTGGCTACGGTGGTTCATGCGCCAGTAGAGCGGGCGCTCGAAGGTGTGTGTGGGGTCTTGCAACACGGCAGCCAGCGAGACGCCGTCGATGGGGACGTCCGCGCGCGGCTGGCCGCCGCCCAGGGCCAGCAGCGTGGCTGACCAGTCCATGGTCATGCAGTGTTGGGTGCTGAGGCTGCCAGCCGGAATCACGGCTGGCCAGTGCGCGATCCAGGGCACACGGATGCCGCCTTCGGTCAGGTCCATCTTGCCGCCGACCAGGGGCCAGTTGTCGGAGAAACGCTCGCCGCCGTTGTCGCTGGTGAAGACGATCAGCGTGTTGTCGAGTTGACCGGTGTCGCGCAGCGCGGCCACCAGCCGGCCGATGCCTTCGTCCATGTGGTGGATCATGCGGCGGTAGCTCTCGACATTGCCGCCATCCAGGTGGAAGAGGTTGCCCAGTCCGGCGGCGATCTGCGCATCGTCGCGTGTTTCCCAGGGCCAGTGGGGCGCGGTGTAGTGCAGGCTCAGGAAAAAGGGCTTGCCGTCCCTGGCCTGTGGCGCCATGCGCTGAACGTAGTCCACCGCGCGGTCCGACAGCACGTCGGTCAGGTAACCGACCTCGCGGTGTGACGCTTCGCCAAGGTAGAGGTCATGGTCGCCCTTGCCCGAGCAGTGGGTGAAGTAGTCCACCCCGCCGGCCATGATGCCGAAGAACTCGTCGTAGCCCGAGCGCAGCGGACCGAAAGTGGGTGGGTAACCCAGGTGCCACTTGCCGACCAGGGCGGTCGCGTAACCGGCCTCGCGCAGCAGCGAGGGCAGGGTGGGCATGTCGGTCGGCAGGCCCAGGGTGGTGCTGCCCTTGCTCTTGCTGTTGATGGGCTCTTCCATGCCGCCGCGCAGGCGGTACTGGTAGCGCATGGTCATCAGGGCGAAGCGGGTGGGCGAGCAGACCGGGGAGTTCGAGTAGCCCTCGGTGAAGCGCAGGCCGCCGGCTGCGAGGGCGTCGATGTGCGGGGACACGGGGCCGAAGCCGGCCTCACGCCCGCCGTAACAGCCCAGGTCGGCGTAGCCGAGGTCGTCCGAGACGATGTAGATCAGATTGGGTTTGGAGGACATGAGGGCTGAGCTTAGGGAAGGCTAGACCATTTGTAAAATTGAAACTTGTCATATTGAAATAAAGAAAACATATGGATCCGCGCCATCTGGTCCAACTGGCCACCATCCTGGAAAAGGGCTCGATCACCCAGGCCAGCCGCCACCTGCACCTGACCCAGCCCACGCTGACGCACAACATGCAGACCCTGGAGATGCAGGCCGGTGGCACCTTGTTCGAGCGCAGCCGCTTCGGCGTGCGCAGCACCCCGCTGGGTGAGATGTTGGCGCGCGAGGGGCGGGCCATTGCACGTCGGCTGCAGGACGCGGCGGAGGTGAGCGCCCGCCACCGCAGCGGGCTGCGCAAGCAGCTGCGCCTGGGCAGCGGGCCCATCGTGGGCGCGGCCCTGCTGCCCGGCCTCACGCAGGTCTTGCTGCAGCGTTTTCCGGACATCGCATTGAGCATCCAGAGCGACCGCCCGCACCTGCTGGTGGAACAGCTCATCGACGGCCGGCACGATCTGGTGATCGCGCCTTCCTGGCTGGACAAGCCGCCGCCTGGCATCGAGCGTTTTCTGCTGGTGCCCGATGACCTGGGCGTGTTCTGCGGGCGCTCGCACCCACTGGCAGTTCAAGGCCGGATCGAGCCGGGCGCGGCGGACGGCATGTCCTGGATCAGCCTGGGCACGGCCTCGCCCTTTGACCAGGCCGTGCGCGAGATGCTGACGGCCGCCGGCGTGGGCAGCACGCGCACCGAGATCACCGTGCTGGGCGAGGCCTTCATGCTGCTGCGCATCCTGGGCGCAGGTGCGCATCTCTCGGTGCTGCCGCATTTCCCCATGCGCCTGCTGCAGGCGCATTTCCCGCTGGTGGAGCTCAAGCTCGCGGTGCCGCCGCAGCCGCGGCCCATCTACCTCTGGTGTCGCAGCACGCTGCTGGAGGACCCGGGTTTTGTCGAAATGAAAGAGGTCATCCTGGGCTACGCCGCGGGGGTGTGAGACGCGCAACCACCCCGCAGCCCTGGCGCGCTTCGAATGGCGTCAGCCTGGTCTCAGCCGGTGCGACGCTTGCGGGTACCGCCTGGCGCCAGGGTCGCGCGCAGCGTGTCCAGGAAGACCTGGCAGGCGGCGGGCAGGGAGCGCCCTTTTTTGGTCACGACATAGAGGTCGCGCGAGACCTTGGGCGCGTGCAGGGGCTTGACCACCAGTTCCCGGTAGTGCGAATAGCTGGCATAGGCCGAGGGCATGATGCAGGGCGCCATGCCGCTGGCCGCCATCCACAGGCCGGTGGAGAGGAAGGAGACCTCGTTCACCACCTGCAGCGTGACGCCGGCCTGCGCCGCTGCCAGATCCACCAGCTGGCGCACGCCGTAGCCCGGACGTCCGGCGATCACGCGGTGGCCTTGCAGGTGGCTCCAGCGCAAGGTCTTCACGGCCGCCAGCGCATGGTCGGGTGGACAGACCAGGCAGAGCTGGTCACGCATCAGGGTCTGCAGTTCCAGTTCGCCGCCGGCACGCTCGGGGGTTCCGATGCCGAAGTCCACATGCTCGCCCAGCACGCGCGATGAAAACTGCTCGGGCGCGCAGTCGTCCACCACCACCTGCACCTCGGGGTGTTGCTGGCTGAAGGCGCGGATCGCCTCGGGCAGCAGCATGCCGGCCAGGGTGGGCGTGATGGTCAGGCTCACGCGGCCGCGGCGCAGGCCGCTGAGGTCGCCAAAGGTCGTGCTCAGGGCGTCCACGTCGCGCAGGATGCGCTCGGCCATCACGGCGACCTCGTGCGCCGCCTGGGTGGGCGCCAGTGAGCGTGTGGTGCGGTCGAACAGGCGGGTCTGCAGGCCGTCCTCGAGCTGGCGGATCAGCACGCTGATGGCCGACTGGGTGACGAACAGCTGGTCGGCCGCCGCCCTGAGCTTGCGCAGGCGATACACCGAGAGGAAGGCGCGCAATTGCCGCAGCGTGGGCGAGAAGGCGTGCGCAGGGTTTGCTTGATTCATTCTGAAAAATCATAAATGATTCGGAAAGTTTCGATTTACAAACCAATCGCCTTGCCCTCCAATCGTCTCCAGACCGACACAGGAGACCCCCACTTGAGCACCCCCCGTCCCTACAAACGTATCGCCACCGAAGAAGGCTGGGCGACACCGGAGATGATGCAGATGTACGGCAAGGTCCTGGAGAGCCGCACGCTGCAAGACCCGGGTTTTTACAGCCTGTGGGGCTTCTTCGGGCAGAGCCAGTCGCCGCGGGCACGTGATCTGTACGAGCGCATCCAGGACACCGGCGCGCGCCGCCTCGCCGACATGGACGCCTGCGGGATCGACATGCAGCTGCTGCTGCTGACCTCGCCCGGCGTGCAGATCTTTGACGCGCCCACCGCCACGGCACTGGCCATCTCGACCAATGACCACCTGGCCGCCACGATACGCCAGCACCCCACGCGTTTTGCCGGGCTCGCCGCGGTGGCGCCGCAGGCGCCGCAGGCCGCCGCAAAGGAGCTGGAGCGCGCCGTGCAGCAGTTGGGCCTCAAGGGCGTGGTGATCAACTCCCACACCCAGGGCGAGTATCTGGACGACGAGAAGTTCTGGGACATCTTTGCTGCTGCCGAGGCGCTGGATGTGCCGGTGTACCTCCATCCCAATACGCCCTCGCCGCAGATGGTGGAGCCCTTCCTGTCGCGCTGCCTGGACGCCGCCATCTACGGCTTTGCGGCCGAGACCGGCCTGCACGTGATGCGCCTCATCGTCAGCGGCGTGTTCGACCGCTTCCCCCGCCTGAAGTTCGTGCTCGGGCATCTGGGTGAAGGCCTGCCCTACTGGCTCTACCGCATGGACTTCATGCACGCCGGCATCGTGCGCTCCAACCGCAGCGAGGGTGTGCGGCCGCTGCGGAAAAAACCCAGCGACTACCTGCGCGAGAACTTCTACTACACCACCAGCGGCATGCCCTGGGAGCCGGCCATCCGTTTCGTGCAGGAGCAGATGGGGCACGACCGCGTGATGTACGCCATGGACTATCCTTACCAGTACGTGGCCGACGAGGTGGCCGCCATGGACGGCATGGCGCTGAGTGACGAGCACAAGAAGATGTTTTTCCAGACCAATGCCGAGACCATTTTCAAGCTGTAACCCGAGGAGCGAGACACCATGACATCCCGACTGAATCCGCTGCGTCGCCTGCTCGTGCTGGGCCTGTCTACCCTGGGCCTGGCCTGTGCCACCGGCATGGCCTGGGCACAGGCCGCCTGGCCGGCCAAACCCATCCGCCTGATCGTCACCTTCCCGGCCGGGGGCAGCAGCGACGCCGCTGCCCGCATCGTGGCCCCCCGGCTGGCCGAGCGCCTGGGCCAGCCCGTGGTGGTGGACAACAAGCCCGGGGCGGGCGGTGGCCTGGGCCTGGACCTGGTGGCCAAGTCACCAGCCGATGGCTACACCATCGTGCTGGCGTCGGCCGGCGGGCTGACCGCCAATCCCACGCTCTACGCCAACCTGCCCTACAACCCGGCGCGTGACTTTGCCCCCATCACCCTGTTCGGCACCAGCCCCTTTGTGCTGGTGGCCAACGCGGCACTGCCGGCGAACAACGTGCAGGACGTGATCAGCCTGGCCAAGGCGCAGGTCGGCAAGCTCAGTTACGCGTCGGGCGGTAATGGCACGGCCATGCACCTCTCGGGCGAGCTGCTCAAGGCCACCACCGGCAGCTTCATCCTGCACGTTCCCTACCGCGGCAGCGCGCCTGCGGTGATGGCCGTCATGTCGGGGGATACCCAATTGGCCATCGCCGATATCGCGTCCATCCGGCCGCAACTCAAGAGCGGCCGCATCAAGGTGATCGGCGTGCTGAGCAGGGAGCGTTCGTCGCTCGCCCCCGAGATGCCCACGCTGGCAGAAAGCGGCGTGCCGGGCTTCGAGGCCAACGGCTGGTTTGCCGTGCTGGCCCCGGCGGGTACACCGCCGGCCGTGGTGGCGCGGCTGAATGCCGAGATCACCGCCGTGCTGCGCCTGCCCGAAACACGCGAGCGTTTTGCCGCGGCCGCCCTGGAGCCGCTGACCAGCACACCGGAACAGCTGGCGCAGCTGATGCAGGCCGAGACCGTCAAATGGGCCAAGGTCATCAAGGACTCGGGCGCCAAGCTCGATTAGGACAGCGCTGGCCGGATTCGCTGGCGCCACAAAAAACAAAGCCCCGCAATGCGGGGCTTGTCTTTTGGCGGAGAGGGGGAACCCCGCCAATCCAACACTGACGCAGGTTGCAGCCTGATTCTTGACGCGATGCCTACAGGGATGCCTACACATTCAATTGACGGACTGTATATTTGGTGAGCCCTTTGTCACTCTAGATGTTGCACGAAAGGCCGCCATGCACCTTGGATTAGTAGCCAAGATAAGAAAAGGAACGGAATGAATACGGCAACGAGAACCATCAGCCAAAGGATTCTTGCTCTATTGGTTGCGGCTTTTGTCGCGATTGATATTTGGAACGTTCTGTTCCCATTGCCTGGTGAGTTTGAGGCATTGAAGAGATGGATGCCTGCATGGGCGATATGGCCCGGACTCGCGACATTGCTCTTAGTGATCTATTTCAAGCCCGATCGACGTAGGTTAAGTTTCAGTGGACTAAAAAACTTGCTGTGGCAGGGAATCTCTTGGGACTCACGTCCGCTTTTTATCAGAATAATGTCACGTCAAGATGAAAGCGATCCGAAGCATTTTCACTACGCCATGTCGTCGACTCAGCTATTTGGGTTCAACAATAGCCATCGACCATTGAAGCAGGCTAGCGCATATCTAAAGTTACCCGACGGCAAAAAGATTCCTCTGAGGGTCACGACCTCTGATCCCGCAATGGATACATCAGAAACCGTTGAGGTCGCCGCCAGGACAAGGTTCCAGATAGGTGGGAGCTTTGGTGAGGGTATGGAGTATTCTGATTTCGCCCCTCAATTTCTGCCGGCTCAACTTGTTTTCGAATGGCTAGAAGGTGATTACCGACAAACGGCCACAAAAGCACGGTATGACAAAGCGCTGGAAAAGTTGCGCAGACAAAATACACGTCCTTGGAAAGACAAGTTTTAATCGATGGCCAAGAGGAACGGTCACCCTGCCGTGACATAGGCAAGGTGGATGCCGCAGGATTCGAACCCACCGCGAATGCAGGGCCCTTATGTGATGCAAGACACCATTTGTAGGCATCGTGGCGATCCCTGCTGATGGATACCTGAATGCCACATTGATAACACGCTAAGCGTGAGGAGGTGCCGCACTATACAAATTTCGAGACGGCTCTCGGGTACCTTCGGCGATTCGATTTTTTCCAATGTGGTTCCCACCGCGCCCTGGGAGTTCAGGCGCCGATAATTGCACTGAGAATGAATACCATCAATGGCTTTGTATCGCCGCACCGATACTTCTGAATGAGATCGCCGTATCCAGGCGGGCTTTTTTCGAGTGTCCATCGCACCGGGATACGGCCGTAGCGAACGAGCAGTATCCATATAAGCAGTCTAGCGGTATGACCATTGCCGTTCGCATAAGGGTGAATCGTTAGAAAGCGCTCTAGGGTCGCTGCACAAACGGCCACAATTTTCTGTAGCACTTTTGCCTTTTCCCCAGGCTTCTTAGCATCGGCAGCAGCCGTATCTAGTTTCTGCAGCGCTCCCGCTAGATCGACGTGGAAAGCCTGCATGAAGGCGTCCACCTGTATCGGTGCGGTGCCAATGTGAGGGCCGACCTGTACTCTATAAGTGGTCAGGCAGGGGTGATGCGAGCCGCGGTAGTTCCCCGCCAAATATTGGCAGGCAGCAGGCGTTACTTTTGTAAACATCCTGCTGTGAGTCGGCCGTGTATCGCTCAACGCACCTTGATGGGACTGAGAATCTTTCTTCAGTTCATCAAGTATCGCGGCACACTCGTCAACGACGGAATTGAACTGGGGGTGGCCCTTATATTCCCAGCCCAAGCAGTCCTCGTGCCCCATTAGGCAAGAGGATTAGTGAAGTTGGCTCTTCGCCAAATTCTTGGCCCAATGGGGATCATTAGTTCTCCCCTTTTGTTCAGATGCGACTACTGCCTGCTCAGCAAGCGCTAGCAACTCTGGATCTAGGTCTTCATTCTCGACGGAGTCAATACTTGATGCGACTTTCTGGAAGTTTTCGCGTGAGGAGGCTACAGCAGCCTCCCAAGTGCGACCGAGTGCACTTTTTGCGCCGATGAAGATGTGATGCACATCCAGCACATGCACATACAACTCTTGCGTCGCAACCGCGAGCTTGTCAAACTCGAACGCCACCTTCGAATGTGGATTCACTTTTCGCAGTGATACAGCGACTCGGCTGAATGAAGGAATGTTTTCAAGAAGAGCTGTCTCGAGTTTGCCAAGATTCGTAAGCACTACAACTGTTTCTTCTGGACTCGCGTTCAGTCCTTCTTCCAACAGTTGGATCTTGATTGACTGAAAGACCATGACGTGAGCTTGCACGCGCGCAGTTGCGCTACTTATCCAGCCAGCTACGATCTTGCCAATGGTCGCAGACAAAGCATTGATCAGCTTGGCGGGGGATAGGAAGAGCAGACTCCGAAGAGTAAACGTGTTTAGAGACGCATTCCTGTTATCAGACTTGATCTGGCTGTACTCAACACGTACAACGCGAATGACGTCGGAACTAATCGACGCAGCACTCATAGTGGTCTCCTGTTGAGGCGAGGCGATAGAGCCTATTTAATTATTGTCCCCACACGACTGTTCCGCAATACGTATTACATATCCCCCATACATGGATATGCCTTAGAAACTGCTGTCAATTTGCGCTACTAAAATGCGAGCGCTGTATGCATTCACATGGCTCTTTTTTTGGGATCAGGGTTAACCCGGGTGTACGGGCGTTTGCACTCAGGTTGATTGCTTGGAGTCGGTTATCTATGTGTAAAAAGTAAAACGGGCCTAGGGGCCCGTGTTTACTGCGCGTCTGGCGGAGATGGTGGGATTGCTCGAAATTCGTCTGGCGCGAATTTCTCGGGGCTACGCCCCCGCGCTGTGCGCGTCCTGAAACAGTCCCCCGGACTGTTTCAGAGCGAACCACGTGGCTTCTCACCCACCCGACCCGCAAAAAACAAACCCCGCATGCGCGGGGTTGGTCTTTTGGCGGAGAGGGTGGGATTCGAACCCACGGTAGTGTTGCCACTACGCCTGATTTCGAGTCAGGTACATTCGACCACTCTGCCACCTCTCCGGCTTTGTGGAGCGCGTATTGTAGCAGCGTGCCAAGGGCTCATTGGCGCCCGGGGGGCGCCCAAGCCGTTCAGGCCTGGGCGGCGGCGGTACGCAGCAGGCGGTGCGAGGGGGCCGGGCGGGGCAGGGCTGCCGCCTGACCGAGCCCGCGGCGCTTGCGGATCCAGGCCATGGGCGTGGTGCTCAGGAACTTGAAGAAGAGCGCGTTGAGCGTCTGGTGGTCCAGGCCGCTCCTGGCCATGAGTTCCTGCCAGCCGATGGGCTCATCCAGATGGGCTTCGATCCAGGCGCACAGTTCCTCGAAGGTCTGGCGGTGGTCCGACAGGGCGGTTTGCTTGCGCGTGACGGCGGTGCGGGCGAAAGACATGGGTACGGCACTCCTCTGAGCTGGGGTAGCCGCAGTTTGCAAGAACCGTACCCGCCCAGCTCAGGGGGGAGCGGTCGCGGGGCAGGGATCAGTCCCGGGCGGCCAGCAACTGTTGTAGCGCAGACTCGAGCACCTGGGTGGTAACCAGTTGTTTCACTGGTATCTCTTGGAGCACGGAGGCCAGGGGCTCGGCCAGGTCCTGCAGCCGTTTGACCGTCTGTCCGGCCTCCTTGGGGCTGGCAAAACCCTCGCTCTGCAGCAGCAGCTGGCCCTGGGCGTCGACCAACTTGAAATAGAAGCGGCCATCGGCTTCGCGGTACTGCTTGAAGCTGGGCAGCGCGGCTTTGGCCGCCTTGTCCTTCTTGTCGCCGGCCTGGGCGCGCAGGTCGCGCAGGCCCACGGCGTGGCGCACCTTGGTGGTGAAGGGGGTGGCAATTTTCTGGGCCTTGGCCGCACCAGCCTTGAGCAGCTCTTCCAGGCGTTCGGGGTGGTGGATCAGCGATTCATAGGCGGCGCGCATGGGGGCGACCTCGTGGTCGATGCGCTCGAACAGGATGGTCTTGGCCTCGGCCCAGGCAATGCCGTCGGCATAAGCCTGGCGCAGCTGTGCGGTTTCGGCGGGTGTGGCGAAGGCCTGGTAGATCTGGAACAGGGCCGAACCCTCGGTGTCCTTGGGCTCGCCGGGCGCGCGCGAATCGGTCTTGATGCCAGCGATGAGCTTCTTCAGCTGCTCGCGCGGGGCGAACAGCGGGATGGTGTTGTCGTAGCTCTTGCTCATCTTGCGCCCGTCCAGGCCGGGCAATGTGGCCACCGACTCCTCGATCTGCGCCTCGGGCAGCACGAAGTGCTCGCCGTACAGGTGGTTGAAGCTGGCCGCCATGTCGCGCGCCATCTCGATGTGCTGGATCTGGTCGCGGCCCACGGGCACGCGGTGGGCGTTGAACATCAGGATGTCGGCCGCCATCAGCACCGGGTACATGAAGAGGCCGGCGGTGACGTCGGCATCCTCGTCCGCCCCAGCGGCCTTGTTCTTGTCCACCGAGGCCTTGTAGGCGTGCGCGCGGTTGAGCAGGCCCTTGCCGCAGACGCAGGTGAGGAACCAGGTGAGCTCGGGGATCTCGGGCACGTCGGACTGGCGGTAGAACGTGACGCGCTCGGGGTCCAGGCCGCAGGCGATCCAGCTGGCGGCGATCTCCAGCGTGCTGCGCTGGATGCGCGCCGGTTCATCGACCTTGATGAGCGCGTGGTAGTCGGCCAGGAAGTAGAAGCTTTCCACCCCGGCGGCGCGGCTGGCGGCGATGGCCGGGCGGATGGCGCCGACGTAATTGCCCAGGTGCGGGGTGCCCGAGGTGGTGATGCCGGTCAGGACGCGGACAATGCTCATGGCGTGGTGTCAGTGAAGAAGGAAGGACAGGGGCGTGAGCAGGAAGTCCAGCAGGCCGTAGGTCAGGCCCATGACCGGCCGCATCCACAAGGTGCTGACGATGCCGGTGATGACCAGCGCCATGACGATGAAAAAGCCCCAGGGTTCGACGCGCGAGACCATGGCCGCCTGTTTCCAGGGCAGCAGGCCGACCAGGATGCGCCCGCCGTCCAGCGGCGGCAGCGGGAAGAGGTTGAAGGCGAACATCACCACGTTGACCAGCACGCCGGCGCGACACATCTCGAGGAAAAAACGCTCTTCCAGGCCGCCCGCCAGCAGGACGTACATCAGGACGCCCCACAGCAGGGCCTGCAGCAGGTTGGCACCCGGGCCGGCCAGGGCCACCCAGACCATGTCGCGCTTCGGATTCCTCAGCTGGTCGAAGCGCACCGGCACCGGCTTGGCGTAGCCGAAGAGGAAGGCACCGCTGGTGGCGAAATACAACATCAGCGGCATCAGGATGGTGCCCACCGGGTCGATGTGCTTGATGGGGTTGAGCGTGATGCGGCCCATCATGGCCGCCGTGTTGTCGCCGAAATGGCGCGCGGCATACCCGTGGGCGGCCTCGTGCACGGTGATGGCGAACAGCACCGGCAGGGCGTAGATGAGGACGGTTTGAATGAGGTTGTTGAAATCCACGGGATCGATTGTCTCAGAGTGCGGGGCGCAGGCGAGGCCGGCGCGGGGAAGGGGGCTTAGAGGCCCAGATCGGCCGGATCGCCGCGGCCGCGGCGCAGCACCTCGGGCTCTTCGCCGCTGAGGTCGATCACCGTGGTGGGCTCGTGCGGGCAGGCGCCGGCGTCGATGACGGCGGCCAGCTGGTGCTGGTAGCGCTCGCGGATCTCCTGCGCATCGTTCAGCGGGTCGGTCTCGCCGGCCGGGATCAGGGTGGTGGCCAGCAGGGGGCCGCCGCTGTGCTGGGCCAGCAGTTCGTGCAGCACCGGATGCTCGGGCACACGCAGGCCGATGGTCTTGCGCGAAGGGTGGCTCACGCGGCGCGGCACTTCCTTGGTGGCTTCCAGGATGAAGGTCCAGGGGCCGGGGGTGGCGGCCTTGAGCAGGCGGTACTGCCGGTTGTCCACGCGCGCGTAGCTGGCCAGCTCGGCCAGGTCGCGGCACAGCAGGGTCAGGTGGTGCTTGTCGTCCACGCCGCGGATGCTGCGCATCCTGTCGGCCGCGGCCTTGTCGTCCAGGTGGCAGACCAGGGCGTAGCTGGAGTCGGTGGGCACGGCCACCACACCGCCTTTTTCCAGCAGGGCTGCAGCCTGCCGGAGCAGGCGGATCTGCGGGTTCTCGGGGTGGACGTCGAAGTACTGGGCCATCGTGCGGGGGTGCTCAGACTTCCATGGGTTCGAGCTTCAGGCGGTTTTCCCGCACGGCCAGCCAGGCGCTGGCGGCGCCGCAGCCAGCGATCAGGATCATGCCCAGCAGGGACCAGCCGTCGGCGATGTGGCCGAAGACGACCCAGCCCGCGAACATGGCAAAGGCGATCTGCACGTACATCAGCGGCATCAGCGTGGCGGCCGGCGCGCGCCGGTAGGCCAGGATGAGCACGAAGTGACCGATGGTGCCCATGAGGCCCATGAGCGTGAGTGCGGTCCATTCGGTCAGGGTCTGCGGCGTGACCCAGATGAAGGGCAGGGCCAGCGAGGCCAGCAGGGCGCCGACCCAGCCGGTGTAGAAATGCATGGTCACGGTGTCCTCGGTCTTCACCATCCTGCCGGTCAGGATCTGGAAGGCGGAATGGGTGGCCACCTGGGCCAGCGGCAGCAGGACGTGCCAGCCGAACAGGTCGCCACCGGGCCGGATGATGACGAGGGTGCCGACGAAGCCGCCGGCCACGAGGACCCAGCGCAGGCGCGAGACGTGCTCGCCCAGCAGGGTGGCCGCCAGCAGCGTGACCACCAGCGGCGCGATCATGGCGATGGCCGTGAATTCACCCACGGGCATGTAGGCCACGCTCAGGAAGGTCAGCAGGCTGGTGGTCGCGAGCAGGGCACCACGCAAGACATGCAGACCCAGGTGCCGGGTATGGAAGATGGCACGCCCGCGCTGCGGCAGCATGACGGCCGTGGTCAGCACGGCCTGGAAGATGTAGCGGAACCACAGGCCCAGCAGCACGGGCAGGGTCAGGGCGACCACCTTGGCCGAGGTGTCCAGCGTGGCAAAGCAGGCCAGGGCGGCAAGCGCGAACAGCATGCCGCTCAGGAAGTGGGGATGTTTCATTGCTGGATGCGATCTGCCAGCAGTTCCCACACCGGTGTGAGCTGGCCGGGCAGCAAGGGCAGGGCGCCCAGATCGGTGTGTGATTCGTCGGGGCTGTGGAAGTCGCTGCCGCGCGAGGCGGCCAGGCCGAATTCGCGCGCCATGTCGGCGTATTGCACGTACTCGGCCGCGCTGTGGCTGCCGGTGACCACCTCGACGCCGCGCCCGCCATGGGCCTTGAACTCGGAGAACAGGGCGTATTCCTCGGTGGGGCTGAAGTTGTAGCGCGCCGGGTGGGCGATCACGGCCAGACCTCCGGCATCGCTGATCCAGCTGACGGCGTCGCGCAGCGTGGCCCAGCGGTGCGGCACGAAGCCGGGTTTGCCTTCGGTCAGGTACTTGCGGAAGACTTCATTGGTCTCGCGGCAGACGCCGGCTTCCACCAGATAGCGCGCAAAGTGGGTGCGCGAGATCAGCTCGGGGTTGCCCGCGTACTTGAGCGCGCCCTCATAAGCGCCCTGGATGCCCACGGCCGCCAGGCTGGCCGCCATTTCGCGGGCGCGCTCGCCGCGGCCGCCACGTGTCTGGCGCAGGCCGGCCTGCATGCGCGGGTCTTCGGCGTCGAAGCCCAGGCCGACGATGTGCACGGTCTGGCCGGCAAAGGTGATGGAGATCTCGGTGCCCGTCAGGTAGGGCAGGCCGTGCGAGCGGGCCGCCGCCATGGCGCGCTGCTGGCCGCCGATCTCGTCGTGGTCGGTCAGCGCCCACAACTCCACGCCGTTGGCGTGCGCGCGTGCGGCCAGTTCCTCGGGCGTGAGGGTGCCGTCGGAGACGACGGAGTGGCAATGCAGGTCGGCGTTGAGAATGGAGCTCACGAGAGACATTTTAGGCGCTGGGGCGTTTCCCTGCCCGCAGCGGCGGTGCTGGCACAATGGCCGCATGCGGTACACCACCGAAGCCCGATGCGTCCTCCCCTGCCGCTGATGTAATGCCCATGGCCGCCCTCGATCTGCGCTCCCTTGTTGTCATGAGTGGCATCCTGAGCCTGCTGCTCGCGGTCTTGATCCTCTTCCTGCGCGTGAGCTATCCGCGCAGCATCCGCGGACTGGGGCTCTGGGCGGCCGCCCATGCCTGGGTTTTCCTGTCCACCGCGCTGTTTGCCGGGCGCGGTTTCCTGCCGGATTTCGTGACCATCGTGCTGGCCAACCTGGCCCTGCTGATCGGCATGGTGTCCTACCACGCCGGCGTCGAGCAGTTCTTCGGGCGTCGCCCGGCCTGGGCGCGCTGGGCCGGCCTGCTGGTGCTGCTGACGCTCCCCCTTTACTGGTACGCCGTGGTCGAGCCGAACTACAGCGCCCGCCTGATCCTGGTCTGCCTGGTCTGGGCGGGCATCTTCCTGGCCATGGCCTGGATGATCTGGCGCCAGGGCCCCGAGATCTTTTCCACGCGTTTCACGGTCGTGGTCCTGCTGGTGCATTCCATGGTGCTGCTGCTGCGCTTCTTCTCGGCCTGGATGCCGCTGGCCGAGGAAGGGCTGTTCACACCCTCGCGCGTGCAGGCGATCTACGTGGCCTCCAATGCGCTGATGCTGCTGGCACTGGGCATGGGGCTGATCCTCATGGCCGGCGACCGTCTGCGCGAGGAGTTCGAGCACCTGGCCTCCCATGACGCCCTGACCAATGTGCTGACGCGCCGGGTGTTCCTGACCGCCTGCGAGCAGGAGCTGGCGCGTTGCCGCCGCCACGGGCGCAGCATGGCGCTGCTGCTGCTGGACATCGACCACTTCAAGACCATCAACGACACCCATGGCCACCAGACGGGGGACCGTGTGCTGGTCGACTTTGTGCAGCGCATTGCCTCCCTGCTGCGCCGGCCTGACCTGATTGCGCGCTTTGGCGGCGAGGAATTTGTGCTGCTGCTGCCCGAGACCAGCCAGGAGGAGGCCATCGCCGTGGCCGAGCGCATCCTGGCCCATGTGGCCGAGTCGCGCGACAGCCTGCCGACCATCACGGTGAGCATCGGCGTGGCGACCAACCGGCCCGACGAAGACCAGATCGATGCCCTGCTGGCGCGTGCCGACAAGGCGCTCTACCAGGCCAAGACCGAAGGGCGCAACCGCGTCGAGGTCGCCTAGGTCCTCAGACTTCGGCGCCTTCGACCAGGAAGCGCACCCGACGCAGGCCCTGCCACTCGTCTGCATCGAGCCGGAAGGCCAGCAGCACGCGCGATGGCAGTGGGTCGGTGTGGCCGAACCAGATGCCGTCCACCGGCTGGCCCTGATGCTTGAGCTTCAAGGCCAGGTGCTTCTCGCCCACCAGGCGCTGGGAGAGCACTTCGACTTCCTCGCTGAAGGTGGGCGGGGCGAAACCCTGGCCCCAGACCTCGCGCTGCAGCGTGTCCACCATGTCGGCGCGGCGGTACTCCACCGGCAGTGCGCCGTCGGTCTCCAGCCGGCGCGTCAGCGTGGCGGCGTCCAGCCATTCCTGTGCCACCTCGGCCAGGCCCTGCTCGAAGCGGTCCAGGTGTTCCTCGGCGATGGTGCAGCCGGCTGCCATGGCGTGGCCGCCGAAGCGCAGCAGCACGCCGGGGTAACGCTTGGCCACCAGGTCCAGTGCGTCGCGCAGATGGAAACCGGGGATGGAGCGGCCCGAGCCCTTGAGCTCGTGCTCCTTGCCCGGCGCCTGGCTGGCGGCGAAGACGAAGCTGGGGCGATGCAATTTGTCCTTCAGGCGTGACGCCACGATGCCGACCACGCCCTCGTGAAAGTCGGGGTCGAACACGCAGATGGCCGGCGGCGGCTCTTCCTCGGGGTCGTAGAGCGATTCGACGATGTCCATGGCCTGCTCGCGCATCTCGCCCTCGATCTCGCGCCGCTCGCGGTTGATGCCGTCCAGCGTCTGTGCCAGCTCGGCGCCGCGGGCCGGGTCGTCGGTCAGTAGGCATTCGATGCCCAGGGTCATGTCGGCCAGGCGGCCGGCGGCGTTGATGCGCGGGCCCAGGGCAAAGCCGAAGTCGAAGGTGGTGGCCACGGCGGCCTTGCGCCCGGCCACGTCGAACAGCGCGGCCAGGCCCGGCGGCAGGCTGCCGGCGCGCACGCGCCGCAGGCCCTGCGCCACCAGCCGGCGGTTGTTGGGGTCGAGCCTGACCACGTCGGCCACGGTGCCCAGGGCCACCAGCGGCAGCAGCGTGTCCAGCTTGGGCTGGTTCTCGGCCGTGAAGACACCACGCTGGCGCAGCTCGGCGCGCAGCGCTAGCAGCACATAAAACATCACGCCCACGCCGGCGATGGATTTGCTCTCGAAGCTGCAGCCCGGCTGGTTGGGGTTGACGATGACCTCGGCGTCCGGCAGGGCAGGGCCGGGCAGATGGTGGTCCGTCACCAGCACCTGCAGGCCCAGCTCGCGCGCCAGGGCCACGCCCTCCACGCTGGCGATGCCGTTGTCCACGGTGATCAGCACGTCGGCGCCGCTGTCCTTCACCCGCCGGGAGATCGGCGGGGTCAGGCCATAACCATCGACCACGCGATCCGGCACCAGATAGTTGACCTGCTGTGCGCCCAGCATGCGCAGGCCGCGCACGCCCACGGCACAGGCGGTGGCGCCGTCGCAGTCGTAGTCGGCCACGATGCAGAGTTTCTGGTTCTTGCCTATCGCATCGGCCAGCAGCACCGCGGCCTGGGCCGTGCCCTTGAGCGTGGCCGGTGGCAGCAGGCGCGCCAGCGCGTCGTCGAGTTCGTCCTTGCTGTGGACGCCGCGGGCGGCATAAAGACGGGCCAGCAGCGGGTGCACGCCGGCCTGTTCCAGCGCCCAGGCGGCGCGCGGCGGGATGTCGCGGGTGACGATTTTCATGTCGGGCCGAGTATGTCAGACACAGACAGGGGTTTCAGGCGGCGCATCAGGCGCGACCAGGCACTGCGCGGGGCGGGGGTGTAGCGACGTGTGCCCAGTTCGCTGCACAACGTGAGCGTGGCGACCTGTCCGGCGTCCAGCGCAGCGTGCAGACCGGCCAGCTGCGCATCCAGCGCCTGCCAGGCCTGCGCCCAGGCGGCCCAGTCGCTGCGCACGGCGTGCTGCGCCAGGTCGTCGAGCACGCGCAGGCTCACACCTGGCGTCGGCACGGCAGGCAGCTTGCCACTGCCGCTGAGCCAGAAGGAGTTGACCGCCAATGCACCGCGCTCAGCACGTGCGTCGGTGACGGCATGGGTGTAGAGCAGCATCTGCATCTCGTTCTGCAGGCGGCGTAGCAGGGGCGAGGCCGGCAGCCAGGGCGCGACGTCACGCCCGATCACGCGCTCCGGTGATGCGCCGATCAGCCCGCGCAGCGGCTCACCCTGGGCCAGCCAGCGCAGCGGCGCATCAAAGTGCAGGGTGATGCCGTCCTCGGCGAAAAAAGGCTGCATGGCCGCCAGCAGGGCGCGCGACTCGTCTTCGCGCAAGTCCAGCGCCTTGGGGTCGCGCAGGCTCACGCGGGCCTGGCCGATTTCCCAATGGCTGGGGGTGATGAAGGCCCAGGGCTCTTCGCCGGCCCCGGGCAGGCCCAGTTTGTGTGCGCGTAGCGCAGCCCAGGCCGGCGCCTGCGGGTCCAGGCCCCGGGCCTGCGCCTGCAGGCGTTCGTGGGCGCTGACGGGGCTGTCTTCGGGCAGGGTGTGGGCCGGGTCCGGGCTGAGTCTGTGGAGCAGGGTTTGCAGTTGGGGGAGCTGCAGTTGGCGCAGAGCGGCTGTGGCGGCGGGGTCGTCGCTGAGGGCGTAGGGGATCAGCACATGCATGGGGGTATTGTCGTCCTTGTCCTTTTGCGATTTTCTTGCGCTGTCTCTTCCCCCCTATCCCCCCAGCCCCCTTCCCACCCCCGCCGGGGTGGGAAGGGGGAGCCTCATTTTGGAATTGCGCTCCGGCCACGCTTCTATGGGGCTGAGGTCGCGGACTGGGTTGGGGCGCCAGCATTTCTTGGAAGCGGTCGTAGTAAATGGCACTGAAGTGGCGCACCACCAGCGGTGGTCGTTCCGACCTATCGCAGTCTCGTTACTGGCGCGTAGCTGCCAGCCGGGGGGAGCCGACCCGGAACCGTTTACTACGACCAGTTCCTCGAAGTCTCAGCCCGAAATGGTGGCGGCAACGGCTCGTTCCGTAGAAGCCTAGCCGGAATCCAAAGGTCAAATCGGGCTCCCCCTTCCCGCCCCGGCGGGGGTGGGAAGGGGGCTGGGGGGATAGGGGGGGAAGAAAAAGCAGAACGAAAACAAGGACACAACAAGAAACCCAGATAATCCAGACCAAGCAACATGCAAATCCCCTACGAACTCCTCCTCGGCTGGCGCTACACCCGTGCCGGCCGCGCCACCCGGCGCAACGGCTTCATCTCCTTCATCTCGGGCGTGTCCATGCTGGGCATCGCGCTGGGTGTGGCCGCGCTCATCATCGTGCTCAGCGTGATGAACGGCTTCCAGAAGGAAGTGCGCGACCGCATGCTGGGCGTGGTCTCGCACATCGAGATCTTCTCGCCCTACGGGCAGGCCTTGCCCGACGTGGCGAAGACGCTGGCCGAGGTCAGGGCCAACCCGCAGGTCATTGGCGCCGCGCCCTTCATCGGCACGCAGGCTCTGCTGGCACGTGGGGAGGACATGAAAGGCGCCATCGTGCGCGGCATCGACCCGGCGCTCGAAGGCGAGGTGACCGACCTGGCCGCCACCCTGCGCGGTGGCGCACTGGACCGGCTGGTGTCGGGTGAGTTTGGTGTGGTGCTGGGGCGCGACCTGGCGCGCCAGCTGGGGGTGCAGGAGGGCGACAAGGTGACCCTGGTGGCGCCCAGCGGGCAGGTCACGCCGGCCGGTGTGGTGCCACGTCTGAAACAGATGACGGTGGTGGGCACCTTCGATTCCGGCCACTACGAATACGACGCGGGCCTGCTGATGCTGCACGTGGACGACGCCGCGCGCATCTTCCGCCTGGAAGGGCCCACGGGCATCCGCCTCAAGCTGAAAGACCTGCACCAGGCGCGCGAGGTAGGCGCCCAACTGGCCGGCACGCTCAGCGGTGATCTGCTGATCCGTGACTGGACACGCCAGAACCGCAACTGGTTTGCGGCCGTGCAGCTGGAAAAACGCATGATGTTCATCATCCTCACGCTCATCGTGGCCGTGGCGGCCTTCAACCTGGTCAGCACGCTGGTGATGACGGTGACCGACAAACGCGCCGACATCGCCATCCTGCGCACCCTGGGCGCCAGCCCGGCCAGCATCATGGGTATCTTCGTGGTGCAGGGCGCGGCGGTGGGTGTGATCGGCACCCTGTCCGGGCTGCTGCTGGGTCTGGGGGTGGCCTTCAACATCGACGTCATCGTGCCTGCGCTGGAGAGCCTGCTGCAGGCCAGCTTCCTGCCCAAGGACATCTACCTCATCAGCCGCATGCCCAGCGACCCGCAGAGCAGCGACATCGTGCCCATCGGCGTGATCTCGCTGGTGCTGGCCTTCGTCGCCACCATCTATCCGAGCTGGCGCGCCAGCCGCGTGAACCCCGCTGAGGCGCTGCGTTATGAGTAAATTTGCTCACCCCCAGGCTCCGCGCACTGCGTGTCGCTGCGCCACCCCCCTTGCAGGGGGCAACACCAGCGGCCCGGCAAAGCCGGTTCCGCGGTGTTCCCCGGTTTTTGTGATTTGGAGTGCGGTATGAGTGGGGTATCTGCCAGCGTAGTCCTGCAGGCCCAGGGTCTGGACAAGCGTTACAGCGAAGGCCGGCTCGACGTACACGTGCTGCGCGGCGTGGACCTGCAGGTGCATGCCGGCGAGATCCTGGCCGTGGTGGGCGCCTCGGGCTCGGGCAAGAGCACCTTGCTGCACCTGCTGGGCGGGCTCGATGCGCCCACCAGCGGTCGTGTGCAGCTCATGGGCCAGGATTTCTCCACGCTCTCGCAGGCGGTGCAGGGCCAGTTGCGCAACCGGCATCTGGGCTTCGTCTACCAGTTCCACCACCTGCTGCCCGAGTTCAGCGCGCTGGACAACGTGGCCATGCCGCTGTGGATCCGTCGTATGGACCGCGCGTTGGCTGCACAAACGGCGGCCCGCATGCTGGAGGCCGTGGGCCTGAAGGAGCGCCTGCACCACCGCCCGGCCGAACTCTCGGGCGGTGAACGCCAGCGTGTGGCCATCGCCCGGGCCCTGGTCACCCAGCCAGCCTGTGTTCTGGCCGACGAGCCCACGGGCAACCTGGACCGCGGCACGGCCGAGGGTGTGTTCGAACTCATGCTCAAGCTCGCGCGCGAGCAGGGCACGGCCTTCATCGTCGTCACGCACGACGAGACGCTGGCGGCTCGCTGCCAGCGCACGCTGCGGCTGGAGCAGGGGCGGCTCGTTTAAGGACCGCTCAGGCGCCGCCCAGGTCGCGGCGCTTCTGCTCGAATTCCGCGTGGTCGATCTCGCCGCGCGCATAACGTTGCGCCAGGATGTCCAGTGCGCTCTGGCCTGGCGAGGGCGGCCGGCGTCCGCTGCCGGCGGCCAGCCAGCGCAGCAGCGCGATCACACCCACGATGAGCAGCGCCCAGAACAGCAGCATCCCGAAGCCCATGCCGAAGAAGCCCGGGCCGCCATAAGCCCAGTTGTCGAACATCATGAGGGTGCTCCGATGTATTTCACCGCTCGGGCTCAGTCATCGCCGTCCATCATCCAGCCGCGGCGGTAGCTGCGCAACTGGTCCCGCTGCTCCTTGCTGAGCAGGGCTTCGATGCGGTTGTGGGACTCGATCGAGGCTTCCAGCAGCTGGCGCCGCAGGTCGGCCAGTTTCATGGACTGCTTGCCGATGGCGGCGGGGTCGCGTTTCTCGGCGGCCAGCAGGTCGCGCAGCCGGGCCTGTTCGTCCATCAGCTTGCCCATGGTGTCCCAGTTCTTGCGCCGCGTTTCGTCGCGGATCTGGTTGATGCGGGTCTGCTGCTGTTCGTTCAGGTCTAGCGCCTGCAGGGGCCCCAGGCCCATGCCACCCATCATGCTGCCACCGCCCATCATCCCGCCGCCCATCATGCCGGGCCCGTAGCCATAAGCCTGACCCTGGCCGCGCATCATGCCCGGGCCATACGGGCCTTGTCCGGGGCTGCCGTAGCCGCCCATCATGCCGGGGCCATAGGTTTCCCGGGGGATTCGCTGCGCGCCGGCTGGGCCTGCACCAGCGGGGCCGCAGCACTGAGTGCGGCCAGCGCCGTCAGCGTCATCAGAAAACGCCTGTACTTCATGGATCGCTCCTTGGAGAGTGGAATGCAGCGCATGCGCCGTTAGTGCGCGCAACCGCTACAGAACCAGCATAGGAAGTGCTTGCGCGGAATACCAATGAATTCGGCGCCGGAATGCGCCGGGATTGACGGACATCAAATGTCCGTGCCGTGGGCCTCAGGCGACGCGGTGGTACCAGAGCATCGAGAGGCTGGCGCCGGCCAGCATCAGCACCGCGGCCAGCAGGGCCAGCAGCGCGGACACCTCGGTTTCCTTCTTCTCCACGCTCAGGCGCGAACTCAAGGTCTCGTAGACCTTCTTCAGGTCCTCGGCCGTGGCGGCGTGGAAGTATTCCCCCTGGGTGCGGTGGGCGATGGCCTTGAGGGTTTCCTCGTCCAGGCGCACGTGCATGGACCAGCCCTCGAAACCGATGGTCTCGCCGTCCACGGTGCCCACGCCTACCGTGTAGATGCGCACGCCGCGGTCGGCGGCCATCTTGGCGGCTTCCATGGAGTCGATGCCCGTGGTGCGCTGGCCGTCGGTCAGCAGGATGATGGCGGCCGAGCCGTAGGAGCCGGGCGCCACGGGGGTGAACTCCTTGACGGCCGGGGCCGGCTGGTCGATGGACACGCCACGCCAGCGCTCGCGCCCGTAGGTCAGGTTGCCGATGTCGATGCCGGCATCGGGGAACAGCGTGGCCAGCGAAAGCACGATGCCGTTGCCGATGGCGGTGCCGCGCTGCAGCTGGAAGCGATCGATGGCCGAGGCCAGGTCCTCGCGGTTGTGCGTGGGGATCTGGGCCACCTGGGCCGAGCCGGCAAAGGCCACGACACCCACCTTCACGTTGCGCGGCAGCTCGGTCAGGAAGGCCTTGGCCGCGTTCTGCGAGGCGACCAGCCGGTTGGGCTGCACATCCGCGGCGCGCATGCTGCCCGAGACGTCCATGGCCAGCATGATGGTTTCCTGCTGTGTGGGCAGCACGATGACCGCCAGCGGCCGCGCCGCCGCCAGCAGCAGGGCGGTGATGGCCAGCAGCAGCAGGGCCGGCGGCACGTGGCGCCGCCAGGTGGACTGCTGGCCCATGGCCTGCCTGACCAGGCCCAGGCTGGCATAACGCAGCGCCAGCTTGTGCCTGCGTTTCAGCAGCCACAGGTAAAACGCCACCAGCAGCGGCGGCAGCAGCAGGAGCCACAGCATGTTGGGCCAGAGAAAGTTCATGCGGCAGCCTCCGTGCTGGGCTTGCGGACCAGTTGCAAATGGGCGGGTGGCGGCTGCCAGCGCGCGCGGCTGCGCTGGCGCCGCAGTTCGGCAAAGCGCAGCAGGGTGGATACCAGATCCTCGCCGGTGGCCAGTTCCAGCGTGTCCACGCCGGCGCGTGCCAGGGTCAGCCGCAGTGCCTCTTCGCGCTGGGCAGCCAGTTGGGCAAAACGTGCGCGAAACACCGGGTCGTGCGTGTCCACCAGCAGTTGTTCGCCGGTCTCGGCGTCGCGCATGGGCAGCAGGCCCAGGTCGGGCAGTTCATGTTCCAGCGGGTCGTACAGGCGTACCGCCAGCACCTCGTGGCGCAGGGCCAGGCGAGCCAGCGGGCGTTCCCAACCCGGCTCGCTGATGAAGTCCGAGAGCACGAAGACCGTGCTGCGCCGCTTCAGCAGGGCGGCGCTGTGTTGCAGCAGGTCCTGCAGGCGGGTGATGCCGGGGTAGTCCTCGGCTTGCGGGGCGGGGGCCTGCACGCGTTGCAGCAGCTGCAGCACGTGGCGCCGCCCGCTGCCCGGCGGCAGCACGGCCTGGATGCCGCCGTTGTAGAGCACGGCGCCCACCCGGTTGCCGTGGCGCGTGAGCAGGCGCGCCAGCACGGCCACGAAGTCGGCCAGCACCTCGCGCTTGGACCGCTCGCCCGAGCCGAAATCCACCGAGGGGCTGAGGTCGAGCAGGAACCAGGCGCTCATCTCGCGGTCTTCGGTGTAGACGCGCACGTGCGGCACCTGCATCCGGGCGGTGACGTTCCAGTCGATGTGGCGCACGTCGTCGCCGGGCTGGTATTCGCGCAAGTCGGCCAGGTCCAGGCCGGCGCCGCGCAGCAGGCTGCGGTAATCTCCCTGCAGCAGGCCGTCCAGGCGGCGCAGCACCGTCCACTCGAGCCGGCGCAGCGCCTGTTCGGCGGATTCGGGGGCGGGATGGACGGTGGTGGGCATGGTCAGGCGGCGAGGGGCTCGTGTTCGAGCACCTTGGCGGGCAGTGGCACGTGCGACATGAACTTGCCGATCAGGGCGTCGGCGTCCAGCCCCTCGGACAGGGCTTCGTAGGACAGCACCAGGCGATGCCGCAGCACGTCGGGCGCGAGATCGCCCACGTCCTCGGGCAGGGCGTAGCTGCGCCCGCGCAGCAGGGCCAGGGCGCGGGCGCCCTCGATCAGGCTGATGGTGGCGCGCGGGCTGGCGCCGTAGCTCAGGTAGCGCGTCAGGTCCTTGAGGCCGGCACGCACGGGTTCGCGGGTGGCGGCCACCAGCTTCACGGCGTACTGCACCAGGGCCGGGTCCACGTAGACCTCGCGGCAGTGGCGCTGCAGCGCAGCCAGCTGCTCCGTGGTGCTGACCGCAGTCACGGCCACCGCTGCGCCGGTGACACGCTGCACGATGACGAACTCTTCTTCCTCTGTCGGGTAGTCCACCTTCACTTTGAACATGAAGCGGTCGACCTGCGCCTCGGGCAGGGGGTAGGTGCCCTCGGTCTCGATGGGGTTCTGCGTGGCCATGACAACGAAAGGGGCGGGCACCGGGTAGCTGGTGCCGGCGATGGTCACCTGGCGCTCCTGCATCACCTCCAGCAGCGCACTCTGCACCTTGGCCGGGGCGCGGTTGATCTCGTCGGCCAGCAGCAGGTTGGCGAAGACCGGGCCCAGCGCGGTGCTGAACTCGCCGCTCTTCTGGTTGTAGATGCGCGTGCCCACCAGGTCGGCGGGTACCAGGTCGGGCGTGAACTGGATGCGGCGGAACTGGCCCTGCACCACCTGGGCCAGGGTCTTGATGGTCAGGGTCTTGGCCAGGCCTGGCACGCCTTCGACCAGCAGGTGCCCTTGGGCCAGCAGCGCCACCATGACACGTTCGAGGAAACGGTCCTGCCCGACCACCACGCGCTTGACCTCGTAGAGGATCTGCTCCATGAGTCGGGAGGTCTCGGCGGCGGTGTGCGAACTCTTGTCCATGGGGGCCTTTCCAGCGTCTGTTCAGAAGGGATGCATGCCGGCGGCCGAAGCCGCGTTCTCGATGGGCACGGCAAAGCCGATGCCGATGAAGGTGCGCTGCTCGGACGGGTTGAGGATGGCGGTGACGATGCCCACCACCTCGCCGTCCAGGGTGACCAGCGGCCCACCCGAATTGCCGGGGTTGGCCGCCGCGTCGAACTGGATCAGGTTGCCGATCTGCTGTTTGCCCTCAGGCGAGCGGAAGCTGCGCTTGAGCCCCGAGACCACGCCGCTGGAAACCGAAGGCCCGATGCCGAAGGGAAAACCCACGGCGACCACACCGTCGCCGGGCTGCAGTTCGGCAGTGGAGCGCAGGGTGGCGGGTTTCAGGTCGTCGGGCAGTTTCTGGGCCTGCAGCACGGCCAGGTCGTTGTGGCTTTGCGCGCTTGTCATGAGCGCGGGTGAACGGGTGCCGTCGTGGAAGGTGAGTTCGATGCGCTGGGCGCCGGCCACCACGTGCAGATTGGTCAGGATGACACCGCTGTCCACGATGACCACACCGCTGCCCAGGCCATGTTCGGTTTCCTGGCCGTCCTTGTCCGTGACGAAACCGGCCACCCGCACCACCGAGGGCGCGATGAGCGCCGCGGCCCGGGCGGCCGGTGAGGGCAGCCTGGCTGTCTCCAGCGTCTTGAGCACGGCCGCGTCGATGTCCTGCTGGGTCAGCTTGCGCTGCGGGGCCCCGGGCCACAGGGCCTGGGCCAGCAGCACCAGCAGGGCGGCCAGCGCCAACCAGCGCCAGTGCTGCTCCTGCCAGCGCGGCAGGCGGGTACGCCAGGGGCGGGCGGTGGAGGCGGTGGTGTGGGCCTCCGCGGCAGGCAAGGCCAGGTCCGGCGCGCTGGCGGGGCCACGCGGTGAACGGCTGTACAGGGCAGGCTGGCGCATGCGTACACCTGGGAGGTTGGGCCGCACCGGCGGCGTTGCACAGACGGTAGCACGGCTGGACTTTTTTTGCATGCGCGCCAGCCCGGCCCGTACCCTGTTTACGGCATCATCGGCGTCATGAGCCTGACTGGATGGATCGACACCCACTGCCACCTGGATGCGCCGGAGTTCGCGGCCGACGTGGCCGAGGTGCGCGAACGCGCCCGCCAGCGCGGTGTGGTCCATTGCGTATTGCCGGCCGTGCAGGTGGCGCATTTCGAGGCCACGCGCGCCCTGGCGCACCAGTTCGGTGACAGTTATGCCCTGGGCATCCACCCTTTGTATGTCAAAGACGCGTTGGACGCCGACCTGGCCCGGCTGGACGCCGCCCTGGCCGAACATCGCGACGACCCGCGCCTGGTGGCCGTGGGCGAGATCGGGCTGGACTATTTCGTGCCCGAACTCTGCGCCTCACCGCTGCGCGAGCGGCAGGAATACTTCTACGTGGAACAGCTCAAGCTGGCGCGCAAGCACGGTTTGCCCGTGATCCTGCACGTGCGGCGCTCGGCCGACATGTTGCTCAAGGGCTTGCGCGCCGTGGGGCAGGGAGGGCACCGCTGGAGTGGCATTGCCCATGCCTTCAACGGCAGCCTGCAGCAGGCGCAGGCCTTCATCGATCTGGGTTTTAAGCTGGGTTTCGGCGGCGCGCTGACCTACGAACGCGCGCAGAACCTGCGGCGCCTGGCCACCGAGCTGCCGCTGGAAGCCCTCGTGCTGGAGACCGATGCTCCCGACATGCCGCCGCACTGGCTGTACGCGACGGCCGGGCAGCGTGCGGCCGGCCAGGCGCAGGGGCGCAACGAGCCGGGGGAGTTGCCGCGGATTGCAGAGGTGCTGGCCGGATTGCGAGGACTGAACCTGGCAGCTCTGGAGCAACAGACGCGCGAGAATTCAAAGGTGGCCTTGCCGCGCTTGCAAGTGGCGAGCGCATCGTCGGCATGAATTCTCGACGCCTGCATGGCCTGCCGCCCCTGGTGGGTCCTGATACCCGTCTTCTCATCCTCGGCAGCTTCCCGAGTGTGGCGTCCTTGCAGTCTCAGCAGTACTACGCACACCCGCAGAATCATTTCTGGAAGATCCTGCAGGCGCTGTGGCCCGAACACCCTGTTCCGGGGCCGGAGCGTTATGAACAACGCTGTGCCTGGTTGCTGGCACGCGGCCTGGGCGTCTGGGACGTGTACGCGAGTTGTGAACGCAGCGGCAGCCTGGACAGCGCGATCCGCCACGCCGAGGTGAACGACTTTGCTGCCCTCAAGGCGCAATGCCCGCAGCTGCAGTTGATCGTGCACAACGGGGGTGAGAGTTACAAACATGCGAAGCTGGTGCGCAGCAGTCTGGGTATGGAGCACTTTCCCTTGATCAAGCTGCCGTCCACCAGCCCGGCCAATGCTTCCTGGAGCTTCGAGCGCAAGCTGGGTGCTTGGAGGGAGGCTGTGGTTCGGGCGGGGTTGTTGTGATTCCTGGTTGAGTGACGTTTTTCTCTGCGAGGCTGATCTGCCCCCCACTCATCCCCCGCCCTTCTCTACCCCCGCCGGGGTAGAGAAGGGAGCCTGGATTTCGCTTTTGGCTTTCTGGCTGCGCTTCTACGGCGCGATGCGTCACCACCCTTTGTAGAGCGTCTGCATTTCATGCCCGCGGTCGTAGTCAAAGGTTGCTGATCTTTGCGCCCAAAACGGCGGCCGCGAGCGGCCTGCCGTAAACGAGCCAGGATTGCGCAGCGCTTTTCCTGTCTCGTTGCTGGCCGGCGCAGCCGCCAGCCGTGGCGTGCAAATTCGTTCGAGTTCTCTACGACCGTTGGCTGGCGGTCGAGGCGAGCCAACCCGCGCTGTGACCTCACGCACCTTAGAAGCGTAGCCGGCGCGCCCAAGTCAAATCCAGGCCCCCTTCTCTACCCCGGCGGGGGTAGAGAAGGGCGGGGGGATGAGTGGGGGATAGACCAGGCGACGCCAGTCAAAACCACCAACTGCCGGCAAAAAACGAAAGCGATAATCCCAACACCTTGACCAAGAAGCACCCCCCCTCCCCGAAGTCCAGTTCTCTGACGAAGGCCCCATCCGTCATCTCCACCTGGATTCGATCTGGATCCAGGGCTCCATGGACACCCGGGACCCGACGCGCCTGGTGCACGAATACATCCAGCGCATGATGGCCTGGCTGCTGTTCGTGGAGCCGGCCTCCGTCCCGAAGCGCCAGGCCGTGCAGCTGGGCCTGGGCGCTGGTTCGCTGACCAAGTTCTGCGCCAAGTTGCTGCGCATGAAGACCACGGCCATCGAACTCAATCCGCAGGTGCTGGCCGCCTGCCGCGGCTGGTTCAAGCTGCCGGCGGATACGGCAAGGATGCAGGTCATCCTGGCCGATGCGGCGCAGGAAATCCAGAAACCCGAGTGGTTCGGTACCGTGGACGCGCTGCAGGTGGATCTGTACGACCACGAGGCGGCCGCGCCCGTGCTCGACAGTGCCGAGTTCTACGCCCATTGCCGGCGACTGTTGACTGAGGAGGGCTGCATGACGGTCAACCTCTTCGGCCGCTCTTCCAGCTATGCCAGGAGCGTGGACAAGATCGCCAGCGCCTTCGGCCGCGAGGCGGTCTGGGCCTTCAAGGCGACGCGCGAAGGCAACACCGTGGTGCTGGCCCAGCGCACGCCCTCACGTCCCAAGCGTGCCGTGCTTGCCGAGCGGGCCGAAATCATCCAGACTCAGTGGGACTTGCCCGCCACCAAGTGGCTGCGCGGCTTCAAACCGATAGTCGATCTGTAAACCATCCATGAGCGCCCAGCCCAAACTCAAGAGCCTGTCCAAGTCCGAGCACGTGGGGCCGGTCGACTGGCGCCGCCTGGTCGAGTGGCTGCTGGCCGACGGCGTGATTGCCGATGACGAGGCACAGCGCACCATCGCGCGTTGTTCGCAGGCCGAAAGCGCCCAGCACCCGCTGCTGCGCCTGGCCAGCGTCTCGATCCGCCGTGCCGTCGATCACAAGCCGCTGGACGTGGAAAGCCTTACGCAGTGGCTGGCCGGTCGTGCCGGCCTGGACTATCTGCGCATCGATCCGCTCAAGGTGGACGTGGGCAAGGTGGCCGACACCATGAGCGCAGCCTATGCCGAGCGCCACAAGGTGCTGCCGGTGCAGGTGCTGCCCAATGAGGTGGTAGTGGCCACGGCCGAGCCCTACATCACCGACTGGGTGGGCGAGGTGGAGCGCCAGACCCGCCGCAGCGTGCGCCGGGTGATGGCCAGCCCGGGTGAGATCACGCGTTACACGGCCGAGTTCTTTGCCCTGGCCAAGTCGGTGCGTTCTGCCATGAAGTCGGGCAGCGGCAACACGGGCGCCAGCTTCGAGCAGCTGGTGGAACTGGGCAAGAGCAACAAGCAGCTCGACGCCAATGACCAGAGCGTGGTGCAGGTGGTGGACTGGCTGTGGCAGTACGCCTTCGACCAGCGCGCCAGCGACATCCACCTGGAGCCGCGGCGCGAGCAGGGCGTGATCCGTTTCCGCATCGACGGCGTGCTGCACCCGGTCTACCAGATGCCCATGGGTGTGCTCACCGCCATGACGGCGCGCATCAAGCTGCTGGGGCGCATGGACGTGATCGAGAAACGCCGGCCGCAGGACGGCCGCATCAAGACACGCAACCCCGGCGGCGACGAGGTGGAAATGCGTATCTCCACCCTGCCCACGGCCTTCGGCGAGAAGATGGTGATGCGTATCTTCGACCCGGACACCACGGTCAAGGACCTGGCCGAGCTGGGCTTCTCACCGCACGACGCGCAGCGCTGGGAGTCGCTGGTCAAGCGCCCGCACGGCATCATCCTGGTGACCGGCCCCACGGGTTCGGGCAAGACCACCACGCTGTACTCCACCCTGAAGCGGGTGGCGACGGAAGAGGTCAACGTCAGCACGGTGGAGGACCCGATCGAAATGATCGAGCCGGCCTTCAACCAGACCCAGGTGCAGCCGCAGCTGGACTTCGGTTTCCCCGAGGGCCTGCGCGCCCTGATGCGGCAGGACCCGGACATCATCATGGTGGGCGAAATCCGCGACCTGGAAACCGCCGAGATGGCGGTGCAGGCTGCGCTGACCGGCCACCTGGTCTTCTCCACCCTGCACACCAACGATGCGCCTTCGGCCATCACGCGCCTGATGGAACTGGGCATCCCGCCCTACCTGCTCAATGCCACCGTGCTGGGCGTGCTGGCGCAGCGTCTGGTGCGCACACTGTGCGCGCAATGCAAGCAACGCGACGAGGCCGCCACGCGCGAGCACCTGGCCGAGATGGTGAAACCCTGGAACATCAGCGGCGGCTACAAGCCCTTCAAGCCGGTGGGTTGCGTTGACTGCCGCATGACGGGTTTCCAGGGACGCATGGGCCTGTACGAGCTGCTGGTCATTTCCGAAGCCTTCAAGGACAGGGTCAGCAAGGAGCCCAACATTGACGCGCTCAAGCGCCAGGCGGTGGCCGACGGCATGCGGCCCTTGCGCCTGGCCGGTGCCCTGCGCGTGGCCGAGGGCCTGACGGTCATCGATGAAGTGCTGGGTGCCACACCGCCCCTGAGCTGAGACAGCCCGTGTCAGGGCCTTGCCCCACGATGGCGCGTCGCTGCCGGAGAACCTAGGGTATTCCCGGAGCGCTGGTTCTGAATACCGTGTGGGGATAGGTGGAGTCCACATGTTCTGCCGGCCCGGATAGGTGAAACCCACATTCAGCAACAGATGTTTTCCGGGGCAGAATCGCCTGTGTTTCGGGCTTTCGACCCGTAGGAGACTGTTTGTGAAATTCATCAAGAGTGAAGAGGACTTTTTCGCGGGCGTGCTGTTTGCCGCCGTGGGTCTGGCTTTCGCCATCGGTGCGACCAACTACAACATCGGTACCGGTGCCCGTATGGGTCCCGGTTACTTCCCGCTGGGCCTGGGCGTGATCCTGACCATCCTGGGCGGCATCATCATGCTCAAGGGCATGGCAGGCAAGGAGGGGGCCAGGATGGGCAAGGTGGCCCTGCGTCCCCTGGCCTGCATCATCGGTGCCAACGTGCTGTTCGGCATCCTGCTCGGCGGTCTGCCCAAGCTCGGTATTCCCGCCATGGGTCTGGTGGTCGGCATCTATGGCCTGACCATCGTGGCCAGCCTGGCCGACAAGCAGTTCCGGCTCAAGAGCGTGCTGATCCTGGCCACCATCCTGGCCATCATCAGTTATGGCGCCTTCGTGAAATTGCTCAATCTGCAGTTCCAGATCTGGCCTGCCTTCATCACCGGCTGAGAAAGACAAAAAAATGGAACTCCTTGACCATCTGTCCCTGGGTTTTGGCGTGGCTTTCACGTTCCAGAACCTGCTGTACTGCTTCATTGGCGTGCTGCTGGGCACCCTGATCGGCGTGTTGCCGGGTGTTGGCCCGATCGCCACCATCTCCATGCTGCTGCCGGCCACTTATGCGCTGCCCCCGGTGGCCGCGCTGATCATGCTGGCCGGTATCTACTACGGCGCCCAGTACGGCGGCTCCACCACGGCCATCCTGGTCAACCTGCCGGGTGAGTCGTCCTCGGTGGTGACCATCATCGACGGCTACCAGATGGCCCGCAAGGGCCGTGCCGGTCCGGCGCTGGCTGCTGCCGGCCTGGGCTCCTTCTTCGCCGGCTGCGTCGGCACCCTGATCCTGGCGGGTTTTGCCCTGCCGCTGACCGAGGTGGCCTTCAAGTTCGGCCCGGCCGAGTATTTCTCGCTGATGGTGGCGGGTCTGGTCGGCGCCGTGGTGCTGGCTTCCGGCTCGCTGCTCAAGGCCATCGCCATGATCGTGCTGGGCCTGCTGCTGGGCCTGATCGGCACCGACGTGAACTCGGGTGTGGCGCGTTACTCCTTCGACATCCCGGAACTGACCGACGGCCTGGGCTTCATCGTGATCGCCATGGGCGTGTTCGGCTACGGCGAGATCATCAAGAACCTGTCGATGCCCGAAGAACATCGCGAGGTCTTCACGGCCAAGGTGACCCACCTCTACCCCTCGCTCGAGGACTTCAAGCGCATGGCCCCGGCTGTGCTGCGCGGCACGACCATCGGTTCGATCCTGGGCATCCTGCCCGGCGGTGGTGCGCTGCTGTCGGCCTTTGCGGCCTACACCATCGAGAAGAAGACCAAGCTCAAGAAAGGCGAAGTGCCCTTCGGCCAGGGCAATATCCGCGGCGTGGCCGCGCCCGAGTCGGCCAACAATGCCGGTTCCCAGACCTCCTTCATCCCGCTGCTGACGCTGGGCATTCCGCCCAATGCCGTGATGGCGCTGATGGTCGGTGCCATGACCATCCACAACATCCAGCCCGGCCCGCAGGTGATGACCAGCAACCCCGAGCTGTTCTGGGGCCTGATCGCATCCATGTGGATCGGCAACCTGATGCTGGTGGTGCTGAACCTGCCGCTGATCGGCATCTGGATCAAGCTGCTGACCGTGCCCTACCGCTGGCTGTTCCCGGCCATCGTGCTGTTCTGCGCGGTTGGTGTGTATTCCACGAACAACAACACCTGGGACATCTGGATGGTGGCCATGTTCGGTGTCGTCGGAACCATCTTCTTCAAGGTGGGCGTCGAGCCGGCTCCGCTGCTGCTGGGTTTCATCCTGGGCCCGATGATGGAAGAGAACCTGCGCCGCGCCCTGCTGCTGTCGCGGGGCGACTGGAGCGTGCTGGTGACGCGTCCGATCTCGGCTTCGCTGCTGGCCCTGGCCCTGCTGCTGCTGGTGATCGTGATGCTGCCGGCGATCAAGTCCAAGCGCGAGGAAGCCTTCGTCGAAGACTGAGTTCCTGCCATGCCCCGACCAGAACGGCACCCATGGGTGCCGTTCTTGCCTTTTCGGTAGCCCTACAGAGGAGAGACCCCGATGAAATTCAAAACCCTGCTCGGCCTGCTGGCCGTCGGCCTGAGCCTGTCGGTCTCGGCGCAGACCTGGCCGGCCAAGCCGCTGCGCCTGGTCGTGCCTTTCCCCGCGGGCGGCGCCACCGACATCCTCGCGCGCGCTCTCTCGCAGGAGCTCAGCAAGAAGCTGGGCCAGTCCATCGTGGTCGACAACAAGCCCGGGGCCGGTGGCACCATCGGCGCGCTGGCCGGTGCCCAGGCCGCGCCCGACGGCTACACCCTGCTGCTCACCACCTCGAGCACCCACAGCATCGGCCCGGCCATCAACCCCCGGATCCCCTACAACGCCGAGACCGATTTCACGCCCATCGTCTACGTGGCCAGTTCGCCGCAGGTGATCCTGGTGCCCCTGAGTTCGCCGGCGAAGAACCTGCGCGAATTCATCGACCATGCGCGCAAGAACCCCGGGCGGTTGAACTACGCCTCCAGCGGCAACGGCACCATCTCCAACCTGTCCACCGAGAACTTCAAGGCGCAGTCGGGCACCTTCCTCGTGCACATTCCCTACCGGGGCACCGGCCTCTCGATCGCTGACCTGATCAGCGGCAAGGTGGACGTGCTGTTCGATTCCATCGTGTCGGGCATGCCCCATGTGCGCGACGGCAAATTGCGCGCG